>JAGWSB010000001.1 GCA_028876375.1 Chloroflexota bacterium | reverse complement strand
TCCTCAGCGCGCTCGCCGTCGCACTCGTCATCGACGTCCGCGCGTTCGGCGGCGGCCTCCTCGTCCGCGCCGGGCTCGCGCTCTCGTGGATCGCTCTCGCGCCCGTCGCGATCTGGGGCGCGGCGGTGAAGCCCGACCTGCTCGCCGTCGCGCTGACGATCGCGGGTGTCGCGCTGCTGGAGCGCGCGGCGTCGCGCGATGAGCGCGCCATCGGGGTCGTCGCGGGCGCGCTCCTCGCCGCGGCGGCATGGTCGAAGCCGACGGCCATCCTTCCCGCCGTGGCGGTCGTCGCGTGGACGCTCGCGCGCTCGCGTCCGGTCGGGCTGCGCGCTCTCGCCGGAGCGATCGTCGTTGTCGTGCTGGGGGCCGCGCAAGCGATCGCGCTCGGACCCGCCGATGTGTACCGCCACGTCGTCGTGTGGAACCAGCTGTCGTGGGGCGCGGGGCAGACGCTCCTCGTGCTCGTCCTCGGCGCCGCGACGCTCGGGATCCTCGTCGCCGCGGCGGCGCTCGCCGGGGCGCTGCGCGGGATCGCGCTCGCGTACCTCATCGGCTCGCTGGGCGTGGTGCTCCTCGCGGGGCGCGAGGGGGCGACGATCAACTACCTGCTCGACACCGCCGCGGCGACGCTCTTCGCGCTCGCGACGATCGCGCCGCGACTCCGGCTCTCGCCGGCTGTTCCGATCTCGGGCCTCGTGCAGCTCGCGCTCGGCGTCGCTCTCCTCACCCCGTATGCCATCCTCCCCGGGCGCGTCATCACGACGGGTGCGTGGGGACGCGCCGGGCGCGCGGACGTCATCCGCTCGCTCGGTCCGGGCGACCATCTCGTCGAAGACAGCGGCCTCCTCGTCGCCGAGGGCCGCATGCCGGTGGTGGACGACCTCTTTCTGTGGTCGCGCCTGGCGGCGCACGGGATCGTCGACCCGGACTTCGTCATCGGGCGCGTGACCCGTCGCGAGTTCGCCTCGGTGGTGAGCGAGGCGGACCTCGCGCACCTCGACGCGGCGCCCGCGTACGAGCGCGCGCGGTGGGATCCGGCCCTCGTGCGCGCCGTCCTCGCGAACTACGCGCTCGAGCGGTCGACGCCGGAGCTCTGGGTGTACCGGCCGACGGCGCCCCCGCAGCCGCGCGCTCAGGTACACTGAGCCTCTCCCATGGATCTCCTTCAGGTCGCTCAGCTGCTCATCGCCGTCGCCGTCGGCGCGTCGATCCTCCTGCAGGCACGCGGGACGGGTCTCTCGTCCACTTTCGGGGGCGAGTCGACGGCGTATCGAAGCCGCCGCGGCCTCGAGCGAGTGCTCTTCCGCCTCACGATCGTCCTCGCGACGGTGTTCGTGCTCATCTCGCTCGTGGGTGCGCGTCCCAGCGGCGGCTAACGCGCTCGACGCGACCGGACCCTCGCTGATGCCGCGGAGCGCCGCCTGACCCGTCGCGACAAGCTCGTCGTCGTCGCCCTCGTCCTCCTGCTCGCGATCGCGAGCGCGGGCGCCGTCGTCGCCGACCAAGGTCGTCCGTCGCTCGTCGCGGTCTCGGGTGGCAGCTACGTCGAAGGCGTCGTCGGCGGGTACCGGCACCTCGACCCGCTCCTCGCGGTCACGCCCGTCGACCGCGACGTCGCGCGCCTCGCCTTCACCGGGCTCACGCGCGCCGACCGCACCGGTGAGATCGTCCCCGATCTCGCGTCGAAGGTGGACGTCAGCGCCGACGGCAAGGTGTGGACGTTCACGATCCGCGACGACGCGCGGTGGCAGGACGGCGAGCCCGTGGTCGCGGACGACGTCGTGTACACCGTCGGGCTGCTGCAGGACCCGCTCTACACAGGCCCGTACAAGGAGGCCTTCCGCTCGGTCGCGGTGACGCGCATCGGCGAGCGGGTCGTGCGCTTCGCGCTGCCGGACGCGTACGGCCCGTTCGCGGCGAGCACGACGTTCCCGCTCCTCCCGGCGCACCGCCTGAGCGGCGTGACGTACGCGCGCCTCGCGGCCGAGCCCTTCGATCAGCACCCCATCGGCTCGGGCCCGTTCCGGGTGAGCGACGCGACCGCCGGCGACGTCGTGCTCGTCGCGAACACCGACTTCTATCGCACGCGCCCGCAGCGGTCGCGCCCCTATCTCGACCGCTTCATCCTTCGCTCCTTCCGTGACACGTCGGACGCGCTCGCGGCGCTGTCGCGCGGCGAGATCGACGGCGTCGCGGGCATCGCGAGCCAGGACGCCGAGCGCGCGCGCGACGTCCCGAGCCTCAGCGTCTACAGCTACCCGACGAACGACTTCACGGCGCTCTTCCTCAACGTGCGGCCGGAGAAGGCCGTCTTCCGCGACCGCGCGGTGCGGCAGGCGATCGCGTACGCGATCGACCGCGGCAAGGTGCTCGACCTGGCCATCGACGGCCGCGGCCGGGTCGCGGACACGTTCGTGCCGCCGACGTCGTGGGCCTACCCGAAGGCCATCGCCAAGTACGACCACTCCGCGGATCGAGCCAAGGCGCTCCTCGACGGCGCGGGCTGGATCGACGAGACCGGTTCCGGCGTCCGCCAGAAGGGGGGTGTCGGGCTCCGCTTCACGATCTCGACCTCGGACGAGCCGCCGCGCGTGGCCGCGGCGCGACAGATCGCGTCGGACCTGAACGCGGTCGGGATGGACGTCAAGGTGAGCACGATGCCGTTCGACCAGCTCGTCCGGAGCGTCGTGCGACCGCGCGACTTCGACGCCCTGCTCGTCGGCATCACCGCCGGTCCCGACCCCGACCCGTACCCGTTCTTCCACTCGAGCCAGGTGAACGACCCCGGCACCGATCTGTCCGGCTTCTCCACGCTGCCCATCGACCGGAACCTCGAGGCCGCGCGGCGCACGAACGACCGCGCGGAGCGGCAGAAGCTCTACGAGCCGGTCTTCCAAGCCATCGCGACCGAGGTCCCGGTCGTCTTCCTCTACTTCTCCGACGACCTGTACGTGCAGCGCACGGGCGTCGCGGGGCTCAAGATCGCGCAGATCTCGGAGCCGTCGCAGCGCTTCTGGGACGTCGAGGACTGGTCGGTGCGGTCGATGCCCCGGCGCTAGCCGCCCGCGGCGCGGCGCACGTTGCGCGCGCGCATCTCGCCGACGGCGAGGTAGCCGTGCACGGCGGCGAGCCCGATCGATGCGATCATCAGCGCGTGCGTGATGCGGCCTTCACCGACGAGCCGCACGAGGTCGCGCGGCCCCACCGTCTCGACCGCGACGTCCTCGGCGCCGTCGGGGTGGCCGTCGTGGACCGCCGCGCACTCGAGCGCGACGAAGGCGTGCACGCGGTTGGTGAAGTGCGCGGGGTTGCTGCGGTACGCGCCGAGCTTCACGACGCGCCCGGCGCGGTACCCGGTCTCCTCCTCGAGCTCGCGCTCCACGGCCTCCTCCGGCGTCTCGCCGTCGTCCACCACGCCGCCGGGCAGCTCGAGCGAGACCTCCTGAGAGCCGAAGCGGAACTGCTTGATGAGGACGACGCGGCCGTCGGTGGTGAGGGGCAAGACGTTGCACCAGTCGGGGGCCTCGATGATCACGCGGTCGTGCTCTACGCCGCTGCGCGGATCCGCGAAGACGTCCACGCCGACCTTCAGGATCTGGTGGTCCTTCCGCTCACCCGTGCGGACGCGCGTCCACGGACGCGGATCGGGGGCCATGCGCCGATCGTACCGGTGCGGCATTGGCGGTGCGGAAGGGGGGACTTGAACCCCCACGCCCTTGCGGGCAATAGGCCCTGAACCTATCGCGTCTGCCGTTCCGCCACTTCCGCTCGCGGGCCTCTCAGTGTAGAGGATCTAGTACCCCGCCGCGGTCGAAGGACGCATCCGCGCGACGCCGCCGCGCAGACCGTCATCGTCGATCGCGATCGCGTTCAGGCGACCGAACGCCGCCGACGAGAGCGTCTCCTCGACCGTGACGACGCGGTGGCCCATCGCCGCGAGCTCGTTGCGCGTCCTCTCCGGCACGCGCGCGTCGACGAGCGTCCCCGTCCCCTCGTCGTGCACACGCGGGCCGCTGACCGCGTCCTGCGGCCCGTTCCCGTGGTCGAGCACGTTCACGATCGTCTGCAGGACGCCGCTGATGAGGCGCCGCCCGCCCGAGGCCCCGACGACGAGCCGCGGCGAACCGCCGCGCGACACGATCGTCGGCGCGGGCGCCCACAGGATCCGCTTTCCGCCGGCGATCGAGTTCCGCCGTCCGGGACGCGGGTCGAACCACGTCATCACGTTCGCGAGGAGGATCCCGGTGCGTCCGAGCACAGCTGCGTTCCCGAACGCTCCGCCGAGCGTCGACGTGAGCGACACGCACGAGCGCGACGCATCGACGACGCAGAGGTGCGTCGTGTGCGGAACGTCGGCGACGACCTCGGTCCGGCGGTCGCCAGCGTGGCGGCGATCGATCCGTGACCGCAGCTCCGCCGCGCGCTCGCCGCCGACCAGTCGCGCGAACGGCGCTTCGACCTGCGCGGGATCAGCCAGGAGCCCGAAGCGGTCCGCGAACGCGAGGCGCTGCGCCTCCGCGACGAGGTGGAGGTGCTCGGCAGAGGCCGGATCGAGCGACGCGAGGTCGAGGCCGTCGAGGACGTTGAGCGCCTCGAGGACGGTGACCCCGCCTCCGCAGTCGGGGAGCGTCGCGACGCGATGCCCCGCATGCTCGGTCGCGCCCGGCGCGATCTCGCGCGCCGCGTACGACGCGAGGTCCTCCTCGCCGAGGATCCCGCCGTTGGCGCGCACCTCCGCGACGATGGCGCGGGCGAGCGCGCCGCGGTAGAAGCCCTCCGCGCCGTCGGACCCGATCGCCTCGAGGCTGCGCGCGAGGTCGCCGAGGACGAGGCGGTCGCCTCCGCCCTCGAGCGCGGTCGCGGGATGGAGGGGCAGCCCGCCGGGCTTGAAGAACGTCCGCTTCGAGTCGGGGAAGCGCCACAGCTTGTCGGCGTAGGTCGCGAGCGTGTTCGTGAGGTGGATGTCGACCTCGATGCCCTCGCGCGCGAGGGCGACCGCCGGCGCGACGGCGCGACGAAGGCCGATCGTGCCGTAGCGTTCGAGGGCGAGCGACATCGCGGCGACCATCCCGGGGACGCCCACCGCGCGATATCCGGTGTTGTTCGCGTCGCCGACCGCGGCGGGCCAGCCGTACATTCCCTTCACGTCGGCCCCGCTCGCGAGCTCGAACATGTCCGGCCGCGCCGCGCGCGGCGCGAGCCCACTGCCGTCGATGACCGTCTCGCGGCCGTCGGGTAACCGAATGGCCATCGCCGCGACGCCGCCGATCCCGCAGAGCGCGGGCTCGGCGACGGCCATCACGAAGGCCGCCGTCACCGCGGCGTCGATCGCGTTGCCGCCTTCGCGGAGGACGTCGAGCGCTGCGTCGGTCGCGACCGGCTGGTCGGTGGTCACCATGACACGGGGCGCGGCGGCCTCGGTCTTCTCGATGACCCACTCGCTCCGCGTCGGATCGGGCATCGCGCGGATCATACGAATAGCATCCCGGCCGTGCCGGACCGGCCCACGGACGTCGTCATCGTCGGCGGCGGCGTCATCGGCGCGTCGGTGGCGTACCACCTCGCGACGCGCGGCGTGAAGAGCGTGCTGGTCCTCGAGCGCGACGTCCTCGGCGCCGGTTCGACGAGCAAGAACGCCGGCGGCATCCGCTATCAGTTCTCGAGCGAGATCAACGTCCGGCTGTCGCAGCGCTCGATCCCGCGCTTCGAGCGCTTCGCCGACGAGTTCGGCATCGACATCCAGTTCCACCAGGTCGGCTACCTCATCCTCATCACCGAGGAGGCGCTCGCGCCGGCGTTCGAGCGCTCGCTCGCGCTGTGGCAGCGCCTCGGCGTACCGGCGCGGCGCGTCGACCGCGCGGAGATCCGATCGATCTTTCCCGAGCTCGTGACCGACGACGTGCTCTTCGCGACGTTCGGTCCCAAGGACGGCCACGCCGACCCGACGAGCATCCTCCACGGCTTCGTCGCGCGCGCGCGCGAGCACGGCGCGCGCTTCCGCGAGCACGCCGAGGTGACGGGCATCGACGTCGAGGCGGGGCGCGTGCGCGGCGTCCGCGTCGGCGACGAGCGCATCGCCTGCGACGTCGTGGTCGACGCCGCGGGACCGTGGGCGCACGTCGTCGGAGCCCTCGCCGGCGTCGATCTGCCCATCCGTCCGCTGCGCCGGCAGATCTTCCTCACCGACGAGATCCCCGCCCTCGACCATCCCTTCCCGCTCACCGTCGAGATGGCGAGCACCCTGTACTTCCACCGCGAGTCCGGCGGGCTGCTGATGGGGATGGTCGATCCGAACGACGCGCCCGGGTACCTCGAGAGCGTGAACTGGGACTTCCTCCCGGCGATCGTCGAGCGCGCGCTCGCGCGACTGCCGATCCTCGAGAAGGCAGGCGTGCGCACGGGCTGGGCCGGCTTCTACGAGGACACCCCGGACAAGCACCCCATCTTCGGCGCGGTCGACGGCGTCGACGGGTTCGTCGTCGCGGCGGGCTTCTCCGGCCACGGACTGATGCACGCGCCCGCGGCCGGCGAGATCGTCGCCGAGCTGATCGTCGACGGCCGCACGTCGATGGACATCTCGCCGCTGCGCCTGTCCCGGTACGCGGAGGGAGAGCCGGTCCGGGAGCTGAACGTCATATGACGCTCGCGCTCGTCTTCACGGTGCTGACGCTCGCGCTCATCGCGGCCGCGGCGCTGCTTCTCCTGCTGGTCGTCTTCCGCCGCGAGAGGCAGCCCGCGAACCTCGCGCTGGCGATCCTGCTCATCGTCCTCGCCTTCGGCGTGTGGTGGACCGCGATCCGCTCGCCGCTCACGATCCACTGAGGCGCGCCTATCCTGCGCGCGTGTTCGATCGCGACGAGATCCGGCTGACGACGCTCTCGACCTGCGCCGGCTGAGGGGCGAAGCTGGGCCCCGGCCCACTGGCGCAGGTCCTGCGCCCCCTGGCTGAGCAGAAGACGCCGCCCGAGCTGCTCGTCGGGCTCCACGCCTCCGACGACGCGGCCGTGTACCTCGTCGCGCCGGACGTCGCCATCGTCGAGACCGTCGACTTCTTCCCGCCGATCGTCGACGACGCCTACGCCGCGGGCCAGATCGCGGCGGCGAACGCGATGTCCGACGTCTACGCGATGGGTGGCGAGGTCCTCTTCGCCCTCAACGTCGCCGCGTGGCCCGAGGACGCACCCATGGCGACCCTCGAGCGGCTCTTCATGGGCGCCGTCGACAAGGTCGCCGAAGCGGGCGGCGTCGTCGCCGGCGGTCACACGATCATCGACCGCGAGCCGAAGTTCGGGCAGTGCGTGACCGGACGCGTCGACCCTCGTCGCATGCTCCTCAAGCGGCATCTACGCGCCGGCGACGGGGTGTGGCTGACGAAGGCGGTCGGGACCGGCATCCTCACCACCGCGCACAAGCGGCAGCTCATCTCCCCGGAGGACCTCGCGTCGGCGGTCGCGAGCATGGTGGCGCTCAACCGCGGCGCGGCGGAGGCCGCGCTCGAGGCGGGCCTCCACGCCGGCACCGACGTCACCGGGTTCGGCCTCGTCGGCCACGCGCACGAGATGGCGGAGCGTTCCGGAGTGCGCGTGCGGATCTCCGCCGGCGCGGTCCCCCTGCTGCCCGGCGCGCGCGCGCACGCCGAAGCGGGGATCGACTTCGGCGGGATGCAGCGGAACCGCGAGCACTTCGTCGACGGCGGCCTCGTCACGCTCGAAGGGATTGACGAGGCGACGACGCGACTCATGCTCGACCCGCAGACGTCGGGCGGTCTGCTCCTCGGCGTCCCGAAGGCGCACCGCGTCGACTTCGAGCGCGCGTGCGCATCGCGCGGAGTGGACGCGGTGCGGATCGGTGATGTGGTCGAAGGGAGCGGTGTTCTCGTCACGCCCTGATGGAGATGAAGAACGCCGGCCTCGCGGCCGGCGCTTTCGTGTGCCCGGGGGGGGATTTGAACCCCCACGCCCTTAACGGGCATGAGCCCCTCGAACTCACGCGGCTACCAGGTTACGCCACCCGGGCGGGCATCTCATGATACCGGCCCTGTCGCTCCGCGGTCCACCTTGATCGAGGTCACCGTCGTTGCGAGGACTTGAATGAGGGGGATCGGACTGGGCGAACCGATAGGGAGCCTCCGTCTCTGCCGTTTCCGAGGGCGAGGTGAAGACGCCGTGTCGTCTCGCATAGCCCTCCCATACCAGGCGCTTGCGAAGAAGGCAGGGCGCGTCCGCCGACGCATAGAGGTGGGGCAGCAGCCTGGTCGACTCGCGGATCGCGTAGGCCAGCCTCCACATCATGGCCCTGTGCTCTTTGGGCGGCTGGGCAACGAGGGCTCCCATCACTCCGAGCTGACGGCCGAGGCGCTCGCGCAACCATTCAAGATGCGACCTGCTTGCTGAGTTGAACACTGTCACAAGAGCCTCGTACCGTCCGCCTCGAGCCTTACCCGTGCCGTCGTACCAGTAGTCCAGGATGGATCCATCGCCGTCGAGGAGACCGCGAGCGCAATGGACTGTGAGGCCGTCCGGGACGGCGAGTGCTCCGAGCACGAGACTCTTCGTCGGCGTCACGCCGATCGTGCCCAACCAGCGCCAGAACTGAACGTCGCTGAATTGCGCTTCAAAGTGAGTGTTTCCGGTACGGCCGGCGATCCGCCGATAAGTGAGCGGTCGACCGAGGCACTCAAGGAACGTGCAAACCAGCTGTTCGTCCGCGGATTTAAAGCTCAGGTGTCGCCCGTCCGAGATCAGGCAACCGTCCGTCGCCAGCAGACCGACAACATATGCCATTGCCGGCGACCACTCGAGTTCAAGGGTTCTGGCGCCTGCACCTCGGTAGCGTCCATCCTGCTCGACTGACACGTGACGCCGGTAGGTGAGCCCGCGATGCGCCGCAGCCGCATGCGACACACGCGGATCGGTCGCGGCGGTCTTCCCCCTCGCCCAGCCCTTGCCTTCACCCATCTCTCGCTAATAGACCATATGTTCGAGCCCGATAACAGTAGCGAACGGCTCCGATCGGACGGCCGGAGTGCCATAGCCGAGCGCTCGCGCGGTCGACGAGGTGCGTCGCCGCCTTGCGATCGGGCCCCGTCGAGCAGCTGTCGGGATAGGCTCGAGGCGTGAGCGGCAGCGGCACCGCCCGGTCGAAGCCTGTCCGACCCGACCCCGCGCTCCTCTGGCCCGCCTACACGCTGTTCCCGCTCGCCGGCCTGCTCGTCCTCGTCTTCGGCGGCGCGGGACGCGACGGCGCGCTCATCGTCATCGGCGTGGGACTCCTCGCCATCAACGCCGCGATGGTCGCCAACCAGCTCTACTTCACGACCATCGCCGTCGAGGGCAACGAGCTCGTGTACCGCTCGTGGCTCGGGCTACAGCAGCAGGCGGTCGCGCTCGGCTCGATCCAGCGCATCGACGCCAAGCGCTACGCCGGCGCGCACGGGGGCGTCTCCGCGCCGCACCTCCTCGCCCGCGGCCGGCAGGCGACCGTGCGCGTGAACACGAAGGCCTACCGGCTGCGCGACATCGCCGGGCTCATCGACCTCGTGCGCGCGGCGAACCCGCGCGTCGAGGTGGACGAGTTCTGGGTCCGCGTCGCGCGCGGCGAGGACGTTTCGAAGGAGGTCGAGCCCACGCCCCGAGCGCGCTTCTAGGGCTGCCGCAGCTCGATGGGGCAGGACGCGCCTTCCATCGCGTTCGGATCGGTCCGTTCGGCGCGCAGGCGGCGATGCTCGATCGCCGTGCAGCGATCCCACACGACCTGCAGCCCGGCCCGCTCGGCGCGCTCCGCCGCCGCGACGTTCCCGAGCGACAGCTGGAACCAGATCGCCGGAGCCTTCGCCGCGATCGCGTCGTCGACGACGTCGTCGAGGAACTCGCCGCGCCGGAAGACGTCGACGAGGTCGATACGCACGTCCCTCGGGATGTCGGTGAGCCGCTCGTAGGAAAGCTCTCCGTCCACGACGCGCCCGCGCAGGCGCGGGTTCACGGGGATGACGCGGAAGCCCTGCGACCGCAGGTACGCGGCGACCGAGCTTGCGGGGCGGTGGGGCTTGTCGGAGTACCCGACGAGGGCGATCGTCCGGGCCGACGAGAGGAGCCGGTCAGCGAGGCCTACCTCGTTCAATGCTCCCACATCAACCGTTCGGTGTGAAGTCTTGTTCCCGTGGCACGAGCCCCGCATGATCGCAGATGCAATGCCACCTCGCGCACCCGTCATCTGGACCCACGGCCCCGCCCGCGGCGAGCGGATCCGCAAGCGCCTCGACGAGCGGCACCGCGACCTCACGCGCGAGGCCCGAGCGCGCGGCGCGAGCTATCGGGGTTCGCGCGCCGCGGCGAGCGACCCGGAGACCGTCCGTCTGCGCGCCGACTTCCTCAACGCCCTGGGGCGGCTCGCGGCGTTCGAGTCGGCGAGCTCGTCGTTCCTCCACTGCCGGTTCGAGATCCAGATGCGTGCTTACGCCGACGATCTCGCGCGCGACTACTTCCAGCTCTGGCAGCTCCTCGCCCGGCGCGGGACCGAGGTGTCGTCGGAGGACGAGGGCTCGGCCGAGCGGATGGATCACTTCGCCGTGCAGCTCGGCCGGCTCGAGGGGATGGCGGACGCGCTCCTGATCGCCGGGCGCAACGTCCGGCTGTTCCCGCCGCCGCACATCCCGTGGCTGCCCGTGGCGACCGGCGCCTGAGCGCCCCCGCCTAGACTTTGGTCGGAACGGGCAACTAGCTCAGCTGGTCAGAGCGCCTCCCTTACAAGGAGGAGGTCAGAGGTTCGAACCCTCTGTTGCCCACAGTGCCCGATCACCCCGCGGTCTGGATCCGCGCGAGCGGCGGCGATGCCGCATGGCATCGACAGCTCGATCCCGGAGGGTCGCGCGGAGCGCGCGCCGATGCGCGGACCGTCTGCGGCGACGAGCTGCGCGGCGGGATCACGCGTGCCGCCTCGCCCGGCGATCGCACGTGCCGTCGCTGCCGCGAGATGACCGACTACGAGGCCCGATTCCCTCCCACCTGAGCCGGCGCGCGTAGCGGGAGAAGCGCGAGCGCCGCGATCGCGGCCGCGCCCGCGACGAGCGAGATCACCTGCGCCTCCTGGAGCCCCGCCCACACGATCGTCTCCTGCCGGAAGAACGTGAGCGAGAAGCGGATGGCGGCATAGCCGAGCGCGGCGAAGGCGAAGAGCTGCCCGTCGACGCGGAACACGCGTTCGCGCCGCAGCAGCCAGAGCAGCCCGAGCAGCGCGAGCGCGGCGACGATCTCGTAGGCGGGGTACGGGTGCGTCGGGACGCCCAGGAGATCCGCGGGAAGGCGGTCGTTCGGGTTCGTGTACACGATCCCGTAGTCGGTGCCCGTCGGCGCTCCCCAGGCGTCCCCGTTGGAGAGGCAGCCCAGACGGCCGATGGCCTGACCGATGAGCATCGCGGGAGCGGCGATGTCGAGGAGCTTCGGGATGGGCAGCCCCGCCCGCCGCGCGGCGATCGCTCCCGCGACGATCCCGCCGATGAAGGCCCCGTACACCGCGATCCCGCCCTCGTAGATCGCGAGCGCCTCGAGCGGGTGCGCCACGTAGTACGCGAGATGGTCGGCGACGTGGAAGAGGCGCGCACCGACCATCCCGCCGACGATCGCCCACGTCAGGGGCCCGGTGAGGCGGTCGCTCGAGAAGCCGATCCGCTCGGCGCCTCGCAGGCCGGCCCCCACCGCGACGAACACCGCGACCGCCGTGAAGATGCCGTGCCACCCGATCGAGAGCGCGCCGACGCGGACGATGTCCGGATCGAACGCGAAGGTCACGGTCACGCGGTCACATCCCGAGCGTCGATCCTGCGATGGTGCACCGCCGCGGAGCCCGTGTGGCGGGCCGATCGGCCCTAGTGCCGTGCGATAGGAATGACGCTCCGGACCGATCTGTTCTTCCAGGTGAGCGATCCATGGAGGTGTAGCTGACATGAGCTCGAACCTGGGGACCCTCGATCGTGTCATTCGCGTCATCCTCGGCGTCGTCGCCGCCGTCGCGTCGTATCTCGTCGGACCCGCGACCGCCGGCGGCGCAGTGGCCGCCGTCGTCGCCGTGATCCTGCTCGCGACCGCGATCGTCGGGTTCTGCCCGCTGTACGCGGTCATCGGGCTGCGCACGAACGCCGCGAGGCACCGCTGATGGGTATCGTCAGCGAGGATCTGAAACGGCAGCTGCGCGAGCGCCTCGGGACGAGCGTCATCGCTCCCGTTCAGCTCACGCTGCACACCTCGCGTGGGAGCGGGCTTCTCGCCGTCCCGGGGACTCCCGAGTGCGAGACGTGCGGTCTCTTCCGCGAGATCGGCGACGCTCTCGTGGAGGCCGCGCCGGGACACATCGCTCTCAGCGTGGTGGAGGGGACGCCGGGGAACGTCCCGCTGCTCGAGATCGGGCGGCCGGGAGACCCGGCCCGCATCGCCTTTCGCGGCCTGCCCGCCGGCTACGAGTTCGCGACGCTCCTCGACGCCGTCGAACGGGTCTCCAGCGGAAGCCCGGATCTCAGCGCGGAGACGGTCTCCGCTCTCGCCGCGCTACAGAACGACATCGACCTGCAGGTGTTCGTCACTCCGACCTGCCCGTACTGCCCGAGCGCCGCGAGCATGGCCAACCGCCTCGCGCTCGCGTCCCCGCGCGTGCGTGCGTCGACCGTGGCGGCGAACGAGTTCCCCGAGCTCTCGGACCGGTTCAGCGTCCGCGGCGTGCCGCACACGGTCGTGAACTCCGCCGGCAGCTTCGTCGGCGCGCTTCCGGAGGCCGCGTTCCTCGGCGAGGTGCTCCGGCTGGGAGGCACGCGCCCGAACTGATCCACTCACCGAACGACCGCGGTAGGCTCCATCGAGAGGGATGGCAGCGGTCGAGCGGCTTCGCGATCTCGCCTTCAGCATCCTCGCGCGTGTCATCGCCGCGGAGCAGCCGCCCTGGACGCGCTATGGCTCCGCGGTCGCGGTCACCCTCGTCGTCGCCGGTCTCAAGATCGCTGAGCCGGCCCTGTGGAAGCCGGGACCGGACCTGTTCCTCACCATCCCCGTCGCCGCGAGCGCGCTCCTCTTCGGCGCCGGCCCCGGTCTCGTTGCGACGGTCGGCACGACCCTCGTCGTCGCATATCTCGAGGCTCCGCAGCTCGAGCTGCGCATCGTCCCGACGCGCGACGTCGTGGAGATCGTCGGCTTCCTCTTCGAGGGTCTCGTCATCACCGCGCTTGGCGCCGGACTGCGGCGGTCGCTCAACGCGGCGCGGTCGGACCTGTACCGGATCGAAGAGGCCGAGCGGCAGCGGAGCGCGCTCCTCGCCGTCATCGGCCACGAGATCCGCAACCCGCTCACGTCCCTCTCCGGCAACCTCCAGCTCGCGCGCCACTACGTCAAGGCGAGCGAGGAGCATGAGCGCCTGCCGCGCGTCCTGGGGGCCGCCGAGGATCAGGTATCGCGCCTCGTCCGGCTCGTCGACGACCTCTCGCTGCTCTCGACGGCGTCGCGCGCGGGCTTGACGGTCCGTACCGGCTCGGTCGATCTGCGCGACGTCGCCGCGGCGGCCGCGGAGAGAGCGATCGCGAGCCTCGAGGGGACGCGCCGGGTGAGCATCTCGCTCGGCGCCGAACCCGTCGTCGTGAGCGGGGACCGCGAGCGCGTCGACCAGATCGTCGACAATCTGATCCGCAACGCGATCCGCTACACGCCCGCGGGGACGCCGATCGAGATCGAGGTCACGAGGGATGCCTCCGACCGTCACATGGCGCTCCTGCGCGTTCGAGACCGGGGGCACGGGATCGCGCCGGACGAGCGGGAGACGATCTTCGCGCCGTTCGTTCGCGGCGCGACGTCGCGAGGCTCGACCGGCAGCGGTCTCGGCCTGTACATCGCGCGGGAGCTCGCGGAACGGATGGCCGGCCGGCTACGTCTCGAGTCGTCCACCTCGCAGGGCAGCGTCTTCGCGCTCGCGTTGCCGACCACCGCTCTTGCGCCCGAAGCGTCGCGCGAGCGGGAGGAGGCGCTCACCTGATGCGGACGACCACGACGTCTCAGGGTCGGATGATGTCCTTCATGCGCCCCCTCCTTGCGCTCACGCTGGTCGTCGCCACGGCCTGTGGGTCGACGGCGACGACCGGCGGCGCGCTCCCCATACCGACCCCCTCACCGGCCGCGAGCGCCTCGCCGTCCCCCGCGCCGACGGCGCCGGCGTCTCCGGCCGTTGCCGCCTCACCGGGCGCCACGCCGATCGCGCTGCCCACGTTCGCCCAGCTCAGCGCGCCGTCCCAGGGCGTCGTGTGGATGCTCGTCGCCGGCTCGCGCCTCTTCCGCTCTTCCGACTCGGGGACGACGTGGCAGGAGCGTGCCGTCCCCGCACCGGGGACCCGGGATCCGAGCGGAGCCATCCTCGTCGCGGCCATCTCCTTCGCGAACGACGCCGAGGGCTGGATGCTCGTCGCGGAACAGCCCGCGACGCAGTGCCAGCAGCAGCGCTCGGAGCTGTGGCACACGATCGATGGCGCCGCGTCGTGGACGCAGCTGAAGGTCGCGGGCATCGCGTTCGCGCAGTGCAAGCGCGTCGTCGCGTTCGCCGACGCCCGCCGCGGGCTGCTCGCCGCCGCGGACACCTCCAGCGCGCCGACCGTCTACCGCACCACGGACGGCGGCGCGACGTGGTCATCGACGCGACTCCCGGATCCCCCCGGCCAGCCCACGCAGGGGGGCGGCGATGCGTTGCAGCCGATCCAGATCCGCTGGACCGGGACGACGGCGCTGCTCGAGGCCCGGCGCTCCTTCGCCGGAGCGTCCCAGCGGTACGTGTATCGCTCGACCGATGCCGGCGCGACGTGGACGGTCCTCGCCAGCGGCGTCCCGGAGGACGGCGCGCTCGCGCTGGTCACGGCGACACGGTGGCTGCAGATCCTCCCGCAGGACTCGAAGGAGACCACGGACGCGGGCGCGAGCTGGCACAAGTACGCGACGGACTACCAGCAGGCGGCCCCCGTTGCGCCGGAGATCGTCTTCGGCGACCCCAACGTGGGCTACGCGACCGTGCGCGGCGGCCTCCAGCGGACGGTCGACGGCGGCGCGCACTGGACGCACCTCGGCACCCCCGGCGCTCAGATGCCGGGCGGTTGAACACGCGCGTAACGCAACGAGCGGCTCGGGCCGCGCCGGTCTCCTCGCCGGCGCGGCCCCCCACCTCGCTAGCTCAGGATCCCGCCTCGATGGGGACCCCGATGAGGCTGCCGTATTCGGTCCAGCTGCCGTCGTAGTTGCGGACCTTGTCGTTGCCGAGCAGGTATTTGAGAACGAACCACGTGTGCGAGCTCCGCTCGCCGATGCGGCAGTACGCGATCGTCTCCTTGGCGTTGACGCTCGCCGAGTAGATCTTCCGCAGCTCGTCGGCCGTCTTGAAGCGGCCGTCCTCGGCCACGGCCGTGCTCCACGGGACGTTGACCGCGCCCGCGACGTGTCCGCCGCGCTGCGCTCCCTCCTGCGGAAGGTCCTCGGGGGCGAGGAGCTCGCCGCTGAACTCCTTCGGTGATCGAACGTCGACGAGCGTCTTGGACCGCGTGCGCGCCGCGTCGATGACCGCGTCGCGCAGCGCGCGGACCGACTCGTCTACGCCTCCGATCCTGTAGGACGTCGGCGCGTAGGTCGCCACGTCCTTCGTGAGGTGCCGCCCTTCGGCGACCCACTTGACGCGGCCGCCGTTCACGAGGCGGACGTCCTCGTGCCCGTAGTACTTCAGCAGCCAGAAGAACCACGCGGCGAACCAGTTGTTGTTGTCGCCGTACACGGCGATGGTCGTGTCGGGCGCGACCCCGCTCTCCGAGAGGAGCCGCTCGAGCTCCTCCTTCGAGATGAGGTCGCGCACCGGGCGCTGCTGGAGCTGCGTCTTCCAGTTCAGCCCGATCGCGCCGGCGACGTGACCCTGCTCGTACGCGCTCGTGTCGACGTCGACCTCGAAGACGCGGACGTTCTTGTCGGTGGCGTGCTCGGCGAGCCAGTCGGTCTCGACGAGCGCCTCGGGACGTGAGTAGGCGGACATGGCCGATCTCCCTCAGTTCCTCTTGTTGTGCTGCGCTTGTCGGTGCTCGAGGAGCGGGCGGCCGCGCGCCGATCAGGCCGCGCTAGCCGCCCAGGGACACCAGCAGGTGAGCCCGAAGCAGTCCGGGCCGCGCGAGAGGGTATTTCCGACCAATTGAGTCAACAATGCGGTTCATACCACACATGTGGCCGCGCGAACAGACGGCGCCGGCTCACGTGCCCGGGTTCGGCTTCTTCGCCCGGCGCGGTGTCCGCTTGCCGGCGCGGGTAGCGGTCACGCGGACGTTGCGTGAGACGCGCATCTTCGTCCGCCGCGGCAGCCCCTCGCGCTCGAGCCGCTTGCGAATGCCTGCCGGCAGCCGCTTGCCGCCGGTGCGCAGCGCCGCGGCCTTGCGCGCGTGGATCGCCTTCGCCGGCGGCTTGGACGGGCGCGACAAGCTGAACACTTCACGCGGCTCGCCACCGGAGATCGTGCGCTGGCGCATCTTGGTGTGGCGCGGAGGGTGCGACCCCATGTCCGACAGCATGCCCCGCACAGCGCGCGCCATGTGTCCCTTTGCGTGCGACCGGACGGCCCCTCGCGCGCGATGGAGATCCACATCTCATTCACGCAAAGGCACTAGCCTTTTGCGCATGCTCCTCACGCTGCTGCGACGCTTCCTGCCCGCCTACGCCGGGCCCGTCGTGCTCGTCGTGGCGCTGCTCGTCGTCCAAGCGCTCGGCAACCTCTATCTCCCGAACCTGAACGCCGAGATCATCAACGACGGCATCGCGAAAGGCGACATCGCCTTCATCTGGCGGACCGGCGGCGTCATGCTCGGCATCACCCTCGGGCTCGTCGTGCTCAACGTGGTCGCCGTGTACTTCGCGTCGCGCGTCTCGATGGGCGTGGGGCGCGACGTCCGGGCCGCCGTGTTCGAGCGGGTTCAGATGTTCTCCGCGCGAGAGATGCACCGCTTCGGCACGCCATCGCTCATCACGCGCAACACCAACGACGTGCAGCAGGTGCAGCTCTTCCTCCAGATCGCGCTCACGTTCCTCGTGAGCGCGCCGATCCTCGCCGTGGGAGGCGTCGTCATGGCGGTCCGCGAGGACGCGACGCTCTCGTGGATCCTCGTCGTCGTGGTCCCGCTCATGGCGGTGGTCATCGGCAGCCTCATGGTCCGGGCCGTCCCGCTTTTCCGCGCGGTCCAGACGAAGATCGACACGATCACGCGGATCATGCGCGAGCAGATCACCGGCGTGCGCGTCGTGCGTGCCTTCATCCGCGTTCCCGCCGAGCAGCGCCGCTTCGGGGTCGCCAACCGGGATCTCATGGCGACGCAGCTCGCCGTGAACCGCATCTTCGTCCTCGCGTTCCCGAGCCTCCTGGGGATCATGAACGTCTCGACCGTCGCGATCATCTGGTTCGGAGCGCACCTCATCGACAGCGGCGACATGCCGATCGGCAACCTCGCCGCGTTCATGCAGTACATCTTCCAGATCCTGTTCGCCGTGATGGCGGCCGTCTTCATGGTCATCCTCATCCCGCGTGCCGAAGCGAGCTCGCAGCGCATCCTCGAGGTCGTCGACACGACCTCCACCGTCGCGGAGCCGGCGCACCCGGTCACTCCGGCGGTCCCGACCGGTGCCGTCCGGTTCGACGACGTGACGTTCGCGTACCCGCACAGCGAGCGGCCCGTGCTGCGCGGCCTGTCGTTCTCCGTCCGGCCGGGCGCGACGACGGCCATCATCGGAGGCACCGGATCGGGCAAGACCACCGTCGTGGATCTGATCACGCGCGCCTTCGACGCGACGGACGGCCGCATCCTGGTGGACGGCGCCGACGTGCGCGAGCAGTCGCTGGAGCGGCTCTGGAGCCGTCTCGCCCTCGTGCCGCAGAACGCCTACCTCTTCAAGGGCACCGTCGCCGAGAACCTTCGCTTCGGCCGCCCGGAGGCGACGGACGAGGAGCTCTGGCAAGCCCTGGAGGTCGCGCAGGCCCGTGACTTCGTCGCGGCGATGACGGAGCAGCTCGACGCGCCGATCGACCAGGGCGGCACGAACGTCTCGGGTGGCCAGCGCCAGCGACTCGCGATCGCGCGGGCCATCGTGAAGCGCCCCGCCATCTACCTCTTCGACGACTGCTTCTCCGCGCTCGATGCCGCGACCGACGCGCGGCTGCGCCGAGCCCTGCACGCGGAGACCGCCGACGCGACGGTCCTCATCGTCGCTCAGCGCGTCTCGACCATCCTCCACGCCGACCACATCGTGGTGCTCGACGAAGGGCGCGTCGTCGGCGCGGGTACGCACGACGAGCTCATGCGCACGTCCGAGGAGTACCGCGAGATCGTGGAGTCCCAGCTGGGAGCCGCCGCCGCATGATGATGGGCGGGCGCCCCGGCGGTCCGGGCGGCGGACAGGGCGGCCGCAATGTGTTCGCGCAGCGGCGCGGTGGGCCGATGGGCCACGGCGGGTTCATGGGTCTCTCGGCGCCCGTGGAACGCTCGAAGGACTTCGGCGCGACGCTGCGCCAGCTCCTGCGGCGGCTGCGGCCGGAGTGGGCCATGATCGCGATCGTCGCGGTCCTCGGGTCCGCGAGCGTCGCCTTCACCGTCGTCGGCCCCAAGATCGTCGGCATCGCGATGAACGTCATCTTCGACGGCGTCATCGGGAAGCAGCTGCCGTCGGGAGTGAGCAAGGACCAGGTCGTGGCGCTGCTCCGCGCGCGCGGCCAGTCGTCGCTGGCCGACGTCGTCGCCGGCTCGGGCGCGGTCCCCGGCGTCGGGATCGACTTCGCCCGGCTCGAGCCGGTGCTCGCGATCGCGGTCGGCGTCTACGTCCTGGGCTCGGTGCTCGCGTGGGTGCAGGGCTACCTGATGGCCGGCGTCGCCCAGCGCACCGTGTACGGCCTCCGCCGCGAGGTCGAGGACAAGCTCGCGCGGCTGCCGCTGCGGTACTTCGACAGCCACGCGCACGGCGACCTCCTCAGCCGGGTGACGAACGACGTCGACAACATCGCTACGACGCTGCAGCAGGGCCTCACGCAGCTCATGACGTCGATCCTCACCGTCGTCGGGACGCTCGCGATGATGCTGTGGATCAGCCCGCTCCTCGCGGTCATCTCGATACTCACGATCCCCCTCTCGTTCTTCGTGACGATCGTCATCGCCGGCCGCTCGCAGAAGCAGTTCGTGGCGCAGTGGGCCGAGACGGGGACGCTGAACGGGCACGTGGAGCAGATGCACAGCGGTCACGCGCTCGTCCAGGTCTTCGGCCGGCGTCAGAGCGCTCTCGAGCAGTTCTCGACGCTGAACGCGCGTCTCTACGACGCCGCGTTCCGCGCGCAGTTCTTCTCCGGGATCATCCAGCCGGCGATGTTCTTCCTGTCCAACCTGAACTACGTCGGCGTCGCCGTGATCGGCGGATGGCGCGTCGCGTCGGGCGCGATCACCCTCGGCGACGTCCAGGCGTTCATCCAGTACTCGCGGCAGTTCACGCAGCCGCTCACGCAGATCGCGGCGCAGATGAACCTCTTGCAGTCCGGCCTCGCCTCGGCGGAGCGCGTCTTCGAGTTCCTCGCGGCCGAGGATCTCACGCCCGAGCGGGATCCCAACGCGACGCTCCCGGACGTGCGCGGTCACGTTCAGCTCGACCGCGTGTCGTTCCGCTACGCGCCCGACAAGCCGCTCATCGAGGACTTCTCGCTCGACGTGCGCTCCGGCGAGACCGTCGCGATCGTCGGCCCGACCGGGGCGGGGAAGACGACGATCGTGAACCTGCTCATGCGCTTCTACGAGATCGACGGCGGCGCGATCCGCCTCGACGGCGTCGATACGCGCGACGTCCCGCGCGAGGAGGTCCGTCGGGCGTTCGGCATGGTGCTGCAGGACTCGTGGCTCTTCGTCGGCACCATCCGGGACAACATCGCCTACGGCAAGGACGGCGCGACGATGGACGAGATCGTGGCGGCCGCCACCGCCGCGCACGTCGACCCCTTCGTGCGGACCCTACCCGACGGCTACGACACCGTCCTCGAGGAGGACGCGTCCAACATCTCGTCCGGGCAGCGGCAGCTCATCACCATCGCGCGCGCGTTCCTCGCCGATCGCCCGATCCTCATCCTCGACGAGGCGACGAGCAACGTCGACACGCGCACCGAGGTCCTCATCCAGGAGGCCATGGGGCGCCTCCGCCACGGCCGCACGAGCTTCGTCATCGCCCACCGGCTCTCGACGATCCGCAACGCGGACGAGATCGTGGTGATGGAGTCGGGGCGCATCGTCGAGCAGGGGACGCACGAGGATCTACTCGCGCGGCGCGGCTTCTACCACGACCTCTACGCCAGCCAGTTCGCCGAAGAGGTCGGCACCGAAGCGGAGGCCGTTACCGCGTCCTGATCGCCTCGCGTATCGCGGCGTCCCCAACGGCGTGACGCGCCGTCAGCTGCCCGGCCACGGCCTCGACCGCGCGCCACACCCGAGGCTCGCGGACGAGCCGCGCGGCCTCACGGCGCGCCTCGGCCAGCTTCTCGGCGGCGCCGGGCCGCCCGAGGTCGCCGAGGAGCTCGACCATCGCCTTCGCGTCCTCGGTGGAGGCGCGCCACCGCCGCGGCCGGTCGAGGAGCCGGCCCTCGGCCTCGCTGCCGGCGACGAGCGCGACGAGAAGCCGCCGCGACCCGTCGGGCCCCTCCGGGGCATCGATGTCGCACGCGCCGCAGCCGGGCCGGCCCTTCTCCAGCCGCGCCCGCGCTTTCATCCCCAGGACGACCGCCACCACCGCGTGCGCCGCCTCGTGGACCGCCGTTGGCTCGAGGCCTGCTCTAGGCTTTCCCTCCGTGGCCGTGCCCTTGCGACCCGCCGTCCAGGCCGAGGCCGTGCTGCGCCGCGGTGACTTCGTGGCGCCGGTGATCCAGGAGATCAAGCGCGTCATCGTCGGACAGGATTATCTGATCGATCGCCTCCTGATCGGACTGTTCTGCGACGGCCACCTGCTCATCGAGGGCGTCCCCGGGCTGGCCAAGACGCTCGCGGTGAAGACGCTGGCGGACACCATCGACGCGGACTTCAAGCGGATCCAGTTCACGCCCGATCTGCTCCCCGCGGACCTCGACGGGACGATGATCTACGACCCGCGCGAGCAGACCTTCCACCCGCGCAAGGGTCCGGTCTTCACCGACATCCTCCTCGCCGACGAGATCAACCGCGCGCCGCCCAAGGTCCAGAGCGCCCTTCTCGAGGCGATGCAGGAGCGGCAGGTGAGCCTCGGCGGGACGACCCACCCGCTGAGCCCGATGTTCATGGTCCTCGCGACGCAGAACCCCATCGAGCACGAGGGCACCTATCGCCTCCCCGAGGCGCACGTCGACCGCTTCATGCTCAAGGTCGTCATCGGCTACCCCTCGATGGAGGAGGAGCGCGCGATCATGGACCGGCAGACGGTCGAGGATCCGGTGCAGGTCCGGCGCATCGCGACCCCGGCGGCGATCCTCGCGGCGCGTCAGGCCGTCCGCCAGGTGCAGATGGACGGCGCGCTGAAGGACTACATCGTGCGCCTCGTCTTCGCCACGCGCGATCCCGCCGCCTACGGCCTGCCCGACCTCGAGCCGCTCATCGCCTTCGGCGTCTCGCCGCGGGCGACGATCTACCTCTCTCTCGCCGCGCGCGCCAACGCTTTCCTCGAGGCGCGCGATCACGTGCTTCCCGACGACGTGAAGTCGATCGCCGTCGACGTCATGCGCCACCGCCTGATCCCCACGTATCAGGCGGAAGCGGAGGAGATCACGTCCGAGGCGATCGTGCAGCGGGTGCTCGACAAGGTCCCGCTCCCCTAGATGCCGGCGGCCACGGCCTCTTCGCGAGGACCGGTCCCCGAGGAGGTCCTCCGGAAGATCCGCGAGGTCGAGGTCCGCGCGCGCGTGCTGGCCGACGAGATGCTCGTCGGGACCTACCGCTCGGTCTTCAAGGGATCGGGCCTCGAGTTCGAGGAGGTCCGCGAATACGAGCCCGGCGACGAGATCCGCTCGATCGATTGGAACGTCACCGCGCGCATGGGCGTCCCCTACATCAAGAAGTACCGCGAGGAGCGCTCGCTGAACGTCTACGTCGCCGTCGACATCTCGGCCTCGTCGTGGTTCGGGACGGTCCGGCAGAGCAAGCGCGAGCTCGCGGCCGACGTCGGCGCGCTCCTCGCCGTCGCCGCTCTGCGGAACTACGACCGTGCGTCGCTCCTGTTGTTCTCCGATCGTATCGACGACTTCATCCCGCCGCGCGTCGGGCGCGACCATGCGCTCCACGTCATCCGCCAGCTGCTCTACGCGGAGGGCCGCCGCGCTCCGACCGACGTCGCCGGCGCGGCGCACTTCCTCGGGAACGTCGCGAAGAAGCGCGGCGTCGTGTTCTTCGTCTCCGATCTGCTCGATACGTCGTTCGAGGCGCCCCTGCGCACGCTCGCCCAGAAGCACGACGTCATCACGCTGGTGCTCATCGACCCGCGGGAGCTGGAGCTCCCGTCCGTCGGCATCGTCGCGCTCGAGGACGCCGAGACCGGCGAGACCGTCGAGGTGAACACGAGCGACAAGCGGCTGCGCGCCGCCTATGCCGAGGCCGCCCAGGAGCGCCGCCTCGAGCGCCGCCGCGTGCTCGCGCGGATGGGCGTCGACAGCGTGGAGCTCTTCACCGACCGCCCGTACATCCCGCCGCTCATGGCGCTGTTCCGGACCCGTTCGAGGCGCATGTGAGGCGCGCGGTCGTCCTCGCCGCGCTCCTGCTCGCGCTCGTCCCGAGCGTCGCCGCGGCCGACGGCGGCCCGGTCACCGCGCGCTCCGAGGTCGATCGCACGACGATGACGATCGGCGACCAGGTCCTCCTGACCGTCACCGTCGACCTGGCGAAGGGATACGACCTCCTCTCGCCGGGGGTGCCCCGCGCCATCGGCGACTTCGAGGTCGTCGACGTGCTCACCGTCCTGCAGACGCGCCTCACCGACGGATCGACGCGCGTGCAGCTGCGCTATGTCCTCACGACCTTCGACCTCGGCCAGAAGCAGGTCCCGCAGATCGTCGTCGGATACCGCGACGCGAACGGACAGGCCGGACAGGCTCCGACGCAGGGCCCGCTCGTCATCGCCGTCAAGAGCGTCATCGCGCCCGGCGAGGACGTCAGCGACATCAAGCCGCTCAAGCCGCCGCTCCCCATGCCCGTCGCGCAGGGCGATCTCCTCGCGCGCGCGGCGCCCTTCGCCGCCGTCGCGCTGCTCCTCGTGCTCATCGCCGCGCTCGCGCTCCGCGTCGCGCGGCGCCGGCGGATCGCGCTCGACGAGGTCGGCGTCACCCGCGCGGCGCGCGAGGCGCTCGACGAGCTGGAGCGCGTGGCCGAGCTGCGGCTCCCCGAGCAGGGACGCACGCTCGAGCACTACGACCTCGTGTCGGCGGCGCTGCGGCGCTTCCTCGGCCGGCGGTACGGCGTGGTCGCGGACGCGCGCACGGCGCGCGAGCTGCGCCGCGACCTCGAGCGGGCGAGCGTTCCGCGCGCGCAGGTCGAGCTCCTGTGCGAGGTGCTCGGCGACGCGGAGTCGGTCCGCTACGAGGAGCGGTCGATCTTCCCGGCGCGCGCGCAGAAGACGATGCGCGAACTCATCGAGTCGATGCGTAAGTCGGTCGTCGCGGAGGAGTACGAGCTCGTGCGCGGGGGGGCGACGGCGTGAGCGTCGACGTCCTCGGCTTCGTCCTTCGCTTCGCCGACCCGGTCATCCTCGGGCTCCTCCTCGCCGTACCCGCGCTCGTCGCGCTCGCGGTCCGTCGCCAGCGGCGCCGCGGAGACGGGCTCCTCTTCTCGTCGATCGGCCTTCTCCCGAGCCCAAGACGCCCGTGGCGCGCGCGCCTGCGGCCGTTCCTCCCGGCGGTCCGCGTCGCCGCGATCGTCCTCGTCATCGTCGCGCTCGCGCGGCCGCAGATGGTCCGCGCGTCGGAGATCCCGGCGCAGGGGATCGACATCGCCATCACGCTCGACGTCTCGGGCTCGATGTCGTCGCCGGACTTCGGCAACGGGCAGACGCGCATCGGCGCGGTGAAGCGCGTCGTCCACGATTTCGTCGGCGCCCTCACCAACGACCGCGTCGGCCTCGTCGTCTTCGGGAGCGAGTCGCTCGTGCTCTCGCCGCTCACGCTCGACCACGCGGTCGTGCAGAAGATGGCCGATCCGCTCCAGCCGGACGGTCGGCTCGTCGGCGGCGCGACCGCGATCGGGACCGGCCTGGCGACCGCGCTCAACGTGCTGCGCGACTCGGCGGCGCGTTCGAAGGTGGTCATCCTCCTCACCGACGGCGAGAACAACACCGGAACGATCACCCCGCTGGACGCGGCGAAGGCCGCGAAGCTCCTCGGGGTGCGCGTCTACACCATCGGCGCGGTGCCCGCGGACGAGCGCCAGCGCGGCACGGTCGAGGTCGACGAGCAGCTCATGAAGGAGATGGCGGAGACCACCGGGGGCCGGTACTTCGCCGCCTCCGACGAGAGCGCGCTGCGCCAGATCTACGCGGAGATCGCGCAGCTCGAGCGCAGCCGCGTCGGCCTGCGGACCGAGAACGCGTCGTACGAGGACGTCATGGCGCCGTTCCTCCTCGGCGGCGTGCTGCTCCTGCTCCTCGAGGGCCTCGCGTCGCTCACGGTCCTGAGGCGGGCGCCCTGATGCCGAGCGCGGGCTTCGCGCGTCCGGAGGCGCTGCCGCTGCTCGTGGCGGTCGCCCTCCTCGTGGTGCTCGCAGTGTGGTCGGAGGCGCGTCGGGCGCGGGCGACCGCCGCGTTCGCCGGACGCGGCGCGGAGCTGGCGTCGTCGGACGCGCGGCAGCGGCGGATCAAGCTCGCGCTCCTCCTCGCCGCGGCGGCCCTCTCCGTCCTCGCGCTCGCCGGCCCGTACGTCGACGTCGTGCGGAAGAAGGTGGTGCAGAGCGGCGTCGACGTCGTCGTCGCGCTCGACGTCTCGCAGAGCATGGCGACGCGCGACGTCGACCCCGACCGGCTCGGCCTCGCGAAGTCGGTGATCCAGGAGCTCGGCGACACCATGACGCAGAGCCGGGTGTCGCTCATCTTCTTCGCCGGCAACGGCCTGATCCGCTATCCGGCGACGGACGACCCGACCATCCTCGGGGGCTCGCTCGACGCGGTCACCCCGGCGTTCAAGCCCAAGGGCGGGTCATCGCTGCGCGGCGCGATCGACGCGTCGCTGCAGGCCTTTTCCGACGAGGCGCGTGGGACGACGCGCAACAAAGCGGTGATCCTCGTCACCGACGGCGAGGACCTCTCGGGCGACGCGCCGGACCTCGCGACCGTGAAGGAACGCGGCGTGCACGTCTACGCGCTCGGCGTCGGGACGACGGCGGGCGGGCCCATCCCGACGTACGACACGAAGGGGACGTTCGTCGGCTACCTCAAGCGCGCGAACGGGGAGCAGGTCATCAGCCATTTGACGGAGGCGCCGATGCAGGCGCTCGCGCAGGCGACCGGCGGCCGCTACTGGCACGTGGCGTCGCCGGCCCCAGCGGCGAACGACGTCCGCACCGAGCTCGAGCGGCTCGACCTCGCGCAGCTCGGCGAGGCCGACGGCGGCTCCGTTCCCGACGACCACTACCAGATCCCGCTCGCGCTCGCCGTCGCCGCGCTCATCGCGGAGGGCCTCCTCAGCGAGCGGCGCGACATGCCGCGCCCGCGCTGGCTGCCGTCGCCGGCCGCGCCGCCGCGCCGGCGCACGCTCCTCCCCGCGTTCGTCCGCAGCGCCGCGCCGTGGCTCTTCCTCGTGATGGTCGTCGCCGGCGCGTGCACCCAGGTCTCGACGACCGACGCGGATAAGCTCTACCTCTCCGGGGACGCGCAGGCCGCGCTCGACCGCTACCGTGCGCTCCTCACCGACCACCCCGGGGTCGCGCAGCTGCACGTCGACGCGGGCAACGCGCTGCACAAGCTGGGGAAGTACCAGCAGGCGCTCGACCAGTACGCGGTCGGGATCCGCCAGGGCGACGCGAGGACGCGCGCCATCGCCGACTACCAGAAGGGCAACACGCTCTACCGGATGGGCAAGCTCGACGAGGCGCGCGAGGCGTACAAGGACGCGCTGCGCATCGATCCGGGCGACCGCGACGCGAAGTTCAACATCGAGGTCATCGACCGCGTGCTCGGGGCGACGCAGCAGTCCTCCGGCCAGGGGCAGCAGCAGCCGGGGCAGCAGGGCCAGCAGGACCCGAGCGGCCAGTCGCAGAGCAGCGGCACGGACACGTCGGGGCAGCAGCCGTCGCCGGCCGATCAGCAGGGATCGCAGACGGGGAACGCCGCGCCGCAGACGCAGGGCGCGCCGTCGACGGACACGCAACAGACGGGGCCGAGCGTTCAGGACGCGCTGCGGCAGTTCCGCTCGCAGCTGACGCCCGACGAAGCGCTGCAGCTCCTCGACGCGCTGCAGAGCGAGCAGCGCGGGATCCAACAGCTCATCGAGGGCGCGCCCCCGCAGCAGCGGCCCGGGCGACCGCAGCAGGACCCGACGTACTGATGAAGATCGGGCTGCAGCTCCCCGCGTTCAAGTGGGACGGACCGCAGGCGATCCCCGGCGGGCTCGCGGAGATCGCGCGCGCCGCCGAGGATGCCGGCTTCTCGAGCCTCTGGGTGATGGACCACTTCTTCCAGATACCGGGCGTGGGGCCGAAGACCGACCCGATGCTCGAGGGATACAGCGCGCTCTCGTACCTGGCGGCGCTCACGCGGCGCGTGACGCTCGGCACTCTCGTGACCGGCGTCATCTACCGCCAGCCGGGGATCCTCCTGAAGACGGTCACGACCCTCGACGTCCTGTCCGGCGGGCGCGCGTACTTCGGTGTCGGCGCGGGATGGAACGAGGACGAGTCGCGCGGTCTCGGCGTGCCGTTCCCGAGCGTGGGCGAGCGGATGCGGCGGCTCGAGGAGACGCTCCAGCTCGCGCACCGCATGTTCGGCGGCGACAGCTCGAGCTTCGAGGGCCCCTTCCACACCTTCGCCGAGCCGCTCAACGTCCCCGCGCCGCTGTCGCGGCCGCACCCGCCGATCATGGTCGGCGGCGGCGGCGAGAAGCGGACGCTGCGCCTCGCCGCCCGCTACGCCGACGCCTGCAACCTGTTCACCCGTCCGGGGCTGGACGTGGTGGAGCACAAGATCGACGTGCTGCGGCGCCACTGCGAGGCCGAGGGGCGCGCGATCGGCGATATCGAGGTCACGACGCTCAGCACGGCGCACCTCGCGCCGGGGCAGCAGACGCCGGAGGACGTCCGCTCGCACCTCCGCGCGCTCGCGCGGCTCGGCGTCCAGCACGCCATCTTCAACATGCCGAACGTGCGCGACATCCGTCCGCTCGAGACCTTCGCCCGTGAGATCATCCCGGCCGCGGGGGAGCTGCCGACGGCGAACGGCGGCAGCGAGCGCGGCATCGAAGAGACAGCGGGCTAAGTCTGATCCCCTGGATGGTTCGAGACTCCCATAGCGTCCTTCTTCGGGGGCAGCGGCATCGCCAGTCCATCCGGAACGGTCGACCGAGTCGTCGCGCTTAGTAGAATGGTGGTACCCCTCCGCGTCGAGCCGAGGTAGCTCAGCTGGTAGAGCACGACTCTGAAGAAGTCGGTGTCGCCGGTTCAAGTCCGGCCCTCGGCACAGCTCCTTTCCTCTCGATCCTCCGCGAGGCTCGACCGCGGACGAGGGCGTCCGCTAGCGGGCGAGCGACGGCAGGGCCGCCGGCAGATCCGCGATCGACGCCACGCAGACATCGGGAGGGCGGGGCGGGCGGTCATCCGCGTAGTGGCCTTGCCGCACGTGCACCGTCACCACGAGGTCGCCCCATTCGCCCTTCACCCGGGCGAGGATCGTCGCCTTGTCGTCGACCATGACGTAGCGCTCAGCGGGATACGCCTCGCGGATCTCCCGCAGGTGCTCTTCCTTGTGGGTGAAGATCAGCACTCGTCCTCCTACCGCACCGCCGATCCCGGCCCGCGCGATCTTCAGCGGCTGGTAGACCGTGTCGCCGTCGCTGACGACGATCGGCCGGCCGATCCCGCGCATGGCCGCGATCACCGAGAGGGACGCCGGGTAGACGAAGCGGTCGTACGGAAGCTCCCACACGATCGCGTCGAGCTCGTCGGGTACCTCGGGCATCACGGCGTGGAGCCGGGCGAGCGCGGCGGGATAGTCGATGACGCCGCGCTCGGACCGGGTCCGCTGGTACATGTCCCAGAACGTCGCTCGCACGCGCTCACCGAACGAGCGGAGGATGCGCGCGTCGATCTCCCTCTTCGCCGCGTCGTTGTCGAGGAGGGTGTTGTCGACGTCGAGAAGGAACGCGACGGTCACGCACCGACCCTAGCGGAACGAAGACGCGATCCTCAGCGCGGTCGTCTTGTCGACTTGCGCCTCCATCCGCACGAGCACGCCACTCTGCTCCCACAAGAGTGTGTTGCCGGCGAGGCGCAGCTGCTCATCGATCACTCCCCCGGTGCCTTCCAGCTGGTAGAAGACGTCGTGCGGCTCGCCCTCGAGCCAGTAGCCCGGGCCGTCGTTCACCGTGACCTCGTCGATGCGCGTCGCTTGCCCCGCCACCTTGGCGAAGAAGGCGGGCTGAACGGCGGCATCCGTGACCTCGCTCACGAGGGCCGCGACGTGGGCCTGCGGGGATGGCGGTATGCCCGGACGCGAGAGGTAGACCAGCGAGACCTCAGTGACGGACCCGCGCGAGAAGACGTACACCTCGTCCGGCGCGCCGAGGATCTGATCGCTCGGGACGAGCAGCGGGTGGCCGAGCCGCCGAGCCGCCTCGTCGAGCGACACGAGGTCACCGAGGCCGAGCGCCGCCCCCGCCGACGTCGCGGTCGGTGCGCGGGTCGGCGACGCGGTCGCGGTCGGGCCGCGGAAGATCTCAACACCTCGGAGCCGCAGGATCTCCTGCGCCGTGGCGCGCGCGGCCGGGACCGACGCGAGGACGGCGACGAGGATGAGCGCGAGCGCGATCAGGGCCGGTGCGAGGCCGCGTCGAGGCGACGCGATGCGCCCCCAGAGAGAGGGACGGCTGGACGCGTCGATCCGACGCAGGACCGCTGTTCGGATGCTCGGACGCTCGGGGTACGCGAGGTGAGCGCCAAGATCGACGAGTGCCGACGCGAGCTGGGTGTCATCCATCTCGAGCTCAGGCACCTCGGTACACCTCGCGCAATCGCCCCAGCGCGCGCGAGAGGCGCGACTTGACCGTGCCCCGCGCGATCCCGAGGACGTCCGCCATCTCCGCCTCGGAGAGATCGAGGAAGTAGCGGTACGTGAGGACGAGGCGGTCGTCATCACGCAGCCCGTTCACCGCGGCGAGGAGACGTACGCGCCGCTCCGCCGCGAGCGCCGCGTCCTCGGGCGAGAGGGCCGTCTCGCTCGAGGCGCGGTCCGCCGCGGCGTCCAGCTCCAGCGCCGGGCGGCGCGCCGCCGCGTTGCGCCGGTTCTTGGCCTCGTTCGCGACGATCCGGAGGATCCAGGGACGGAACGGCGCTCCGGCCCGGAAGCGCTCGAGCGCGAAGTACCCCTTCACGAACGCGTCTTGCGCCGCATCCTCCGCCTCGCTCTCGCTCTTGGTGATCGCATAGGCGACCCGATAGGCGAGCGCCTCGTAGCTCGTGACGAGGATGCCGTAAGCGTCCTTGTCACCGCTGCGCGCACGCTCCACGAGATCGTCGTCGCTCGGTCGCTCCAGTGGTCGGCCCTCCACAGGAGTCGGATCCTACGGTCCATACAACGACACGCGGCGCGGGTTCCCACACGGCCGGGAACCAGCGAGCGGCGCGATCTGTAGGGAAGACGATGCGTGCGTGGCGAGTCGTGGTCCTGACCTTCTTGCTCGCTGCTGCGGCGTGCGTCGTCCAGGGTGGCGCGCCGCGGGGCTCGACGTCGACGACCGGTCCGATGCCGTCCTCCAGCCTCCGCGACGCGCTCTATGTGCGCGAGACCGGGTACAACACCGCGGTCACCACGTACGTCACGCGGATCGACGTCGGGAGCGCGCGGGTCCAAGGCGCGCTCCCCGAAGGGAGCATGTCCGCCGACAGCTCCAAGCTCTACCACGTCGAGGCCATCGACGGCGCGACGCGCACGCGCATCGACGAGATCGACACCGAGACCGGCGACACGCAGCGCTCGTTCACGATCGACGGCGACTGGGTCCTCGCACAGTCCAACGACGGCCCCATCGGGACGTCGGCCGACGGTCGGTGGCTCGTCCTCGCGCGCAGCGCGGTGAAGATCGACAACGAGTGGATGAGCGGCCTTGCCATCGTCGATCTTCGGAGCGGCGCGCTGCGGGCGAGCAACGAGTATCGCGGCGCGACGACCCTCGCCGTCCTCGGCATCGCCTCGGCAGGCGACGCGGTCGCGGTAGCGCAATACGGGGCCGGTGAGAGCCGTCTGCGCATCTGGGACGCTGCGTCACGCGATCTGCTCCCGGGCGCCGATGCGCCGATCGATGGCTTCATGAGCGCGACCGTTCGCTCGAAGGATGGAGCGCGGCTGTACTTCCTAGAAAGCGGAGGCGGATCGGCGCGCCCGTCCATCCGCACGGTCGATCTTGGCAGCCGCCGGATCAGCCAGACCGACCTCCCCGGCGTCCAGTCCTCGTCCGACTTCGAGAAGTCCATGCTCTGGAGCCTCGCGCTGTCTCCGGACGGCGCGACGCTCTACGCGGTCGATCCCGCGCTCGGCTGGATCGATGAGATCGACGCGACGACGCCCACGATGAACCTGAAGAGGTCGGCGCGGATCCCGGTCGCGAGCGAGGACGATCCGCCAGCCGCTCTGCGCGCGCTCTTCCCGATCGCCGAGGCGAAGCGCTACGTGCGCGGCGGGGCACGCCTCTCTCCCGACGGGAGGACGCTTTACGCGGCGGGCACCACCGGCCTCGTCGTCATAGACGCCACGTCGCTGCGCGAGCGCACGATGTGGGCGCGCGATCTGTCGTTCGACAGCCTCGGCCTCGCGCCGGACGGAACACGCCTCTACGCCGTGGACGACAGCTCGCGGAACATCGTCGTCCTGAGCGCACTGGACGGCTCGCTCCTCGCGACGATGCACCAGGAGCTCGCGCCGATGGACGTCGTGCGTGTCGAGGCCGCGCGCGACGTGCTCCTCGCGCCCGCGCCACCTGCGCCGTGCAACGTCTTCCTGACGCCGCCGGATCCGCACGTCCCGGCCGAGATCCAGCACCTCAAGACGAGCGCGACGGTCGTCGCGGTCGAGAGCGCGTGTACTGTCCGCGCCCGCATCTCCGGCGGTCAGGGGACGCTCGAGCGCTTCAGCGGGCGCGACGTCGTTCTCCGCGCCACCGACGCGACGACGTTCGCAAGCGCGAGCAAGGGCGACCTCAACGCGATCGGAGGCATGAGGCTCGAACCCGGCGAGACCTTCACCCTGTCTTTCGACAGCAGGGCCTTCCCGGACGGCTCGTATCCCGTCAACTACATGGATCGATAGGGCCGCCGATCAGAACGCTTGGATCTTCTCGACGAGCTCCTCTCGCTCGGCGTCGCCGCCGACGGCGTGGTCCGACACCGGATAGAGGACCTGCTCCTCCTTCAGGTTGTGCGCGGCGAGGGCCTTCCCGAGCTCGTCGATCGCGCGCTGCACGTCGCCGGCGCCAGCCACCGCGGCGCCGCACGCGACGAGCAGCTGGCGGATCGCCACGTGCTCGGTGCGCATGAACGTCGTCGGCCCGTTCGTGCTCCCGGTGTTCGTCTCGAAAGCGGGGAAGAGGACCTCTTCCTCGACGTCGATGTGCCAGCCGAGCCCGGTCTCGAACTCGGCGAAGCGCTCGCGCGCCTCGTCGTCCTCGCCGTCCGCCGACAGGCGCGCGACCTGCTGGAGGATCGCGTCGAGACGCTGATGGTCGCCCTCGAGGAAGTCGGTGACCGTGCGGGGCCCGACGCGCGAGCGGACCTCGACGCGGAAGCGCTCGGGTCCGAGCTCGAGGACGCTCCACTCGATCCCCGAGTGGCCGTCCGCCTTCAGCCGCCCGAGGAGCGGCCGCGGGTCGTCGGCCGCGACGAGAATGAACGAGCCGCCTACTGAGAGGCCGTCGATCGCCGCGGCGATCGAGGCGGCGTGCGCGCCTACGGGGAGATCCCGCGTGTCGAGCTCCGGGAACGTGGTGGCCATCAAAGGTGCCTCCTCTGCTCCGACGTCATTTCCGATCTCTGGACTCGGGAAAACCGTGGACCTGGATCGTGTCTATGCGATGTCGGGCGTACGACGGGTTCCGCCGCCGGCCCGGCTGCGGTGTGTAGGCTCGGCATGACGTGCCGGCGCGCGCCGGCGAACGAGGAGCCGTCAATGCCGGAGTTCAGATACCAGGACCCGTTCCCGCTCGGCGCCGACCCCACGCCGTACCGCCTGCTCACCAAGGAGCACGTCAGCCTCGGGACGTTCGAGGGCCGCACCGTGCTCAAGGTCGATCCGCGGGCCCTCACCATCCTCGCGCGCGCGGCGATGCGCGACGTCGCGTTCCTCCTGCGTCCGACCCACCTCGCCAAGGTCGCGGCGATCCTCGACGACCCGGAAGCGTCGGCGAACGACCGCGACGTGGCGACCGCGCTCCTGCGCAACGCCGCGGTCGCGGCGGAAGGCACGCTCCCGATGTGCCAGGACACCGGCACGGCGATCGTCATGGCGAAGAAGGGGCAGCAGGTCTGGACCGGTGCGCACGACGAGGAGCACATCGAGCGCGGGATCTTCGAGACCTATACGCAGGAGAACCTGCGCTATTCGCAGAACGCGCCACTCACGCTCTACGTCGAGAAGAACACCTCCTCGAACATGCCGGCGCAGATCGACATCTACGCGACCGACGGCGCCGAGTACCACTTCCTCTTCATCGCCAAAGGCGGTGGCTCCGCCAACAAGACCTACCTCTATCAGCAGACGGCGGCCACGCTCCGGCCGGGCGTCCTCGAGCCGTTCCTCGTCGAGAGGATGAAGACGCTCGGGACGGCGGCGTGCCCTCCCTACCACCTCGCTTTCGCGATCGGCGGCACCTCGGCCGAGGCATGCCTCAAAGCGGTGAAGCTCGCGAGCACCGGGTACCTCGACGAGCTGCCGACGACCGGCAACGAGGACGGCCGCGCGTTCCGCGACCGCGAGCTGGAAGAGCGGCTGCTCGAGGCGTCGCGCGCCGTCGGCTATGGCGCCCAGTTCGGCGGCAAGTATTTCGCGCTCGACGTGCGCGTCGTGCGGCTGCCGCGCCACGGCGCGTCGGCGCCCATCGGGATGGGCGTGTCGTGCTCCGCCGACCGCAACATCAAGGCGAAGATCGACGCCGACGGTCTCTGGCTCGAAGCGCTCGAGCGCGACCCGGCGAGGTTCCTGGCCGCGGCGGACCGCGTCGGGCGCGGCGACGGGGCGGTGCGCATCGACCTCGATCGCCCGATGAGCGAGATCCGCGCCGAGCTCGCGAAGCACCCGGTAAAGACGCAGCTTCTGCTCACGGGGACGATCGTCGTCGCGCGCGACCTTGCCCACGCGCGGCTCAAGGAGCGTCTGGATCGCGGCGAGGACCTGCCCGGCTACATCAAGGACCATCCCGTCTACTACGCCGGGCCGGCGAAGACGCCGGCGGGCATGCCGTCGGGCAGCTTCGGCCCCACGACGGCCGGGCGCATGGACTCCTACGTCGACCTCTTCCAGTCGCGCGGCGGCTCGCTGGTGATGATCGCCAAGGGAGACCGCTCGAAGGCCGTGACCGACGCGTGCAAGAGGCACGGCGGCTTCTACCTCGGGTCGATCGGCGGCGCGGCGGCGCTCCTCGCGAAGGAGAACATCACGAAGGTGGAGCTCCTCGAGTACCCGGAGCTGGGCATGGAGGCGGTCTACCGCATCGAGGTGGTCGACTTCCCGGCGTTCATCCTCGTCGACGACAAGGGGAACGACTTCTTCGCCGGCATGGGAACGTAGCGGCGCCAGCGGTCAGGCGATCGCCGCGCCGAACAGCCGGCCGAGTCCGTACGTGACCGCCGCGGCGGCGATGCCAATGAGCAGCTGCCGGGCGCCGGCACGCATGGCGCTCTGCCCGGTGATCACCGTGATGAGCGCGCCGACGCCGAAGAGCGCGACGCCGCTGACCACCGCGGAGGCCACGACCGCCGCGGTGCCGGACGCGACGAGATGGGGGATGAGCGGCACGACCGCCCCGAGGGCGAACATCGCGAAGGACGTCCCCGACGCGACGTACGCCGAGCCGCCGAGCTCGCCCGGGTCGATCGCGAGCTCCTCACGCGCCAGCGCGTCGAGGGCCGAGCGCGCGTCCCCGCGCACCAGCTGGTGCGCCATCGCGCGTGCCTGCTCCTCCTTCGCCCCCTTCGCCTGGTAGATGAGCGCGAGCTCCTCCTCTTCCTCGTCGGGAGCGACCTCGAGCTCCTCCTTCTCCACCGCGATCTGATGCGAGTAGAGCTCGCGCGCGCTCTGCACGGAGAGCCACTCGCCGAGCGCCATGGAGAGCGACCCGGCGAGCAGGCCGGCCGCGCCCGCGACCATGACCGCGCGTGCGTCCCCGCCCGCGCCGGCGACGCCCATGACGAGGCTGAAGTTCGAGACGAGGCCGTCGTTCACGCCGAGCACCGCCGCGCGCAGCGCGTTCCCGCCGCTCATGCGGTGGCGTCCCTCGAGCCGCGCGATCGCCGAGCCCGAGGCTCCGCCGGCTTCGCGCAAGAGGCGCGCGTGCGAGCGCTCCTCGCGCGGGAGCGCGAGGCCCGCCTCCGGCTGGTCGTCGTACATCGCGCGGTCGCGCGCCTCGGCCCCGGCCATCGTCTGCGCGACGATGGCGACGCCGCCGCGCCGCGCGAGGAAGGCGAGGAGACGCGCGCGCCACGACGGCGACGGCGCCGTCCTCCAGGCCTTCGCCTCGCGCAGCTTGGTCTCCCACACGCGCGCGTGGCGCTCCTCGGCGTCGGCGAGCTTCCCGTACACCGCCGCGAGCGCGCGGTCGCTCTCGCCTGCCGCCATCGCGCGATAGACCGTTATGCCGTCGATCTCGCCCTGCAGATCGGCGCGCCAGCGTTGGACGTCGTCCATGTGCCGGAAGTGTGGACCGTGGGGAAGCGCCGGCGTGATGGCCGTTCGCCCCGCCGCCCGGGGTCATACGCCCGGATGGCGGCAGCGCGCCCGCCGGACGGGAAAGCGCGTCGTGCGAGGGTACTCTCCGCTCGTGACACGTCTGCGGCACGTGGCTCCCGACATCGCGTCATCGCCGCGCGTCGGCGCGGGCCTGTCGCAGTCGACGGAAGGCGTCGTCGCCGCCCAAGACGCCCTCGCACGCGCGCTCGAGCCTATCGACGGCGCGCGCGTCGACCTCGTGACGCTGTTCGTCTCGCCGCAGTTCGAGGACGAGATCCCGCGCATCGTCGAGCAGGCGAGCGAGCGCGCGGAGGACGCGGTGATCATCGGCTGCAGCGCCGGCGGCGTCATCGGCGGCGAGGTCGAGGTGGAGGACGCGCCCGCGGTCGCCGCATGGGCCGCCTCCCTCCCCTCGACCGGCGTCCAGCCGTTCCGCCTGACGTTCGAGCAGGACGGCGACCAGGGGATCATCGATGGCCTCGACGAGCTCCCGTCCGCTGACCGCGGCGCGGTCGTCGTCATGCTGAGCGACCCGTTCTCGTTCCCTGCGGACGTGTTCCTCGCGCACCTGAACGAGAACGCTCCCGGCGTCCCCGTCCTCGGCGGCCAGGCGTCGGGCGGACTCGAGGCTGGGCGGAACGTCCTCATCGCGAACGGCGAGGTCGTCCGCGACGGCGCCGCAGGCGTCATCCTCACCGGGCCATCGGTCGGATCGTGGCTGGTGTCGCAGGGCTGCCGGCCCGTCGGGGAGACCTATGCGGTGACGCGCGCGGAGCGGAACGTCATGCACGAGCTCGGCGGCACCGCGGCGCTGCATCGGCTCGAAGAGGTCTACGCGGCGGCGGGTCCGCGCGATCAGCTGCTCATGCGACGCGGGCTCCACGTCGGGCAGGCGATCTCGGAGCTGAAGCCGCGGCTCGACCGCGGGGACTTCCTCATCCGCAACGTCATGGGCATCGATCCGCAGAGCGGCTCGATCGCCATCACCGACATGGTCGAGGTGGGGCAGACGGTCCAGTTCCAGGTGCGCGACGCGGATTCCGCGCGCGAAGACCTCAAGGTCATGCTCGAGCGCGAGCGCGCGATGGATGACCGCCCTGTCGTCGGCGCGCTCCTCTTCTCGTGCAATGGGCGCGGTCAGGCGCTCTTCGGCCAGCCCCACCACGACATCCGCGCGCTGCGCAGCGCGTTCGCGGACGTCCCGGTCGCCGGCTTCTTCGCCGCGGGTGAGCTCGGTCCGATCGGCGGCCGCAACTTCCTGCACGGGTTCACCGCGTCGGTGCTGCTCATCCGGGAATAGCGCCGCTCCGGTGATCCTCCTCGCGTCAGACCGTAGTGAGCACGGGTCGGGCAGCGGCGTCGCCTGGTATCATCGACGCGTCCAGGTCCTCTGGTCACGCGGGAGTAGCTCAGCTTGGTAGAGCATTACCTTGCCAAGGTAAGGGTCGCGGGTCCGAATCCCGTCTCCCGCTCCGCTGCACACGACGACGAGGAGCGCTCCGTGACGCTCCCGTCACCTTCCCGAGGCGGCTCGTCCTCGACGGCGGTCCACGATCAGACCCGCGAGGACCGTCGCACCAGAGTGCTCGAGATCGTGCGTGGCGGTGACGAGGGTCACCTTCTGTCGCGCCTGCGCGATGTCACGTATCGCTGAGCGCGCTTCCGCTCGTCGCAGCTCGGCAGCATATCGTCGGCGGAACTCCGTGAAGCGGTCGGGGTCATGCCCGTACCACTGTCGGAGCTCCGTGCTGGGTGCGAGGTCCTTGCGCCATGCGTCCCAGTCCGCCCGCGCTTTCGAAAGTCCGCGCGGCCACAGCCGGTCCACGAGGAGGCGAAGTCCGTCGGCCTTCTCTCGCCGTTCGTACACGCGCTTGACGCCTACCGCTTCATCCATCGAGGTCAGGCCGCCGTTTCCATCGCGTCAACAAGACGCTGCTGTTCGACGGCGTCGAGTTCGCGCTCGAGGAGCGGTAGGGGCGGACCACGGAGTCAGCCTCGCCTTGGCGCAGGCACGCGCTCAGAATGTTCCCGACGCGCGCGCACCCTCACGCCGGACCATGCGGATACACCAGAGCACATCATCGCGCGCGATCGCCCAAACTATGCCGCGGAGGAACAAGGTGCCGGAACGCAGCCCGGGTATCGACGCCATGATCTCCAAGACCCCAGGTCGGCGCGGGGCAGCGCTCGCGAAGCTCCGCAAGATCGTCCACGAGGCCGACCCCGGGATCACCGAGGAGGTGAAGTGGCGCCGACCCAGCAACCCGCTCGGCGCCGCGGTCTGGGAGCACGACGGCATCGTGTGCATCGGGATCGTCCTGAAGGAGAGGGTGCGGCTGAGCTTCGCGGCGGGCGCGAGCCTTCCGGACCCACACAAGCTCTTCAACGCCCAGCTCGAAGGCAAGTCGCGGGCGATCGACGTCCACGAGGGCGACAAGATCGACGAAACAGCGCTGAAGGCGCTCGTCCGCTCCGCGGTGCGGCGCAACCTCGACAAAGTCCGGAAGGCGAAGACAGCGCGTGGATAGCCGGCGTCCCCACCTACGGACGTAGCTCACTCGGCCGCGATCCCTTTCTCTCGCTCGATCTTCGCCTTCACGGTGGGATAGCTCTCTCCGAGGCAGCAGGGACACGACGCGTACCAGCGGCGGAAGCCTTCATCCACGGGGATATCCGTGGCCTTCTGATCGACCGGCAGTTGGGTCGTCGCCTTTTCCGGCATCTCCATCTCCTTGATCACCGTGGTCCCAGTCTCGCTCCGCGGGATCGATCGCGGGATGAGCCGCCGGTCACCCTCGGCCAAGGACCAAAGTCATGCGCCGAATGAGGGCTGTCCCGAGGACGCGATCGGCGCGCAGTGTGCAGGCATGGAGCGGACCATGAGGACCAACAGCGGGGTCCCCGCGGCGCAGCGTCCCGACCCGAGCGAGACCGTCGAGGCGGAGCCCGAGGCGTACACGACGCTGGACGAGGCGCTCATGGAGTCGTTCCCCGCGAGCGATCCGATCGCGATCGGCAGCGATCGCGCCTGCGACGAGCGATGGCGTTCTCGCCCGGAGCGCCGTTAGGTCGGGCCGGCGTGGTGGCGCGACCGCTCGGTGGGCAGCGTTCCCGCCTGACCTCCCAGGCGTGGGCCACGCAGAAGCCGCTCGGCGCGGATCGTCGCGGGATGGGATCCTCGCGGCTCTGTCACGATCGACGGCGTTGCTCTCACCGGCGCGAACGGCTCGGACACCGCCGTGAGCTCGAACGGGAGCGTCGCGGTCTCCTGTTCGGTGATCCCCTCGAGCTCCGCTTCGCGCTCGGTCTGGGCTCTCATCTCGGGCATCTCATGACCCCCTCACCGCGAGCGGCGCGCGCGGTCGACGCGCTGGGGCAGCTGTCGGTGCGGGCACGTAATGGGACAGGAGTCGTGCCGGGGGGCCGTGTCCCACGTGTCCCAGAGGACGAAGGCGAGCAAGCCCGCCGCGGCCGCGACGCAGAAGTACGCGAGCTGTGGATCGGTCATCCTGTCGTACCTGGCTTTCCGAGAACGATCCTCGCTCGCGCGACGGACGCCGTCGTGGGTCGCACGTCTCGGAGATCGGGGCCGCGGTCCTGTCATCGGACGGGACCTCGTCCTCGGTCGGGGACGGGACCACCGCGCATCGCCCAGGCGCCGGCCGCTCCCTTCGTGCAACGAAGCGATACGGCAGCGTGCGCGTGGTAGCGTCGCTCGGAGAGGTGGCGCATGCGCGTGCCTGACGCGGCTGCCGACCAAGCGCGGAAGATCCGGATCCTCATTTGCGACGACCACGAGATCGTGCGTCAAGGGCTTCGTGCGCTGCTCGACGAGGAGCCGACCTTCGACGTCGTCGCCGACGTCGCGACGGCGGCCGACGCCGTCAGCGCATCACATAGCCTGCAGCCCGACGTCGTCATCATGGACGTGCGTCTGCCGGACGCTACGGGGATCGAGGCATGCCGCGCGATCCGTCAGGAACGACCCGATGTGCGCGTCCTCATGCTCACGTCGTATCCGGATACGGATGCGGTCATCAGCTCGATCGTCGCCGGCGCCCGCGGCTTCCTTTTGAAGGAGGCTCGCGCCGAGGTGTTCGTCGACGCGATCCGACGGGTGAGCGCCGGCGAGTCGCTGCTCGATCCCGCGGTGACCGCGCCCGTCTTCGAGCGGATGCGTCGCCTTCCCTCGTTCGAGGACCCCGGATTCGCGTCGCTCACCGAGCAGGAGAGGCGGATCTTGAACATGATCGCGGAGGGGGGCAGCAACCGCGAGATCGCCGACGCGATGTTCCTGTCGGAGAAGACGGTCAAGAACTACGTCAGCCACATCCTCGGCAAGCTCGACCTCCGGCGGCGCTCCGAAGCCGCGGCATACATGGCGCGCCGGCGCCACTGGTACGAGGGCAAGGGCGGCTAGACGGCTTCCGGGACGGGCAAGCTCACGCGCACATCGGTCCCCTTGCTCGCCGCGGCCACGATCTCGACGCTTCCGCCGAGCGCGGCAGCGCGTTCTCGCATGTCGCGCAGGCCCTGACCGGGCCCGACCGTCGATGGGTCGAAGCCCGTGCCGTCGTCCGCGATCTCGAGCAGCGCGCGGCCTTCGGCGCGGCGGAGGCTCAAGCGGCACGTCGTCGCACCCGAGTGGCGTCCGACGTTCGAGATGGCCTCGCGCGCTATCTGGACCACCTCGCCGGCGATGGGCTCCATCGCCTTCGCGACGCGCGCGTCGATCTCGCTCACCACGAGGACACCGCTGCGTTCCTCGAACTCGACGCCCAGCTGCTCGAGGCTCTGCTCGAGGGTCCTGTCTTCGAGGATGTTGGGTCGCAGCCCGAAGATGTAGCCGCGCAGATCGCGGATGACGGCGTCGATCCGGTCGACGGACTCCTGAAGCCGTGACTTGACCTTCTCGTTCGACGCGCGGAGCGCTGTCGCCTGGAGCTCCATGCCGACGGCGAAGAGCGACTGGATGGCGCCGTCGTGGAGCTCCCTCGCGATGCGCTCGCGATCGTCCATCACCGCGAGGCGTCGCAGCTCGCGCTGCGCCCGTGCGTACTCCAGAGCGATGGACGCCTGGCCGGCGAAGGCAGCGACGCGTTCGAGATCGCCCTCCTCGAACGGCTGTCTTCCGCGGACGCGCGACACTTCGAGGATCCCGAAGGCGTGGCCGCGCGCGGACAGAGGCATGACGACGAGCGGGCCGAAGCGAAGCGCACCCACCTTCGCCCCATAGACCCGCAGGTCGCCTGGGCGTCTCCGATGACAAGCCATGTGGTCAGGCCCGGGACGGGTCCACGGGCGACGGGTCACGACGACGCGCGGCCGAGGTCGCCGATCGACCCCAGGCGGGCGAGCAGGAGGTGGTAGTAGAGCATGCCGCGGTCGGGACCGAGCGCGTCGAGGGTCGCGCGGATGCCGCGAGCGCCGCCGACGAGAGCGAGGTTCCGCGCGACGCTCGTGTCCGCGGCCGGAAAGACGTCGAGACGGCCGAAGCCGCGGAGGAGGATCAGCGCCGCGCTCCACGGCCCGATGCCTTTGACGCCCTGCAGAGCGCGCGCGGCCTCCTCGCTGGGGAGTAGCGCGAGCGCGGACGCATCGAGCCGTCCGGATGCGATCGCGTCGGCCGCGCGGCGGAGGGTCGCGAGCTTGCCCGCGCTCAGCCCGAGCGCGAGCAGCGGTCGATCGCGGGCCGCCATGAAGACGGCGGGCGAGGGGAATGAGTAGAGGCGTTCTCGCTCGAGCCGGATCGGAGCGCTCAGGCTCGCGACGAGACGAGCGGTGATCGCGCTGGCGGCGACGACGCTCAGCTGCTGAAAGACCACGGCATTCACGCACGCTTCCCAGAGCGTCGGATAGCGGGGCGGCTTGACCCCACGCATGCGGCGCGCGAGGGGTGCCAGCCACGTGATCCGCCGGGCGGACAGCATGAAGCGGCTCAGGTCGCGGTCGGCGCCGAGCATCGTGCGCACCGTCGCGAGCGCGGCGCGATGGGCGACCTCCGGACCGTGGAGCGTGACGGCGAGCAGATCGGGCCGTACTTGCCGCACCTCCGCTACGACAGGGTGCGCGCCGCCGAGCGCGCGCAGATAGCGGCCGTCGGGCGTGAGACGGTCGACGCGGTTCGTCGACAGCCGCCGGAGCGCGCTGACCGTCAGGTCGAGCCGGTACGGCGCGACAGCGCGGAGGCGGTGGGCGCGCGGTCCGCCGACCTGGAGCAGGCTCTCGCCTCCGGCGGCTACGAGGCGCCGCTGGACCGGTGCCGCGAGGAGGCGAGCTCCGTCGGGATCGACGCGATCCCGGCGCCCGGCGATGAGAGCGCGGGCTCGAGGTCCTCGCGTCGCACGATCCCCACGAAGACGCCATCCGACGTGGTTATCGGGGCCGTCGAGATCCGCCGTTGCCGCATCTCCTGGAGGAGATCGTGCGCGTCGTGGTCGGGCCGGAAGGTGAGCGGGCCGGGATGCATCGCGTCCTCGGCGGCCGCGTCGTCCTCCGCGCGTTCCAGGTCGCTCCGTTGTAGCCGGCCGAGCAGGACGCGCTCGTCGTTGAGCACGACGCAGGTGTCCCACTCCGTTCCGCGCAGGCGCCGACGGACGTCGGCGACGCGCTCGCGCGGCGCGCATGACGCCGCGTCGCGCCGTGCGAGAGCCGCGGCGCGGAGCCGCGCTGCCGAAGCGCCTTCGATCGGACGACCCGCGGCGGTCCAGTCGGCGAGCGCTCCCGCGTAGCAACGGACGTCTACGCACCCGAGGCTCTCGAGCCGCCACGCGGCCCGTGGCGCAAGGTCTCATTGAAAGTCCCAGCAATAGAGGAGGACGGTGCGGTCGCGTCGGAGCGCCTCCCCAGCGCGCTCAGCCGTCAGCTCCTTGAGCGACAGGGAGATCGCGCCGGGGATATGCGCCTCGCGATACGCCTCTTGCTCCCGGACGTCCACGAGCTGCGCTCCCGCCGCTAGCAGGCGCTCGACCTCACGGCGGTCGACGATGGTGGGCATGCACCCCTCGCCTGCAGGCGGCGTGCGAGCGGGCGCCGGCGGCGCTTTCGGCTTGGCGTCGGGCACCATTACGGCCGTGACGGCGGAGGCGGCGTGAGCGATCCGGAGCTGTCCCCCGAAGAGGTCCGCGAGGCGCTTCCGAGCACGGGCGACCTCATGTACCTCGTCGGCCAGTCGTGGTGGCGGTGCGCTCACGCGGCGCGCGCCGGGAAGTGGGAGCTCGCGGCGTACTTCGCGCGCCGCGTCCGCGGGATCCAGCGGCGCCTGGGGATCGTCCGGCCGAAGTACCGCGACGACCTCGATCGCTTCGAGTCCGAGCGCATCGCGCCCGTCCTCGCGGCGCTCGAGCGGTGCGACCTCACCGGCTTCGAGCGCGCGTTCGCCGAGGCGACCGACGACGCCAACGGCAAGCACGCGAAGTGGGGGAAGAGCTACCTGCACTGGGTGCTGCCACCCGATCCGCCGCCGGATCTCGACCTCTCCGGCGGCCCGGGAACGGGAGATGCAGCATTGGGCGGAGATCACGACAGGGGGAGGACCGTATGAAGGTCGCGTGCGTGCTCGCCAACGGTTTCGAGGATTCCGAGTTCAAGCAGCCGTACGACGCGCTCCGTGAGGCCGGCCACGACGTCACGATCGTCGGTCTGCAGGCCGGACAGGAGCTGAAGGGCGACAAGGGCCGCGAGACGGCGACCGTCGAGAAGGCGTTCACGGACGTGACGCCGCAGCAGTTCGATGCTCTCTTCATCCCCGGCGGCTTCTCGCCCGACCGACTGCGCGCGAACCCGGTGGCCGTCGACTTCGTGAAGGCGTTCTTCGAGAAGGACAAGCCGGTGATGGCGATCTGCCATGGGCCGCAGATCCTCATCGCGGCAGGCGCGCAGAAGGGCCGGCGCCTCACGGCGTGGAAGACGATCCAGGCCGACCTCAAGGCGATCGGCGGCGCCGACGTCGTCGACCAAGAGGTCGTCGTCGACCGCAACCTCGTCACCTCGCGGCAGCCCGGCGACATCCCGGCGTTCATCCGCGAGGGGCTCAAGCTGCTCGAAAAGGAGCCGGCCGCGACGCGATAGGCGCTAGGCTGCCGATGTGGCGCGGGTCCTCTCGGTCAACATCGGACACCCGCGCATGGTCGAGCGGAACGGGGAGCTCGTCGCGACGAGCATCTGGAAGATGCCCGTCGCGGAGCGGCTCCCGGTCCGGGGGGTCCACGTCGGCGACGACGTGCAGTCGGGCGGGGGCCACGGCGGACCCGACAAGGCCGTCTACGCCTACGCGAGCGAGGACGCCGCGTGGTGGTCCGCCCAGCTCGGGCGCGATCTCGGGCCCGGCGCCTTCGGCGAGAACCTGACGCTCGAAGGGCTCGACCTCACGTCGTCGCGCGTCGGCGACCGCTGGCGCGTCGGGACCGCCTTGCTGGAGGTGGCCGGCCCGCGCATGCCGTGCTGGAAGCTCGAGCTGAAGATGGGGGAGAAGGGCTTCATCGAGCGCTTCACCGCCGCGGGCCGTCCGGGGGCGTATCTGCGGATCGTCGAGGAGGGCAGCGTCGGCCCGGGGGACGAGCTCGTCGTGGTCCTGCGGGCGGACGGGACGGACACGATGGGGGAGGCGATGCGGAGGAAGGCGGCGGCGACCCCGGCCTGAGCCGCGCTTTCCGGTCGAAGCCGCGCTTTCCGGCGCTTTCGACGAGCGACGGATCGTGTCGGGCGCGCGTCTGACGGCGGTATGCTGACATCGAAGCGGCTCGTGCCTGCGAGGGGAGCCCTGCGGGGGCTGAGAGTGGGCTTCGGCCCAGACCCTTGACACACCTGATCCGGCTAATACCGGCGGAGGGAACGCAGAGATGGTGATGACCACACCCCGGCGGACGGACGCATCGAATGGCGACGCGCCGGTCGCGCCCTACCAGCGCAAGGTCTACGTCCCGGGCTCGCGACCCGACGTCCGCGTCCCGATGCGGGAGGTCGTCCTCTCGCCGACGCCGGCGACGCACGGCGCGGAGCCGAACGCGCCGGTCCGTCTCTACGACACGAGCGGCCCCTACACCGACCCGGCGGTCACGACCGACGTGCGGCAGGGCTTGCCCCAGCTGCGCGCCCACTGGATCCGCGAGCGCGGCGACGTCGAAGAGGTGCCCGGCAAGCGCGCGCTCCGCGCGAAGCCGGGACGCGCTGTCACGCAGCTCCACTACGCGCGGCGGGGCGAGATCACGCCCGAGATGGAGTTCATCGCCCTCCGCGAGGGCGTCGAGCCTGAGCTCGTCCGCGACGAGGTGGCGCGCGGCCGCGCGATCATCCCCTCGAACGTCAACCATCCCGAGACCGAGCCGATGATCATCGGCCGCCGGTTCCTGGTGAAGATCAACGCCAACATCGGCAACTCGGCGGTCGCGTCCTCGATCGACGAGGAGGTCGAGAAGATGACGTGGGCGACGCGCTGGGGCGCCGACACGGTCATGGACCTCTCGACGGGGAAGAACATCCACCAGACGCGCGAGTGGATCATCCGGAATTCGCCCGTCCCGATCGGGACGGTCCCCATCTATCAGGCGCTCGAGAAGGTCGGCGGCTCCGCCTCCGACCTGACGTGGGAGATCTATCGCGACACGCTCGTCGAGCAGGCCGAGCAGGGCGTCGACTACTTCACGATCCACGCCGGCGTGCGCCTCGCGTTCATCCCGCTGACGGCGAAGCGCGTCACCGGGATCGTGTCGCGCGGCGGCTCGATCATGGCCGCCTGGTGCCTCGCGCACCACGAGGAGAACTTCCTCTACACGCGCTTCGAGGACATCTGCGAGATCATGCGGGCCTACGACATCGCGTTCTCGCTCGGCGACGGGCTGCGGCCCGGATCGATCGCGGACGCGAACGACGAGGCGCAGTTCGGGGAGCTCGACACGCTCGGCGAGCTCACCACGGTCGCCTGGAAGCGCGACGTGCAGGTGATGATCGAAGGACCGGGCCACGTGCCGATGCACAAGATCAAGGAGAACATGGACCGGCAGCTCGACGTGTGCCACGAGGCGCCCTTCTACACGCTCGGCCCGCTCACGACGGACGTCGCGCCCGGGTACGACCACATCACGTCGGCGATCGGCGCGGCGATGATCGGGTGGTACGGCACCGCGATGCTCTGCTACGTGACGCCGAAGGAGCACCTCGGCCTGCCCGACAAGGACGACGTGCGCGACGGCGTCATCACGTACAAGATCGCGGCGCACGCGGCGGACCTCGCCAAGGGCCATCCCGCCGCGCAGGCCTGGGACGACGCGCTGTCGAAGGCGCGCTTCGAATTCCGCTGGCGCGATCAGTTCGCGCTGTCGCTCGATCCCGAGACCGCGGGCGCGATGCACGACGAGACCCTGCCCGCCGAGGGCGCGAAGGTCGCGCACTTCTGCTCGATGTGCGGCCCGAAGTTCTGCAGCATGCGGATCACGCAGGACGTGCGCGAGTACGCCAAGGCGCACGGCATCGATGCGGAGGCGGCGGTCAAGGTCGGGCTCGAGGAGAAGGCCGTCGAGTTCCGCGAAGGCGGAGGCGCGATCTACCGCAAGGCCTGACGGGCGGCGCGTCCGGCCAGCTCGGTGCGGCTCTTCGCGTGGAGCCGTTCGAGGATGTTCCGGATGTGGTACTTGACGGTGTTCTCGCTGATGCCGAGGCGCGCCGCGATCTCGCGATTGCGTAGGCCCGCCGTCACGAGGTGGAGCACCTCCGTCTCCCGGTCGGTGAGCTCACCGGCGGTGCCGGAGTCGGCCTCACCCTTGACGAAGCGGCGCAGGACGCGGGCGGCGGTGGCCGGCGTGATCGCGGCCTCGCCGCGCCCGACGGCTTCGAGCATCGCCCGGAACTGCCCGCTCTCGAGGTCCTTCATGAGGTAGCCCTGCGCCCCGGACTCGATCGCGCGGAACAGGTCATCCTCGTCCTCGCTGATCGTGAGCATGACGACGCTCGTCTTCGGATGGCGCTCTTTCACGATCCGCGCCACGTCCACACCGCTCATTCCGGGCATCCGCACGTCGAGGAGGGCGACGTCGGGGTCGTGCTGGTCGACGAGCTGGATGGCGTCGGAGCCGTTCCCGGCCTGGCCGACGACCTCGTGGCCCCAGGCGCGGAGGAGGGAGGAGATCCCGTCGCGGAACAGCGCGTGATCGTCGACGACGACGAGCCTCATACCGCTGCGCTCCGCGCGGCGCCGAGAGGCAGTCGCAGCCGGAAGAGCGTGCCGGCGCCCGGCCGGCTCGACCACTCCGCCGACCCCTCGATCGCCGCGGCGCGCTCGCGGATGGCACGCATGCCGTAGTGCGGCCAGTCGGGTGCGGGCGTCGACGCGCTGTCGAAGCCGGACCCGTCGTCCTCGACCGCGAGCGTGAGCTGGCGGTCATCGACCTCGAGACGCACCGCCGCGCGGCGCGCCGTCGCGTGCTTGCGGACGTTCGTCAGCGCCTCCTGCGCGATGCGGAAGACGTGTGCCTCGATGTCGGGCGCAAGGCGGGTCGAACGTGCGGCGGCGGACGCGTCGATCGTGACGGCGAGCTTGGAGCTGTCCGCGAAGCGGCGGGCGTACTCCTCGAGCGCGGACGCGACGCCCTGGTCGAGGCTCACGGGGTCCGCGAGGCCGAGGATCGCGGCGCGCGTGTCGACGTACACCGAGCGGGCCGCGGCGGCGAGCTCGCCGAGCTGTCGGCGCGCCTCGTCCGGCCGCTCGACGGCGAGGAGCTCCTCGACCGCCTGCGCCTTCGTGTTGACGTAGCCGAGCACCTGCACGAGGCCGTCGTGCATCTCGCGCGCGATGCGCTCGCGCTCGCTGCGCACCGCGAGCTCGCGGAGCTGCCGCTGGAGACGCTCGTTCTCGCGCTCCCGCTGCTCGAGGGCGGCGTTGCGCTCGCGCAGCGCCGAGGTGAGGCGGTCGATGCGGCCGAAGGCGACGTCGGCCATGAGGATCGCGCCGAGCAGCACGATGACCGGGACGGCGAGCGTATTGAGCGGCTCGTTCACGATGTCGCTCCACTCGTGATCGGTGACGAGGTCGAGGATGCCGACCGCGATGACGGGCACCACGACCGCGATCCAGCGCAGGCGGAGCGCACCCATGTCGTTCGCGAGGCTACCCACCTCCTGCCTCGCCGAGTGAGGCCGAACGGCCCGGGCTGATAGGCCGTCCTACACCGGGCGGCGGCCGGACGGCCCCTATAGCCATCCGTTCCGATAGTCCGGGTAGGCCACCCGTCGGGCGGGGCGTCTTTGCCCGAACGCCGCGCGGGTCCAGCCCCACCGTCCCTTCGGCGCGGCGCGCTTCGCCGCCATCGTCGCGGTCATGACGACGGCGGCGATCCGGCCGGTCCGCGAAGGAGGACACGCGAACGTGAGGAAGGTATCGGCGCTCTGGGCATGCCTCGTTCTGCTCGGCGCCTGTGGCGGTGCCGGCGGTACGAGCGTCGTGCCGTCGCCCACGGCGACGGTGGCGCGCCCGGTGGCGACCCTGTCCGCGCCGCTGACGACGGCGGCGGCGAGCACGGCGACGACGGCGGCGGCGAGCGCCAGCACCGCGGCGTCGGCGTCTCCGAGCCCGAGCGCCGCGGCATCGGCGAGCGCGAGCGCGGCGGCGACGTCCCAGGCAACGAGCGCGGCCACTCCGGCGCCGGCCACGTCCGCCGCGGCGACGCCGCCTCCGACGACGGCGGCACCGGCTCCGACGCAGGCCTTCAGCGGGACCATCCACGTCACGCTGACGGACACGGCGATCAAGCTCGACGTCTCGTCGGTGCCGGCCGGTCCCGTCACCTTCGCCATCACGAACTCCGGGTACGTGCCGCACGAGCTGGTCGTGCTCCAGACGAGCGTCCCACAGGATCAGCTTCCGCTGAGCTCGACCGACCCGAAGCAGGTGCAGGAGCCGGGGCTCCTCGGTCAGGCGCAGAACATCGCGGTCGGCGCGACGGCGACCCTCAAGCTCACGCTCGCGGGCGGCCCCTACGACCTCATCTGCAACATCGACGGCCACTACAAGGACGGGATGCACACGGCGCTGACCGTGACCGGGAGCTGAGCGTGGGGATCCTCGGACGCCGGTCTCTCCTGCGCGGCCTCGCCGTCGCCGCCGTCGGCGCGGTCGCGGCGCCGCTCGCGTCGTCGCGCCTGGCGACGGCGTCGCCGACGGCGGCGGGGACGCCCGGCCGCCTGCGGCGGTGGTCGATGGTCATCGACCTCCGCAAGTGCGACGGCTGCCAGTCCATCGGAAAGCCGCCGCAGTGCACGGAGGCGTGCATCCAGGGCCACTTCGCGCCCGAGCCGATGGAGTGGATCCAGGTGTACGAGGCGCCTCTCGCCGAGCAGGCGGGGACGCAGTTCATCCCCACCCCCTGCCAGCACTGCCAGAACGCGCCGTGCGTGAACGTGTGCCCCGTCGGAGCGACCTTCGCGACGCCCGAGGGCACCGTCCTCATCGACCAGCAGCGCTGCATCGGCTGCCGCCTCTGCATGGAGGCCTGCATGTACGACCGCCGCTTCTTCAACTGGGGCTCGCCGGCGCAGCCGCCGCAGTCGCTGTTCATGGACTACTCGCCCGAGCACCAGACGCCGGCGATCCGCGGGACGGTCATGAAGTGCGACTTCTGCCCGGACATGGCGCGCGCGGGACGCCTCCCGTACTGCGCGCAGGGTTGCCCGCGCGGCGCGATCTACTACGGCGACCTCGAGGAGGACCTGGCGACGAACGGCAGCGAGGTCGTGAAGATGTCGCGCTTCCTCACGGAGAACAACGGCTACCGGCTCAAGGAGGACCTCGGGACGGAGCCGCGCGTCCACTACATCCCCGGACACGGTGAGCTCGCCGGCCGCAAGCCGACGACGACCGGGCGCAAGCCGACCGAATGGCCATGGCAGAAGACGATCGGAGGTGCGATCCCGTGGCAGAGGTAGCGTACGTGCCCCCCGCGTGGCGCGAGCGGCTCGAGACGCGCGGCCTCGCGCCCCTTCGGAGCACCGGCGCCCGTTATTGGGCGTGGATCGGCTTCCTCGTGCTGGTGATCGCGTGGGCCGTGTATCAGTACGCGACCCAGCTCAACAACGGCCTGATCGTCACCGGGATGCGCGACCGCATCTCGTGGGGCGTCTACATCATCAGCTTCGTCTTCTTCATCGGCATCAGCCACGCCGGGACGCTGCTCTCGGCGATCCTGCGCGTGACCAAGGCGCGCTGGCAGATGTCCGTCACGCGCATGGCCGAGTTCATCACGGTCGTCGCGCTCATGGTCGGCGCCCTCTTCCCGCTCATCGACATGGGCCGGGTCGACCGCGTCCTCGGGCTCCTCCAGTACGGGCGCTGGCAGTCGCCGCTCATGTGGGACATCTTCGCCATCACCACCTACCTGACCGGCAGCACCCTCTACCTCTACCTGCCGATCATCCCGGACTTCGCGCTCGCGCGCGACCGCCTGGGTCCCACGGCGCCGCGCTGGCGGCGTGTCTTCTACGAGGTCGCCGCGCTCGGGTGGCGCGGAACGCCGGAGCAGAGGAAGCTCCTCGACCGCGCGATGACCACGATGATGATCGTCATCATCCCGGTCGCGGTGTCGGTGCACACCGTGGTCTCCTGGATCTTCGCGATGACCCTCCGCGTGGCCTTCAACTCGACGGTCTTCGGGCCGTTCTTCGTCGCCGGAGCGATCTTCTCGGGGATCGCGGCGATCATCATTCTCATGGCCGTCCTGCGGAAGCTCCTCCACCTCGAGGAGTGGATCACGCGGACGCAGTTCCTCTACCTCGGCTACATGCTCGCGGCCTTCACGCTGATCATGGCCTACTTCAACCTGCAGGAGCTCGTCGTCTCGGGCTACAAGATGGAGTCCGGGCAGACGTTCCACTTCGCCGAGCTGATGACCGGTCCGTTCGCGCCGGCCTACATCTACTACTGGATCGGCGGGATGGTCATCCCGGGGCTGATCATGCTCTACCCGCGCACGCGGACGATCGCGGGGATCACCGTTGCCGCGGTCCTCGTCCTCGTGGCGATGTGGATCGAGCGCTTCCTCATCGTCGTGCCGGGCTTCCGCGTGCCGCTCATGGCCTACGACGCGCGCAACTACTTCCCGACGCTGGTGGAGTGGTCGATCCTGGCGGGGGCGGTCGCGCTCTTCATGCTCATCATCTCCGTCTTCGCGAAGGTCTTCCCGATCATCTCCATCTGGGAGGTCGTCGAGCACCGCGGACCCGAGCCCGGCGCACCGGCGCCGGCGGACGTGCGACGCGTGCGGCCCGAGGTGCGACCCGGCTTCGCCCCGGTGGCGACCGCCGCCGCGTTGGAGAGCGAGGGGGTGCGGCCATGAAGCGCGTGCTCAGGGTCCTTCTGGCGACGCTCGCGATCGTCGCGCTGACCCCGGCGGTGGCGGCCGCGGCCGGCCCCGCGCCGACCAAGATGCGCATCGCGGTCCCCGCGAGCGCGCAGCTCGGCGAGGCCGCCCAGGTGCAGGCGCAGGTCACCGACGCCTCGGGCAAGCCGCTCGAGGGGGTCCTCGTCACGTTCACCGCGAAGCTCGGCTTCCTCGAGGCGACGAGCAACGTGGCCGTCGCCGACGCGAAGACCGACAAGGCGGGCATCGCGTCGACGCAGATCGACCTGCGCAGCGAAGGGACGATCGAGCTCACCGCCGTCTACGCCGGCGACGCGCAGCACGCGCCGTCCTCCGCGACCGCCTCGATGGATGTGCAGGTGGGCGCACAGCTCTATGCGCAGGGCGCGGGAGTGAAGCTGCCCGGATTCAACCAGGCGCCCACGTCCCCGGGCTCGAGCGCCGCGCTCCTGCCCGGGCTCGCGGCGCTGTGGCCGCGCTTCTCCGGATGGCCCGTGGCCGTGGTCCTGATGATCATCTGGTCCGTCTACGGCTCCGTCGTCGTGACGCTCTTCCGCATCACGGCGGCCTCGAGGCGGTCGGCATGAGCGCGAGGTCATCGGCCCCGTACGCCCCCGGCACGCCTCGCGTCAGCTACGTCGTTCCTCGGGCCATCGCCGCGTTCGTCCTCGTCGTGAGCCTCACGCTCCTGATCGCGGGAGCGACCGGTCCGTACACGCACTCGAATCTCGACCTCAGCTACGACAGCGCCTACACCCGTACCGACCAGGTCGTCGTCGGCGCGCCGGTGCCCTACGGCGGCGTCGGCGGCGCCGTGCCGGCGAGCGCGGACCAGGTCGCGACGGGCGAGCGCCTCTTCGTGACGGAGGGCTGCGTCACCTGCCACGGCCTGGAGGGCCAGGGCGGCGTCGTCGGGCCGGCCATCGCGGGCGTGAGCGCCGCGGCCATCAGCGACCGCGTCCACAAGGGGCCCGAGGGCATGCCGCGGTTCGCGGAGACCCTGACGGACGCGGACATCGCCGCCATCAGCGCCTACCTCAGGTCCGTTCCCGCTCCCAAGAGCGGTACCCCATAAGAAAGGCAAGGAACACCGCAATGTCAGCGACCCGACATTCCGCGCGCTCCATCGGGGTCCTCGCGGCCTCGCTCGCCATCGCGCTCCTCCCGGCGGCGCCCGCCGCCGCCGCGAGCAGCGTGGGGGTCGGCAGTCACTCCACCACGGCGGACGTCACGCTCGCGACGGAGCACTACCCGATCACCCTCAGCGAGATGAAGATCGCGACGGGCTACGACTACGTCCCGGCGGGGCCGGTGACGTTCGACGTCACGAACGTCGGCGCCGAGACGCATGAGGTCGTGTTCATCAAGACCGACGCCGCTCCGGGAGCCCTCCCCATCGACCCGACCAACAAGAGCCGCGTCCTCGAAACGGGCAGCGCGGGCGAGACCGGTGACGTCGACGCGGGCAAGACCGTCTCGGTGACCCTCAACCTCGCTCCCGGGCGCTACCAGCTCATCTGCAACCAGCCCGGCCACTACGCCGCGGGCATGTACACGGAGCTGACCGTGGCGACGTTCTTCCCCATCACGCTCGCCGACCCGATGAAGATGGAGCTGCCCGCGACGACGATCCCGGCGGGACCGGTGGTCGTCGAGGCGCAGAACACCGGAGCGGTCATGCACGAGGCCGTCTTCATCAAGACGACGCAGGCGGCGAACGCGCTGCCGCTCGATCCGAACGATCCGACGAAGATCAACGAGAGCCTCAGCGTCGGAGAGGTGGGGGACATCGACGCGGGCCGCTTCAGCGGCAACGAGATCGACCTCACTCCGGGCACGTACGTCGTCGTCTGCGACGAGCCCGGCCACTACGCCGCCGGAATGTGGGCCGTCCTCATCGTCCAATAGCACGCGATCGGTACGCGAATGACACCGCCGGGAGGCTTCTCCCGGCGGTGTCGCGTTCCTCCGACACACCCGTGTCCATCTCGATCGCGAAGGGGGCGTTGGACCTTGCCGATGGGTACCAGCGACCCTGCTGAACGGCGGTCGGCGCGGCGACGATCGTCCGCGGTGGTCGGGCTGAACGACGCGGTCGCGCGCGCCTCGAGCGTCTTCCAGCTCGTCGTTCAGCAACACTCACCTCGGGCGACGGCGCTGCGAGCCCGCCCGGGCCCGCTGACCTCACGGCTCCTGGTGGTCGCCGCGGGCGTCGCGTTCCTCGTCGCGTTCCCGCTGGTCGACCGGCTCATCGGCGACGACGCGATCCACCTCGCCGTGATCCCCATCGCCGCGGCTGCCGTGCTGCTCGGGCTCCGCGCCGGTCTCGCCGTCACCGCCGTGGCGTTCGCGGCGGAGGAGGCGATGTCCGCCGTCGGCGTCACGTCCGGACCCATCAACACGACGGACCTGTCGACCGCCGTGTTCGTCAGCCTCGCGCTCGCCGTCGCCCTGGCGCGCGTGAACACGCTCGTCACCGAGCTGCGCGTCGAGGTCGCCGCGCGCGCCGAGGCCGAGCAGGCGCGCGCTCTCGCGCTCGAGGATCTGCGGCGGCAGACGTCCTACGACGGGCTGACGGGCATCCCCACGCGCGTCGAGCTCGAGCGTGAGCTCGAGGGGCTGATGCGCGAGGCGCCTCCGCCCGGCGCCGAGCTCGCCGCGGTCGCGCTGAACATCGCCGAGTTCCACGAGTTCAACGACACCTTCGGCTACGGCGCCGGCGACCTTCTCCTCGAGCGCATCCCGTCACGGCTGGAGCGCGTCGTGGCCATGCCGGCGGTCCTCGGACGGATCGGCGGCGACGAGTTCTGCCTCGCCACTTTCGTTCCGATCGGAGACGGTCCCGTGCTCGGGCGGCGCGTGCTGGACGCCCTCGCGCTCCCATTCGGGATCGACGGCGTGCGCGTCGCCGTCACCGGCAGCACCGGGGTCGCCGTCGCGCGCGCGGACGAGAGGGCGGCGGAGCTGCTTCGGCGCGTGACGATCGCGCTGTCGAGCGCACGCGCCGCGGGACGCACCTCGGTCGTCTATTCGGACTCGCTCGCGCACAGCTCGCCCGAGCGCCTGGCGCTCGTCGCGGACCTGCAGGAGGCGATCGAGGGGGACCACATCGGCGTGGTCTTCCAGCCGCAGGTCGATCCGGCGACGGGGAGGTTCGTCGGCGCCGAGGCGCTCGCGCGCTGGACCCACCCGACGCGCGGCGTGATCGCCCCCGACGAGTTCGTGCGGCTCGCCGAGCGCACGGGCCTGATCGGCGGCCTGACCGACCGGATACTCGAGGCGGCGGTGCGCGAGTGGGGCCTCGGACGCGACGGAGCGCGCGTCGCGGTGAACGTCTCCACGCTGGACCTCACCGACGCGACGCTGCCCGAGCGGGTCACGAGCCTCCTCGCGGCGCACGGGCTCCCGGGCGACCGATTCACGGTCGAAGTGACCGAGAGCGTCGTCGCCCGCGACATGGCGGCCATCGTCCCCGTGCTGCGCGAGTTCCGCGAGGCGCGCATCCACGTATCCGTCGACGACTTCGGCACCGGCTACTCGTCGCTCGCGTATCTGGACGACCTGCCGATCGACGAGGTGAAGCTCGACCGATCCTTCGTGCGCCGCGCGGCCGGCGATCCGCGCGCTCGTGCCATCCTGCGCGCGACGATCGGCCTCGCCTGCGACCTCGGGTTGCACACGGTCGCGGAAGGCGTCGAGGATCGACTCACGTACGACCTGATCGCGTCGATCGGCTGCTCCGCGGTGCAGGGCTACCTGGTGAGCCCGCCGCTGGCCGCGGCCGAGCTGCGGGAGTGGCTGGCTAGGCGCTGAGCGGCCCCGCGGCGAGCGCGTCGGCGAGCGAGCGGTCCGTCGCGTTCGCTCCGCTCACCCACAGCGCGACCCGCTTGTCGCGCAGGCCCTGGCGCAGCTTCCACGCCCCCGCGGTCGCGGCCGCGCCGGCGCCCTCGGCGACGACGTGCGCGTCGAGGAGGAGCGCGCGCATCGCGCGGCGCAGGTCGTCGTCGCTCACGAGGACGAAATCGTCGAGGCGTTCGCGCAGGATGCGCTGCGGCAGCGCGAAGGCCGTCCGCGTCGCGAGCCCGTCGGCGAAGGTGCGGACGGCGTCCGTCGTCTCGAGCCGGCCCGCGCGCCACGACAGATAGGCCGCGGGCGCGCCCTCGGACTGGACGCCGATCACCCGCACGTTCGGCGCGAGCGCCTTGGCCACGACGGCAACGCCGGACGCGCCGCTGCCTCCGCCGATGGGGACGACGAGCACGTCGACCTCCGGCCAGGCCTCGAGGACCTCGAGCGTCGCGGTCGCGACGCCCGCGATGAGGTAAGGCTCGTCGCCGGAATGGACGTAGCGGCGTCCCAGCTCGGCCGCGCGCCTCTCGCATTCGACCCGCGCTTCGTCGTAATCCGCGCCGTGCTCGACGACGGTCGCCCCCAGCGCGCGCATGGACGCGACCTTGATGGGGTTCGACCCGATGGGGCAGTAGATCGTCACCGGCACGCCGAAGAGGCGTCCCGCCCACGCGAGCGATTGGCCGTGGTTCCCGGTCGACGCGCCCATGATCCCCGCGCGCGCCGTCGGGTCGCGTCCGACGAGGTTGACGCCGCCGCGGACCTTGAACGCGCTCGTGGGGAGCAGCGACTCGAGCTTGAGGCGCACGTCGAGCCCGAGCGTCGCCGCGAGGCCCTCGCTGCGGACGAGCGGGGTCGGGAGCGGCAGGTGCGGCGCGATGAAGGCGCGCGCCTCGCGCACGTCGTCGAGGGTCGGCACGTCGCTGCGCGTCGCGGTCGCCACGCCACCGACGCTACCATCCCGCGCGAGATCGTCCCGTCCACCCGCATCGACGAGGTCCTCCGCGACGCCTGCGACGGCCGCCGCTGTGTCTTCGTCGCCGGCCTGCCCGGCGCGGGCAAGAGCCTCCTCGTCCGCCGCGCCGCGGCGATCGCGCGGCGGAGCGGACGGTCGGTGCAGCTGCTGCGCTGGGACGTCGCGCGGCTCGCCTTCGACACGCCCGAGATCCTCGCGCGTCACCCCGAGGTCGGCGGCGTCACCGACGCGGCGATCCGCGTCGCGGCCGGACGGTGGGCGCGCCTGGCGGTGCGCCGCTGGGCCGACGCGCACGGGGCGGCCGACCTGCTCATCGGAGAGACCCCGCTCGTCGGCGAGCGCTTCGCCTCGCTGGCGCGCCCGGCCGAGGACCGTGCCGAGGCGCTCCTTGCGTCGCCGGCGACGCTGTTCGTCGTCCCCGTTCCGACGGCGGCGGTCCGTGCCCGGATCGAGGCGGCACGCGAGCGCGACACGTCCGGGCCCGTCGGCGAACGCGACCGCGCGAGCGCGGCGCCGCACCTCGTGCGCTGGCACTGGGACGATCTCGTCGCCGTCGCGCTGGCGCTCGGCGCCGCGGCGACGCCTCCCCGAGGCTACGACGCCGGCCTCTGCGCGCGGACCTTCGAGCGCCTCCTGTCGCGGCGTCACGCGCAGGTCGTCGCCATCGACGAGATCTTCGACGCGGACACGACGGCGCGCGTCGCCGACCCGAGCGAGATCGTCCCGAGCGCGGACGAGGTCGCGGCCGCGATGACGGAGGTCGACGCGATGCCGCGCGCCGGGATCGAGCGCGCCGTCGCGGAGTGGTATCGGATGTGAGCGGCCGTTATCGTTCGCGCCCGTGAGGGGCGCCGCATCCGTCGCGATCGGCCAGTACGATCAGCTCGTCGTCCTCGCCGTCATCGTCGCGCTCCTGGTGAACGTCTTCTTCCTTTTCCGCATCGTCCCGTGGTCGCGCCCCGGCTCCTGGCGCCGCATCTGGATCCTCGCCGCCATCGCCTCGTTCATGTTCATCCTGTCGGAGGCCGCGATCCTCGGCGACCTGCACCTCGAGGCCCTCGACACGGCGCATCAGGTGCCGCTCTTCGGCGCGCTGCTGGCGGGCGCCGCCGGCTTCTTCCTCGTGTACACCGACGCCTACCGCGCCGCGGAGCGCAGCCGTGTCCTGGCGCTGACGGACATGCTCACGTCGCTGCCGAACCGGCGCGCCTTCGAGGAGCGCTTGAAGGTCGCGTTCGAGAAGGGCGAGCGATTCGCGCTCCTCTACGTCGACCTCGACGGCTTCAAGCAGGTGAACGACCGCTGCGGCCACGCCGCCGGCGACATCGCGCTCGCGCGCGTCGGCGGAGTGCTCCGGCAGTGCGTGCGGCAGGCCGACATGGCCGCGCGCGTCGGGGGCGACGAGTTCTGCCTCCTGCTCCTCGGCGCCGACCACGCGACCACGCGGTTCGTGGCGGACCGGGTCCTGCGCGGCGTGCGCGAGATCGAGCTGCCCCAGGCGATGCGGATCGGCGCGTCGTTCGGCATCGCCAGCGAGGCGGACGGACGCGATCCCGAGGAGGTCGTCGCCGCGGCCGACGCCGCGATGTACCGGGCGAAGCGGCAGGAGGGGGAGCACATCGCCACGGCGCGGCCGTTCGAGCGGCCCGAGGCGCGGCCGGCCTAGCCCACGCGGGCCCGCGTCCCTCCGACGGCGCCCTTCGCCGCGCGCAGGTCGCTGAAGAGGCGGAGGTGGTCGCGCAGGTCGCGCGTGATGAGGAACTCCCCTCGCACGCGCTCGTGCCCCGCGGCGCCCATCCGCGACCGCAGGTCCGCGTCGCGGAGGAGACGCAGGCACCGCTCGGCGCACTCTTCGACCGTCCGCACGAGGTACCCGGTCTCGCCGTCGACGATCTGCAGGGGGATGCCGCCGACGGCGCCACCGACGACGGGGATCCCTTTCCACAGCGCTTCCGCCACGACGAGCCCGAAGCCCTCACGCAGGGACTTCTGGATGACGACGGTCGCCGAGCGCTGGAAGGCGTTCACCTCACGGTCGCGCACGCCGTCCAGGTCGGTGAGACAGCGCACGTCGGGGTCGCCGGCCGCGTGCGCGATGCTGCGCGCGAGGAAGTCCTTGCCCTCGGGGTCGTCGTCGGCGAGCGATCCGATCAGCGCGAGCTGAACCTCGGGGATCTCCGCCTTGACCCGCCGATAAACGTCGATAACGCCGTTCGGATCCTTCCACGGATCGAACCGCGAGACCTGGACGAGCAGCGGCCGCGCCGGATCGAGCCGGAACGCGGCGACGATGGCGCGTGCTTCGTCCGCCGCGAGCGGACCGTTCTTCTCGGTGAAGGGATCGATCGACGGCGCGCTGAAGACGATGCGATCGAGGGTGAGGTCGGGCTGAGCGAACTGCGGCATGGTGAAGATCGCGGCGTCGTGCGCCTCCACGTAGGGGCGCAGGAACGACCAGACCGGCGTGTAGGCGTCGGTGAGGTCGATGTGGCAGCGCCACGCCCACGAGGCCTCCGAGGCCGACGCGAAGTGGCGCAGGGCGATGGCCTGCGGATCGTGGGCGATGACGAAGTCGACGTCGGGCAGCTGCGCCGCGTTCGCGCGGTCCGTCTCGAGGAAGAGCTCGCGCATCTGGTCGGACAGGTCGAGCGGCATGCCCTGCAGCGCGTTGTGGATCCGCTTCGTGACGTCGAAGAACGTCGGATCCCGAGCATCGAGGACGTACCACAGCGCCTCGAGCCCGACGTCGTTCATCAGCGGCACCAGGTTGCTCAGGATCTCGGCGACGCCCCCGCCGTACGCCGTCGCGTTCACGTGGAGGACGCGCGCGCCGCGGAGCGGCTCGGCGAGACGGCGGATCTCGTCGATCTTCTCCTCGCCGACGAGCCGCGCGTACGCGTCGACGCCCTTCGTTCCCACCGTGACCGGCCGCATCCGCTCGATCCTAGCGGCGCAGGACGGCGACGCCTCCGGCGGAAAGATGAAGACGGGCGCCCGATCGCGCGGCGCCTCCACAAGAGAGCGCCACCTCCCCGGCATCCTCCGCGAGCGGCACGTCGACCTCGTGGTCGAGCGAGAAAGCGAGGGTCACCGGGCCGCGCCGCATGCGCAGCCAGCGCTTCTCCTCGTCGAACGCGAGGTCGACGAGATCCCTGCGGCCGTCGCGCAGCTCGGGGACCGAGCGCCGCAGCGCGATGAGCGCGCGGTGCCACTCGAGCATCGCCGCGTGCGGCTCGCGAGCGGGCTCCGACCAGTCGAGGCGCGAGCGCTCGAACGCGGCCGGGGACTGCGGGTCCACGAGCTCGTGGGCCGGCCAGCCGAACCGCTCGAACTCGCGCCTGCGCCCGTCGCTCACGGCGCGGCCGAGGGCGTCGTCGCCGTGGTCCGTGAAGTAGAGGAACGGCGTCGAGGCCGCCCATTCCTCGCCCATGAAGAGCATGGGGACGTACGGCGAGAGGAGCACGACCGCGGCGGCGATCCGCAGCCGGTCGTGCCCGACGATGTGCCCGAGGCGCTCGCCCCGCGCGCGGTTGCCGACCTGGTCGTGGTCCTGCGCGTACGCGAGGAAGCGGTGGCCGGACAGGCCGCCCGCAGGGCGGCCGTGGAAACGGCGCCGGAAATCCGACGGGCGGCCGTCGTACACGTACGCGTCGCGCAGCGCCTTGGCGAGGTCGGCCATCCTTCCGAAGTCGCCGTAGTAGCCGGCGCGCTCGCCGGTGAGGACGGCGTGGAGCGCGTGGTGGAGGTCGTCGCTCCACTGCGCGTCGCAGCCCCAGCCCCACTCGTCGCGCGCGCGCACGACGCGCGGATCGTTGAGGTCGCTCTCGGCGATGACCCACAGGCGCCGGCCGAGCGCCGACGCGAGCTCGTCGACGCGCCGCGTCAGCTCCTCGATCACGTGCGTGGCCGACAGGTCGACGATCGCGTGCACCGCGTCGAGGCGCACGCCGTCGACGCCGACGTCGCGCAGCCACATGAGCGCGTTGTCGATGACGTGCTCGCGGACGGGGCCGCTGTCCGCGCCGTCGTAGTTCATCGCGCGGCCCCACGGCGTGTGGTGCCGATCGGTGAAGTACGGGCCGAAGCGGTCGAGGTAGTTGCCGTCGGGCCCCAGGTGGTTGTAGACGACGTCGAGGACGACGGCGAGGCCGCGCGCGTGGGCGGCACGCACGAGGCGTCGCAGCCCCTGCGGGCCGCCGTACGCGTGATGCGCGGCGTAGAGATCCACGCCGTCGTAGCCCCACCCGCGCTCGCCGGGGAACTCGGCGACGGGCATGAGCTCGATGGCGTCCACGCCGAGCGCGACGAGGTGGTCGAGCTTCGCGGCGACGCCGTCGAAGGTGCCCTCCGGCGAGAAGGTCCCGACGTGGAGCTCGTAGAGCACGCTCGTCCGCAGGTCCTTCCCGCGCCAGCTCTCCGCGTCACTTGCGTGCGCGTCGAGGTGGGCGGAGCGCCCGTGCACGCCGTCCGGCTGCCAGCGCGAGCGCGGGTCGGGGAGCGGCTCGCCGCCGTCGAGCGACAGTCCGTAGCGGGTGCCCTCGGTGAGCGGCACGTCGCCGTCGTGGTAGCCGTAGATCCGCGGCGCGAGCCGATGCCGCTCGTGCCCGATCACGACGTCGACGGCGCCCGCGCGCGGCGCCCACACCCGGAGCCGTGTCATTCGCGCGTGAGCAGCGCTACGGGGAACGCGTCGAGGAGCTCGGCCACTCGCCGCACGCCGCCGGCGCGAGGCGCGCCGGTGAGGCGGTCGCACCAGCGGCCGTCGGGCAGCGCGACGGTCGTGTCGCGCCAGTCGCCGGCGAGCGCGACGACGAGGCGCGGAACGACGACGGCGACCTCGCCCCCGCGCGCGTACGCGACGACATGGGCGGCGCGCGCGCCCTCCGGCGCGAGCGGGTCGTGCGACCCGCTCGCGAACGCGTCCGGCCGCTCGGCCCGAACGGCGAGCGATCGGCGGATGACGTGGAGCTTGGGAAGTCCCTCGTCCATGCGCGCGAGGATCTCGGCGACCGGCATGCCGTCGAGATCGTCCAACAGGCGGCCGCGCAGCTCGTGGTCGACGGGCCGGCGGCTGTCGGGATCGACCAGGCTGAGGTCCCAGAGCTCGTCGCCCTGATACACGTCCGGCACGCCCGGGAGCGTAAGTCGGAGCAGCGTCTGCGCGAGCGACGTGACGCGTCCGGGACGGACCAGCGGCGCGACGAAGGAGTCGAGATCGGCCGTGAACACCGGATCGCCGAGCGTGCCGCGGACGAAGTCGGCGAGCGCGCGCTCGTAGCGCTCGTTGGGCGCCGTCCACGACGTCCCTCGGCCCGCCTCGCGCGCGGCTTTCTCCATGTACGCGAGGGCGCGGTCGAGAGGCAGCGGATGCGCGCCCACGAGCGTCTGGTAGTAGAGGTACTCCATCTCGCGGTCGGGCATGCCCGCCGTCCGATGGCGGTCGTTGTGCCGGGACCAGCGCGCGACCGCTTCGGCCCACTCGAGGTGGATCTCCGCGAGGAGGCCGATGCGCGCGCGCACGTCGGCGCTGCGCTTCGTGTCGTGGGTCGAGGCCGCGACGAGCGAGCGTGGCCAGCGCGCGAGGCGCTCGCGCGCGGCGCGATGGAGCTCGGCGACGACGGCGTCGGTCCGTGCCGGGTCGGAGCCGACCTCGTTGAGGGCGACGAGCCGCGCGTAGCGGTAGAACGCCGTGTCCTCGATCCCCATCGCCATCACGGGCGCGGTGAGCTGCTGGAAGCGCATCGCGAACTCGCTCTCGACCTCGCCCCGCACCTCGAGCAGCACGAGCGCGCGGATGGATCGCAGGAGCTCGGGATCGATGTCGGGCCGCCGCCGCCGCACCGTACCGACGGCGCCGTCGAGCCAGCGACGGTCCTCCTCCTCGACCTCGCCGCGCTCGGCGCTCGTGTACGTGCGGTAGACGGCCGTCGCCGCGGCGAGCTCACGGACGGCATCACGCAGGACCTCGCGCGTGTGATCGCGCTGGCGGCGGTCCCTCTCGCAGGCCATGACGAGCAGCGCGGTGACGCGGTCCACGTCCGCGGCGAGCCCGTCGCGCATGACCTCGCGCTTCGCCTCGATCGCGACGTCGACGAACGCGCGCCCCTCGCCGGTGAAGCCGCGATACGTGTCCGTCAGCGGCGCGATACCCCGCGGGTCGATGAACACGCGCGTGAGGAGGTCGATCGTCTCGTATCCCGTCGTACCGTCGACCGGCCACGACGCGCGGATCCGCTCGTCGTGGTGGAGGATCTTCTCGACGAGGATCCAGGCGCCGTCGCCCGCCTCGGCGCGCAGCCGCCGCAGGTAGCCTCCCGGGTCGCGGAGGCCGTCGACGTGGTCGACGCGCACGCCGTCGATCGCGCCGTCGCGGAGCCAGCCGAGGACGCGCTCGTGGACGGCGTCGAAGACCTCGGACTCCTCGACGCGCAGCGCGACGAGATCGTTGATGTCGAAGAAGCGGCGGTAGTCGAGCTCCCGGGCGGCGGTCCGCCAGTAGGCGACGCGGTAGTGCTGCCGCCGGAGGAGGGCGTCGAGATCGTCGGGGTCGCCGTTGATCCGCGCGATCTCGCGGTCGATGACCGGCGCGACGTCGGGATCGCCGCACAGCGCGGCGATGCGCGCGGCGAGCGCCTCCTTCGCCTGATGGCGCGCCAGCCGCTCGGCGTCGAGCGGGCTGTCGAGGTCGGGAAGGGCGGCCGCGTCGCGGGCGACGAGCGCCGCCTCGCGCGACGGCGCGCGCTCGGCCACGCGCGCGAAGACCTGGTCGAGCGAGGAGGGCGACAGCGGCAGGTCGCGCTCCTGGTAGCGGAGAAGGACGCGGTCCTCGGTGCGCTCGAGGCGGATGGCGCCGCGCTCGAGCTCGCGACCGTAGTGGTCGGCGAGGATCGGCACGAGGATGAGGTCCTTGAGCTTGCGCTCCGGCGGATCCCAGGAGACGTCGAAGTAGAGCGCGTACAGGCTCGATCGGCCGTTCTCGAGCACGTCCCACCACCAGCGGTTCCCGGGGTCGATGGCCATGTGGTTGGGGACGATGTCGAGGAGGATGCCCAGGCCCTGCGACCGCGCGGCGTCGACGAGCGCGGCGAAGCCGGCCTCGCCGCCGAGATCCTCGCGCACGCGGCGATGGTCGATGACGTCGTACCCGTGGGCGCTGCCGGGGACGGCCTGGAGGCACGGCGACAGGTACAGATGGCTGACCCCCAAGCGGGCGAGCTGACCCGTGAGCGCGGCCGCCTCGCGGAGACCGAAGCCGGGGCGCAGCTGGAGGCGGTAGGTGGCGCGCGGCGGGGGCACGGGGCGATGGTGTCACCACTCTTTCGGCGGGCCAGCCCTTGCAAGCTCGCCACCACCGCGGCCTACGATCACGCCGCATGCTCGGCGAGGATGGTGCGATAGCGGGGCTGCAGCGACGCGCGGTGTCGACGCTGCGGACGGGCGAGCTCGGCCGGGCCGCGCGCGGGGCGAGCACGCCGCGCAAGATCCTCGGCTTCGCGGCGCTCGTCGCGCTCAACGTCGCGCTCTTCTACGCGCCCATCGACTACCGCGGCCTCGGCGCGTTCGCCTACGTCGGCGCGTTCCTCGTCACTCTCCTCGCCAACGCCGCCGTCGTCGTCCCCGTCCCCTACATCCCGATCGTCGCGCACATCTCCGAGACGGCGGGCAGCCCGGCCGGAGTGGTGCTCGCGGCGTCGCTCGGCTCGGCGCTCGGCGAGTCCGTCGCGTTCTTCGTCGGACGCGTAGAGACCGACCTCTTCACCGGGCATCCCTGGTACGAGCGGATCCGCGGCTTCTTCTCGCGCGAGGCCCGCGCGTTCGTCTTCCTGGTCCTCTTCGCCATGCCGCTCAACCCGTTCTTCGACGTGGGCGGGTTCGCCGCGGGCGCGCTGGGCATCTCGTTCCGCACCTTCTTCGTCGCCGTCTGGCTGGGCCGCGTCGTGCGCTTCACCGCGCTCGCGCTCCTCGCCGCGCGCCTTCTCGCGATCCTGCCCTAGCGATCAGAGGCGCGGGTACACGCGGAGATAGGCGGGAGGCCTCGTCTCGGCCGCGACGACGCGCTCCGGCGCGGCGCGCAGTCGGCTCGGCCAGAGCACGAACGCGTCACCCGACGGCTCGAAGCCGGCGCGCGCCAGCGCGTCCGCGGCCGCGCTCGCGGCCGCGGGCTCGTCGGCGTACGTGAGGACCTCGAGCCTCCGTCCGCGGTAGGGCGCCGGAGCGCGGAGCAGCTGCGGGAGCGTGGAGACCGCCGCGGCGAGGCGCTCCCCGGCCAGGGCCGCCACCGGCGCGAGCCGCTTGCCCCCGGCTTCGATGCGCATCACGGGCACGCCGCCCTCGAGGACGAGGTAGGCCCCGGGGATCCGCGCGAAGCCCTCCCCAGGCGCGGGAAGCGACGCGCCGTACGCGTTCGCCGGATCCATGTCCGCGACGACCGCCATGCGGCGCTCGTCGGCCGTCTCGCGCAGCCGCTCGACCGCGGTCGCGTGCGCGTACTGCATGGTCTGGAAGCCTTCGACGAAGGAGCCGCGCCGCGCTTCGCCGCGCATCTCCATCCGCCGCAGGACGTCCGAGACGAGGGCCCACGGAAGGGGGACGTCCTCCCCGGCGAAGTGCTCGTAGGCGACGACGCCGTGCCTTCGCAGGAGGACGTCGGCCCACGCCTGCGCCCGCTCGGCCTCGGGGGCTCGTGACGCGTCCTGCGGCCACACGAGCGACCAGCGTCCGGCCGACGACAGGTCGTGCTCGATCCTCCGCCAGCGCTGCTGGCGCTGCGCGTCGCGCAGCGTGAGCGCACGCGGCGCGACGTCGCTCATCTTCGGGACGTGCCGTAGCGGGGTGAAGCCGTCGTTGGTCGCCGCGCCCGCGAAGACGAGCTCCCAGAGCGCACGCGTCGCGTCGTCGTGGCGCAGGCCGGTCATCTTCGCGACGTCGGCGACGAAGGACGCCCCGCGCGACGCGAGCGCGTCGCGGAGGCGCGTCGCCTCGGGCGAGAGCGCCGCGTCATCGCGGGGCTCGGCGAGGAGGGGCAGCAGGTCCCTGCGGAAGAACGCGACGCGCGGCTTCGCCGCGTCGCTGGAGCGGCGCGCCAGCCACACGAACTCCCCGGAGGAGCACGCGCCGTCGAGGAGGCCGGTCGCATATCCGGCGACGCGCGCGGGCAGGACGTCGCGCTCCCACGTCTCGACCGGCAGCCATACGCCCTGCAGCTGGTCGAGCACGTCGCGGACGTCGCGGTCCCGGCCGTACAGCCCGTGCCAACGCAGGAGGAAGCGCGCGTACTCCGCGCGCGTGCGCGGCTCGATCTCGCGCCGCAGCTTCGCCAGGGTCGCGCGGTGGATCTCTTCGAGCACCCGCGGGTCGACCCACTCGAGCCCGCGGCGGCCGCGCGTGAACTCGCCCGCGACCGCGACGCCGTCGGCCTCGAGCGCATGGAGCGTGTCGCGCACGGGAGCGCCGGCCTGCCGCGCGAGCTCGTCCTCGGTGACGGGGCCGTGCGTCGCGAGGTAGCGGCGCACGATGGCGCGTTGAGACGCCGGATCGGAGGCGGGATGCTCGTACAGGTCGCGGTCCTCGGGCGAGGCGAGGCGCCCGTCGGCGAGGCGGACGGCGCGCCGTTCGCGCTCGAGCGCGGCGACCAGCGGCGCGGCATCGCCCTCGGTGCGCGCCGCGACCTCCGGTCCGGTGAGCGCGCCGAGGCGGACGAGGAGGTCCTCGACCTCGTCGCGGTCGCGCGCGCGCCGCCCCTCGGCCGTGCGCTGCAGGCGCGCCTCCACCTCGGCGATCGCGCTCGGCTCGAGGAGCTCGCGCAGCGACGAGGTGCCGAGCAGCTCTCGCAGGAGCCGGCGGTCGAGCGACAGCGCGATCTCGCGGAAGTCCTGCTGCTGCCGCTCGCCCTCCTCGAAGTAGTCGCCGATGAACTGCAGGACGAGGCCGGCGGCGAACGGCGAGGGCGCGTCGGTCTCGATCACCGAGACCTCCATCGCGCCGCTCTCGATCTCGCCGAGGAGCCCGCGCAGATGCTCGAGGTCCGTCCAGTCCTCGACGATCTCGCGGATCGTCTCGTACACGATGGGGAAGTCGTCGTGCTGCCGCGCGACCTCGAGAAGGTCGGCGGCGCGGAGGCGCTGGAGCCAGAGCGGCGTGCGGCGTCCGGGACCGAGACGCGGCAGGAGCAGCGCGCGCTGCGCGTTCTCGCGGAAGCGCGCGATGAAGAGGGAGGAGCGCGACAGGGGCGGGAACAGGTGCTCCTCGAGATCCCGCGCGTGCACGCGGCGGATGAGCGCCGTCGCGTCGCGGCCGTCCTGCGCCGCCAGCCGGAAGTGGATGCCGTCGTCGGTCACCGAGATGTCCGAGCACTGGCCGTCTCGGCACATCGCCTCCTGCAGCGCCATCGACCACGGTCGCAGCACCATGCGGCCGAACGGCGCGTGGACGACCACGCGACGGTCGCCCAGCTCGTCGCGGAACTGCTCGACGACGATCCGCCGCTCGCCCGGGAGCGCGCCCGCCGCCGCCTGGCCGCGCACGTACTGCACGAGGTTGAACGCCGCGCTCTCGTCGAGCGCGTACTCCTCGCGCAGACGGTCGACGATCCCCGGGTCGTCGAGCGCCGCGGCCACGTCGTCGAGGAGCCGGGCGACGCGCAGCCCCGTCTCGTACTGGCGCCCGAGCGCGTCGCCTTTCCAGAACGGCACGGTCGGGACCGCTCCCTGCGCCTCGACGACGAGGACCTTCTGCGGCGTGATGTCGGTGATGCGCCAGGGCCGCGCGCCGAGGACGAAGACGTCGCTCGGCCGGCTCTCGGTCGCCATCTCCTCGTCGAGCTCTCCGAGCTTCGCGCCCGTGAGCGCGTGCTCGACGCGGAAGAGGCCGCGGTCGGGGATCGTCCCTCCCGAGACGAGGGCGAGCTGCGACGAGCCGGGCCGTCCGCGGACCACGCCCGCGGCGCGGTCCCAGACGACGCGCGGGCGCAGCTCGCCGAACTCCGCGGACGGGTACTTCCCCGAGAGCATCGCGAGCACGCCGTCGAAGTGGGCGCGCGACAGCGAGCGGAAGGGATAGGCGCGGCGGACGAGCGCGAAGAGGTCGTCGGCGCGCCACTCGTCGACCGCCGCCATCGCGACGACCTGCTGCGCGAGCACGTCGAGCGGGTCGTGCGGGATGCGCACGGGCTCGACGTCGCCCTCGATCATGCCTTTGGCGATGGCCGCGCTCTCGACGAGGTCGCCGCGGAACTTCGGGATGATCCGCCCCTGCGAGGTCTGCCCGACGAGGTGGCCGGAGCGGCCCACGCGCTGCAGCCCACGGGCGACCGAGCGCGGCGACTCGACGCACACGACGAGGTCGACGCTCCCGATGTCGATCCCCAGCTCGAGCGAGCCGGTGGCCACGACGCACCGCAGCTCTCCGGCTTTCAGCGCGGCCTCGACGCCGACGCGCTCCTCGCGCGACATCGACCCGTGGTGGGCGCGCGCGACGTCCGTCTCCGCGAGGTCGTTGAGGACGCGGGTGAGACGCTCCGCCGAGCGGCGGTTGTTGACGAAGAGGAGCGTCGTACGGTGCGCCTGCACGAGCTCGAGGAGGCGCGGCTCGATGGCCGTCCAGGCGTCGACCTCGCCGCCGAGGGCCTCGAAGTCCTCCACGGGCGACTCGACGATGATCTCCATGGGCTTCCGGACGCCGGCGTCGACCACCTCGCAGCTGCGCGCGCGCATCAGGTCGCCCGCGGGCGCGCAGCCGACGAGGAAGCGGCCGACCTCGTCGAGCGGGCGCACCGTCGCCGACAGTCCGATGCGCTGCGGCTCCGCCGCGGTCAGCGCGCCCAGTCGCTCGAGCGACACGGCGAGGTGCGAGCCCCGTTTCGTCCCGGCGACCGCGTGGATCTCGTCGACGATGACGTGCTCGACCGTGCGGAGCATGTCGCGCGCGCGCGGCGACGTGAGCAGGAGGTAGAGCGACTCGGGGGTGGTGATGAGGATGTCGGGGGGCTTGCGCGTCATGCGGTGACGCTCGTTCGCCACCGTGTCGCCGGTCCGCACGGCGGCATGGATCTCGGGTACGGCGATCCCGAGCTCCTCGGCGATGCGCGCGATCCCCGCCAGCGGCTCGTCGAGGTTGCGCTGGATGTCGTTGTTGAGCGCCTTGAGCGGCGACACGTAGAGGACCCGCACGCCGCGCGTCTCGCGCGGATCGAGGCAGATGCGGTCGAGGATCGCGAGGAACGCGGCGAGCGTCTTGCCCGAGCCCGTCGGCGCCGCGAGGAGCAGGTCCGTCCCGGCCGCGACGAGCGGCCACGCGCGCTCCTGCGCCGCGGTGGGGGAGACGTACGAGCGCTCGAACCACGCGCGGACGGCGGGATGGCGGAGGGACGTCACCAGAAGAGCGTACGTCCGGCTCCGTGTCGGTCGTGGGGTCCGCTTCCCGATGGCGGCGGTCCGCGCGTGACCCTCATCGGCTAACGTGCTGGCATGTGCCGCAGCATCAAGACGCTCCGCCGGCGCGCGACGATCGCGTCCGATGAAGAGATCCGCGCCGCCGCGCTGCAGTACGTGCGCAAGGTGACCGGCTTCCGCGAGCCGACGACGCGGCATCAGGAAGCATTCGACGAGGCCGTCGCCGAGGTCGCGGCGGCGTCACGGAAAGCGCTGCGCCGGATCTCCCGGAGGCTCGCCGCTTCGGGGTGATGGCACGCGCGGCGCGCGTCGGCCGGGCGTGCGCGACGAGGAGCGATATCCCGAGGTAGAGGGCCGGCCGACACTCGATCCTGCGCGCGCCTAAGCGCCGGCGCCGGCCAGATCCTCCTCGCCGCGCATCACCAGCGTCACGACGAGCGCGAACACCGATATGAGCCCGAGGATGAGCCAAGCCACCGAGAAGCCCCACGTGTCGATGGCGTAGCCCATCGCCGGCGCGCCGACGAGCGTGCCCCCGAATCCGCCCAGCGCGGTGAGGCTCTGCGCCGCGGCCGGGCGCGCCGGGAGCGACGCCGCCGCGGTGTTGAACACCGACGCGTAGGGCAGCCCCGCGCCGACGCCCATCGCGCCCGTCCCGACGAGCGCGACGGCGAGGGAGCGGTCGGGCCAGGCCAGGAGCGCGGCGCCGGCGAGGATGAGGAGCTGTGCCAGGCGCATGACCGTGAGCGTGCGCAGGTGCTCGCGCGCGACGAGGGATCCTCCCGCGGGGCGCGCCAGGACCGTGACGAAGAGAAGGATCGAGCCGAGGATGCCGCTGGCGCCGAGGGGCAGCGAGAACTCGCGGAGGAGGAAGGTCGTGATCCAGGTCGCCGCGGCGAAGACGAGCCCGAACCCCGCCGCGTGCTGCGCGGCCGTACCCCAGCAGTTGCGGCAGCGCATCGCGTCGGCGATCGTCCCCGGCCGCCGCGTGGGCGGCACGGCGGTCGCGGCGAGCCAGGCGAGGAGGACGAGGGCGATGACCACGCTCGTCGCCGCGAACGCGCCGCGCCAGCCCCAGGCGAGCGCGAGCGACGGCATGACCCACAGCCCGATCGCGCTCCCCAGCGGATATCCCGCGCCGTAGAGACCCTGGCCGAAGTGGGAGCGGGAGTCACCGTAGCGCGCCGTGACGTAGCGGACGCCGGCGAGGAATCCGATGGCGGCGGCGATGCCGCCCGTGACCTTGGCCGCCAGCAGCCACTCATACGACGGGGCGAGCGCCGAGGCGACGTTGCCGGCCAGCGCGAGCGCGACGCCGATCGCGACGAGCGTCCGCGGCTCGTAGCGGTCGAGGGAGCCGCCGAGGGCCAGCATCGTCAGGGCCGCCGACAGGAACAGCGCCGTCGAGATGAGGCCCGCCTGCACGTCGGCGAGGTGGAACTCCGAGCTGATGAGCGGCAGGACCGGTCCGTGCGCGCCGTAGGTGAAGCCCATCGCGGCCGCGGTACCGACGGCGAGCGAGATGTCGCGCGCGAGCCCTCGCACGAGCGCAGGCTCGCACGCCGCGGGGGGTCGCTGCGCCGGACCGATATGTAATCACCCTACAAGGCAATGGGTTATAGGTAAAGCTGCGTATCGGGCAACCGGTGTAATATGTGCAGCGGTAGTAGCTGCGTAAGGGGATGGCAGATGAGCGAGCGAAGCGAGATCCAGGGCTGGCTGAGCGGTCGTATCCCGGCGGACTGGGACGTGACGGTCTCGGAGCTCCAGATGGACGAGCACGAGGTGCTGGCGACCGTCCGGCTCAAGGACGCGGAGAACGTCGAGGGCGACCTCGAGGCGGCCCGCTCCGGCCGGATCCAGCAGTTCCGCAGCGCCACGAGGGACGAGCGCATCCGTATCTCGCAGGAAGCCCAGCGCAAGTTCCGGAAGGTGGTCTCGTGGGGCGCCGAGTGCGGTGATTCGAAGCAGCTGTTCACGCACCTGGCACTCCCGGTGATGACGCGCCTGCGGCTGCCGGAGCGCGAGGTGCTCGATTCGCTCGTCGAGGCCGGGATCGCCCGGAGCCGCGCGCACGCCCTCGCATGGTGCGTTGCGCTCGTCCGGGAGCACCAGGGCGAGTGGCTGAAGGAGCTTCGTCAGGCGATGGAGAGCGTCGCTCGCGTCCGCGCTCAAGGGCCGCGCCTGAATTGAAGACAGGGTCGGGGGCCGCGAGCGGCGACGCACGCGCCGTGCCATGATCGACGGGATGGGAACGATCACGGAGCAGCGGTTCCGGCAGGGAATGACCTTCCAGCAGTGGAAGGACTCGATGACGCGGAACCGCGATCGCGTCGAGGAGCAAGAGCGCCGCATCAAGCTCACGCCGCAGCAGCTCGCGCCGTTCCGCCGGCGGCCCCTCCATGTCCTCGCCATCGGCGCCGACTGGTGCCCGGACGTCTACGGGAATCTTCCCGTCCTCGCGCGCCTCGCCGCCGAGGCGCCCGAGCTCGACCTGCGCGTGTTCGACCGTGACCAGAACGCCGACCTCATGGACCAGTACCTCAAGGGGGGCAAGTTCCGATCGATCCCCGTGATGGCGTTCTTCGACGCCGGCTGGCGCGAGATCGGGGTCTTCATCGAGCGGCCGGAGTCCGTCACGGCGCTGCGGGCGCAGAAGCGCCGCGAGATCTTCGCGGCGCATCCGGAGTTCGGGAGCCCCGATGCGCCCGTCGACCAGCTGCCGGAGGACGTGCGTGCCCGCCTGATGGACGAGCTCGGGAAGATGCGGGAGTCGACCATGGACTTCGCGAACGGCGAGGTCGTGCGGGAGCTGGCGGCGATCGTCCAGAAGCCGTGACCTCGCCGCTCAAGGTCCGCATCACGTACTGCGCGGAGTGCGGCTACGAGCCGCAGACGCTCGACCTCACGAACGGTCTCATGCGCGAGTTCGGACACCGTCTGTCGTCGATCGAGATCATCCCCTGGGCCGAGGGCACTTTCGACGTGCGCGTCGGCGACGAGCTGGTCCATTCCATGTCCCGCGACGGCGGCTTCCCGGATCCCCGGACCGTATCCGCGGCCGTACGGCGGCACCTCGCGCCTTAGCGCCGCCGACGGCCTCCGTCATACTTACGGGGAGATGGGGGATCTCCGCGACACGCTGGCTCGGCCGCTCCACGACCTGCGGATCTCGGTCACCGACCGCTGCAACTTCCGCTGCGTGTACTGCATGCCGAAGGAGGTCTTCGGCCGCGGGTACCGCTTCCTGCCGAAGGACGACCTCCTCACCTACGAGGAGATCGAGCGGCTGGTCGGGATCTTCGTGCGCCTCGGGGTCCGCAAGGTGCGGCTCACCGGCGGCGAGCCCCTCACGCGGCGCGGGATCGAGGATCTCATCGCCGTACTCGCGCGTGACGGCCTCGATCTCACGCTCACGACCAACGGGTCGCTGCTCGAGGACAAGGCGCGCGCCCTCCGCGAGGCGGGGCTCACGCGCATCAGCGTCAGCCTCGACTCGCTCGACGATGCCGTCTTCCGGCGGATGAACGACGTCGACTTCCCGGTCGAGAAGGTCGTGCGCGCGATGGACGCGGCATACGCCGCCGACCTGCGCCCGCTGAAGGTGAACATGGTCGTGCGGCGCGGGATGAACGAGGGGAGCATCGTCCCGATGGCCGCGTTCTTCCGCGAGCGCGGCTACATCCTCCGCTTCATCGAGTACATGGACGTGGGGCACAGCAACGGCTGGCGCATGGACGACGTCGTATCGGCGAAGGAGATCGTGCGCACCGTCGCCGCGGCCTTCCCCGCGGAGCCGGCGCAGCCCAACTACGTCGGTGAGGTCGCGGAGCGCTGGCGCTACGTGGACGGCCGCGGGGAGTTCGGCGTCATCGCCTCGGTCACGCAGCCCTTCTGTCGTGACTGCACCCGCGCTCGCCTCTCGGCGGACGGCACTTTGTACACGTGTCTGTTCGCGACCCGCGGGACGGATCTCCGGGCGCTGCTGCGCGGGGGCGCGAGCGACGACGAGATCGCGGCGCGCATCGCGGGGGTGTGGTCCGCGCGGACCGACCGTTACTCCGAGCTGCGGGGCGAAGAGACCGAACGCCTCGCCAAGATCGAGATGTCCTACATCGGCGGCTAGCCCGCCGGCGCCGCCTCGCCGGCGCGCCGGAGCGCGTCCGGCAGCTCCTCCCTCATCCGCTCCACCGCCGCGGCGTTCACGCGCAGCCGCTCGAGAGAGCGCGCCGTCGTCTCGGCGGTGTCGGGCGTCCGCTTCGCCTCGAGGAACGCCGCCGCCGGTCGCGCGAGCTCCTTCGTCACGAGCTGTGATATGGCCGAGATGGCGCGCTGCTTGCCGCCGGGATCCATCGTCGCGATCTTCGCGTCCCAGCTGCGCTGGACGCTGTCCCACGCGGCGTCGCGTCCGTGGGACTGGCCGAGCATGAGAGTGAGCATGAGCGCGCGGTCCTGCTCGCGGATGAGGTCGGTGAACAGCTCGTCGGCGAGACGGCGCGCCAGCGCGGGATCGCGGAACTGGATGAGGCCGTTGCGGAAGCGCGACTCCTCCTGGGCGTCCGTCCGCTCGCTCTCCTTCATGCGCGCGACATAGCGGTCGTAGAGCGCGGCGTCCCCGATCGCCGCGGCGACGGCGACGACGGCTCCGGCGATGTCCGGGTCGAGCCGCTGGCGGCCGGCGAGGTGCGCGTCGAGGCGACGCCGCGCCTCGCGGCGGACGTCCGCGTCGTCGGCGCGCTGTCCGAGCGCGGCGATCGCGATGGAGCGGCGCTCGCGCTCGTCCGACGTGTCGGCCGGACGGCGCTCCCATCCCAGACGCGCGAGCTCCGGCCCGAAGATGGAGGCGACGAGCCGCCGCAGGTCGGGCTGCGTCGCGGGCGTGACGACGTACTGCGCGATCCACGCGAGGTGCTCGCTGAGCGCCTGCAGGACGGCGCGGTCGGTCTCGCCGCCGAGGCCCGCGACGAGCTCGATGGACCGCGCGACGTGTGCCTTGCGCGCGCGCACGAGGGCCCACTGGTCGTCGAGGAGCGAGAGGCGCTCTTCCGGACGCAGCTGCGCCAGCGCCGGCGCAAGCAGGCCGACCGACCGCTCATCGAAGGCGTAGCGGTAGAAGCCGGCGGCGCCGCCGTTCGGGAAGTACCAGCGCGCGCGCGGCAGGCGCACCGTCGCCTCGCGCTGGCGCAGCAGGACGCGCTCTTCTTTCCGTCCCTCGGGCGTTCCGTACGCCAGGACGATGGGCACCGGCCACGTCTGTCCCGTGTCGGCGACGCCGGGGTCGGCGAAGAAGCGCTCCTGCCGGAGGGCGACGACGAGGTCGCCGCCCTCCTCGCTCACGGCGCAGCGCACGAGCGGATGCCCCGGCTCGCGGATCCAGGCGTTGGCCAGCGCGGTGACGTCCTGGGCGGAGGCCTCGTCGAGCGCCCGCCAGAAGTCGTCCGCCGTCGCGTTCGCCTCGCGGTGCCGGTCGAGGTAGATGCGGACGCCGTCGCGGAAGACGTCCTCGCCGAGGAAGGCCTCGATCATCCGCAGGACGGCCTGACCCTTGTTGTACGTGATCGCGTCGAAGCGCTCCGAGGCCTCGTCGACGTTGCGCACCTCCATCGAGATGGGGTGGGTCGAGACGAGCGCATCGAGGCCGAAGGCGGGCGCCGCGTCGGCGACGATGTCGCGCTTCATCAGCCACTCGGGGTTGAGCGCGTCCGTGCACTTGTCGCCGACGAAGCTGGCGAACGACTCGTTGAGCCAGAGGTCGTTCCACCACTTCATCGTCACGAGGTCGCCCCACCACATGTGGGTGAGCTCGTGCGCCGCCACCGCGAACACGCTCTTGAGCACCGGCAGGGACGCCGTCTCGCGGTCGGCGGCCAGGAGCCGGACGCGGTAGGTGATCGCTCCCGGATTCTCCATCGCGCCGGCCTCGAAGTCCGGGAGCCCGATCGCGTCGACCTTGCGGTACTGATAGGGGACCTGGGTGTACTCCTCGAGCCACTCCACCGCCGCGACGTGCGCGTCGCGCGCGTATTCCGAGCGCTTGGCGAGGCCGGGAGGGACGACGACGCGGACGGGGTATCCCGTGCGCGTCGTCGCCACGGGCGTGGCCTCGTATGGCCCGACCGTGAACGCGACGAGGTACGAGGAGATCGGCGGCGTCTCCTCGAAGACGGTCCGGACACGCCCGCCGTCGACCTGGGCTTGCGAGGCGATGGGCATGTTGCCGACGGCGGTCAGCCCGGCGGGATGGACGAGCTCGATCGCGTAGCGCGCTTTGAACTCCGGCTCGTCGAAGCAGGGGAAGGCGCGGCGCGCGTCGGCGGCCTCGAATTGGGTCGCCGCGTAGCGCTCCTCGTCGCGCACCGAGCGGTAGAGGCCGCGCAGCGCCTCGCGGATCCCGCCGTGCCACTCGAGGTCGAGCGTGTGCCCGCCGCGGGCGACGGTCGAGGCGAAGCCGAGCACGGCGGTCTGAGAGTCCTCGTCATAGGAGATGCGCTCGGCGGGCTCACCGTCGAGCCGCGCGAGGTCGATCTCGATCTCGCAGGCGTGGAGCGCGATCTCCTTCGTCGGCTCGGCGGTGTCCAGGTCGATCCGGGCGGATCCGGTCGAGCGCCATTCGGCGAGATCGAGGTCGAAGCGGAGCGCGTAGCGGCGGGGACGCACGTCGGGGGATAGGCGGAAGTCGTTCACGGCGGGATCGTACCGATCGCGCCTGGTACCGTCTTTTCGACGTGCCGCCGTTCATCTTCACGATGCGCGACCTGCGCAAGGTCGTGCACAGCCCGACGCAGCGGGAGGTCCTCCGCGGGATCTTCCTGTCCTTCTATCACGGCGCCAAGATCGGGGTCCTCGGGCCGAACGGCGCGGGCAAGAGCACGCTCCTGCGGATCATGGCCGGCGTCGACACGGAGTTCGTGGGCGAGGCCCGGCTCTCGCCCGGGTACAGCGTCGGACTGCTGGAGCAGGAGCCGCGGCTCGACGCGTCGAAGGACGTGCGCGGGAACGTCGAGGAAGGCGTCGCCGTCTCGCGGGCCGTCCTCGACCGGTATCAGGACCTCTCGGCGAAGTTCGGAGAGCAGCTCTCCGCGGAGGAGATGGAGCGCCTTTCCGAAGAGTTCCAAAGGACGCAGGACGAGATCGAGTCCAAGGGCCTGTGGGACCTCGACGCGAAGCTCGACGTCGCGATGGACGCGCTCCGTCTGCCGCCGGGCGATCAGGACGTCGGGACCCTGTCGGGCGGCGAGCGGCGGCGCGTCGCGCTCTGCCGCCTGCTGCTGAGCGAGCCCGACCTCCTGCTCCTCGACGAGCCGACGAACCATCTCGACGCGGAGTCGGTCGAATGGCTGGAGCGCTTCCTCGCGACGTACAAGGGGACGGTCGTCGCGGTCACGCACGACCGCTACTTCCTCGACAACGTCGCGGGCTGGATCCTCGAGCTCGACCAGGGCTACGGCATCCCCTGGGAGGGCAACTACAGCTCGTGGCTCGACCAGAAGCGCAGGCGCCTCGCCGACGAGGAGAGCAAGGAGTCCGCCCGCCAGCGGACGCTCGCGCGGGAGCTCGAGTGGGTGAAGCTGTCTCCCCGGGCGCGGCAGGCGAAGAGCAAGGCGCGCCTCAACGCGTACGAGCAGCTGCTCGCCGAGAAGCCGGAGGAGCGGGAGCGCGAGCTCGAGATCTGGATCCCTCCGGGGCCGCGCCTCGGCGACGTCGTCATCGAGGCGGCAGGGCTGCGAAAGGCCTACGGCGACAAGCTGCTGTTCGACGATCTCACGTTCACGCTGCCGCGGGCGGGGATCGTGGGGATCATCGGCCCCAATGGCGCCGGAAAGACGACGCTCTTCCGCATCCTGACGGGCGAGGAGAAGCCCGACGCCGGCGAGCTGAAGCTCGGCGAGACGGTGAAGCTCGCCTACGTCGCGCAGTCGCGCGAGCTCGACCCGGCGCGCGCCGTCTGGGAGGAGATCGGCGGCGGCGAGGAGACGATCGACGTCGGCGGGCGACCGCGGCCGGTGCGCGCGTACGCGGCCTCGTTCGGCTTCCGCGGGTCCGATCAGCAGAAGCGCGTCGGCGACCTGTCGGGCGGGGAGCGCAACCGCCTCCACCTGGCGAAGGTGCTCCGCTCGGGCGGCAACGTGCTGCTCCTGGACGAGCCCACGAACGACCTCGACGTCGACACGCTGCGCGCGCTCGAGGACGCGCTCGTCGACTTCGCCGGATGCGTCCTCGTCATCAGCCACGACCGCTGGTTCCTGGACCGGATCGCGACGAACACGCTCGCGTTCGAGAGCGACAGCGCGGTGCGCTGGTTCCCCGGCGCTTACAGCGAATACGAGGAGTGGAAGCGCAAGACGCTGGGCGCCGAGGCGGAGGCGCCGCACCGCATCCGGTACCGGCCGTTGACACGAGCCTAGACACGATCGGATAGCGCGCCACCCTACTATGCGCGCCGCTCGCCGCAAGGTCGAACGAGGAGGGGATCGTGTATCACCAGAGCTACGACCCGCTGGGCAACGCCATTCTGTCGACGCTCGTCGCCGCGCTGCCGATCGCGACGCTGCTCTATTTCATCGCGATCCATCCGCACACCGACGAAGGGGGACATCGCCACTACGGCATCAGCGCACCGTGGGCGGCGTTCTTCGGCGTCCTCATAGGCTTCGTGGTGAACCTCGCCATGATGCGGATGCCCTTCGGCGCGGCGCTCTCGTCGTTCGTGCAGGGAGCGTTCTCCGGCTTCATCGGCATCATCTGGATCGTCATCGGCGCGATGTTCCTCTACACGATCACGCTCGTGACGGGGAAGTTCGAGATCGTCAAGGAGTCGATCATCCACGTCACGTTCGATCGACGGCTCCAGGTCCTCGTCATCGCCTTCTCCTTCGGGGCCATCATCGAGGGGACCTCCGGATTCGGGACGCCCGTCGCGATCGCGGGGGCGATGATGGTCGGCCTCGGCTTCCCGCCGCTACAGTCCGCGGTCCTCAACCTCCTCGCGAACACGGCGCCGGTGGCCTACGGCGCGATCGGCACGCCCATCGTCACGCTCGCCGCCGTCACGGGACTCAGCGAGACGGCGCTCTCCACGATGGCCGGACGACAGCTGCCTTTCGCGTCGGTCCTCATCCCGTTCTGGCTCGTCGTCACGTTCGTGCGGATGGAGGGAGGCACCTGGGGAGAGGCGTTCGAGGTGTGGCCCGCGACCGCGGTGGCGGGCGTCGTCTTCGCCGTGGTCCAGAACCTCGTCTCCGCCTCCGAGAGCCTTCACCTTCTCACCGACGTGTTCGCGGGGCTGACGTCCGTCATCGCCGTCGTGGTGTTCCTGCGCTTCTGGCACCCCAAGCAGCGGTTCGAGATGCGGGCGGAGCGCGCCCGCGTCGCGGCGTCGGGGGCGGGCACCGGAGCCATGGCCAAGGAGGAGTACTCGTATCCGTACTCGCTGCGCCAGACGATCGCCGCGTGGGTGCCGTGGGTCATCCTCATCGTGTGCGTCGCGATCTGGGGGACCCCGGGCATCAAAGCGGCGCTCAACACCCTGCTGCCGAAGATCGACACGAGCCTTCTCGGCGTCCACGTGAGCGGGAACCTGTCGGACCCGGTGTTCGACATGCCGTTCGCGAACAAGCTCATCCAGCGCGCGCCGCCCGTGGCTCCCGTGAACGCGGCCCCCGAGACGGTGCAGTTCGTCTTCAACTACCTCTCGGCGGCGGGCACGGGCGTCGTCATCGCGGCGGTCCTCAGCGGCGTCTACCTGCGGATGTCCGCGGCGCAATGGCGGCAGGCGATCGTGCGGACCGCCCGGCGCATGCGCGTCCCCGTCCTCGTGATCGGCCAGGTGCTCGGCCTCGCGGCGCTCACGCGCTACGGCGGCACGGATGCCATCCTCGGCCTCGCGTTCACCGCGACCGGCGTCCTGTACCCGTTCTTCGCCGCCTACCTGGGGTGGCTCGGTGTCTTCCTCGGCGGCTCCGACACCGCGTCGAACGCGCTCTTCGGGAGCCTGCAGAAGATCACCGCGCAGCAGCTGCACTTGAGCCCCATCCTCACCGCGGCCGCGAACTCGACCGGCGGCGTGATGGGGAAGATGATCGACCCTCAGAGCATCACGGTCGCGACGTCGGCCTGCTACGAGGACCCGGCGGAGGGGAGGGTCGCGCTCGGCCCCATCTTCCGGACGGTCTTCTGGCACTCCATCGCGCTCGCGGCGTTCATGGGGATCATCGTCATGCTGCAGGCCTACGTGTTCACCGGCATGGTCCCGCCGGGATGAGCCGCGACGCGAGAGCGCCGCTCACCGCGCTGTAAAAAAGAGAGCGGGCGGCCAAGAGACCGAAGGTCCCGGCCTCGCTTCGCGTGACGAAATGTCGCCGCCCGGGCTCGGCGCGGACGCGGGCCGGTGCACGCCCGTAAGGCGTTCGAGCGCCACATAATGGCCCCAGTCCCGGAACAGCGGAACAGCGGAACAAGAGGGGGTAGGCCATGGAACCACTCTGGCGTCGCGGCATGTCCCGAAGAGAGGCTGTCGGCCTCATGGGCCGCTTCGTCGCCGGCGGCTCGCTCGTCCCGATCGCGGCCGCCTGCGTCGGCGCCCAGAACAACGGAGCGGGCGCGCCGACCGCGGCGGCGAGCGCGGCCGCGAGCGCGGCGGCGTCCGGCGCGGCGAAGAAGCTCGGCGGCTCGCTCAGCATCGTCCAATGGGCGCACTTCGTCCCCGCGTACGACACGTTCTTCGACAAGTGGGCCAAGGATTGGGGCGCGAAGAACGGCGTACAGGTGACCGTGGACCACATCCCGATCGCCGACCTGCCGGCGCGCGCGGCGGCCGAGGCGGCGCAGAAGACGGGCCACGACATCATGGGCGACTTCGCGCAGGGCTACGCCAGCCTCTACGCGAACCTCAACCTCGATCTGACCGACCTCGTCGACGGCGTCGGCAAGAAGTACGGCGGCTGGATCCCCGCGGCGGAGGCCGTCGCCAAGGTCAACGGCAAGTGGCTCGCGCTTCCGGACTTCTTCGTCCCCTTCCCGAGCCTGTGGCGTAAGGACCAGTTCACCCAGGCCGGCATGCCCGACGGTCCGAAGACGTGGGACGACCTCCTGAAGGCCGCGCCCAAGCTGAAGGCGCAGGGGCACCCCGCCGGATCCGCGTACTCGCAGACCTCCGACGCCGAGCACACGTGGCGCTCGCTGCTGTGGTCGTTCGGCGCGAGCTACTTCGCGAAGGACGGCAAGACCATCGCGATCGACAGCCCCGAGACGCGCGACGCGCTCAAGTGGGCGAAGGACTTCTACCAGTACAACGACCCGCAGGTCCTCTCGTGGGACGACGCGGGCAACAACACCTGCCTCCAGTCCGGACGCTGCTCGTGGATCTACAACCCGATCAGCGCCTACCGCACCATCGAGGACCAGAACAAGGACCTCGTCAAGAACGTCTACGTCAACCTGCCGATGAAGGGGCCGAAGGCCCAGATCTGCTCGATCCAGTGGACGCAGTACCGGGTCTGGAACTTCAGCAAGAACATCGACGCCGCGAAGCAGTTCCTCATCGACTACAGCGACAACTGGGCCGACGAGTTCACGGCCAGCAAGGGCTACGACAACCCCTTCCTCACGGCCCACGCGAAGAAGCCGATGCCGGTCCTCGGGAGCGACGACAAGCTCAAGGACCTGCAGGACATCCCGAGCATGATCCAACCGTTCGGCTACCCCGGCCCCGCCGGCGTCGCCGCCGCGGAGGTGCTCAACACGCACGTCATCACCGACCTCTTCACGCAGTACGCCGTGCGCGGCCAGTCCGACTCCGACGCGATCGGCGGCGCGGTGAAGCGCCTCCAGGCCATCGTCGACAAGTACAAGTAGCGCGCCACCGTCGACAAAGCTCCCGGAGAGGGCCGGCGCCTTGAGGCCGGCCCTCTTCTTTTGCCTATTTCACGGCGCCGCCGGTGATCCCCTTGACGAACGTGTCGAGGAAGAAGTTGTAGGCGATCGCCACCGGGACCGAGATGATGAGGGCGCCCGCCATCAGCGAGCTCCACGCGAACACGTCGCCGCGGATGAGATCGGCCGAGACGCCCAGCGTCACCGTCTTCTCGGTCTGCTCCGACACGAAGGTGAGCGCGTACACGTACTCCTGCATCGTCAGCGTGAAGGCGAAGATGACGACGGTGAGGATCCCCGGGAGGCTCACCGGGAGGACGACGCGGAACAGGGCGCCGAGACGGCTGCACCCGTCCACGCGCGCCGCCTCGGTCATCTCGCGCGGAACGCCTCTGAAGAAGCCCATGAGCAGCCAGGTGCAGAACGGGATGGTGAACGTCGGGTAGACGAGAACGAGCGACCAGCGGGTGTTGATGAGGCCCAGCCCGACGACGATCTGGGAGAGCGGGAGGAAGAGGAGCGTCGGCGGGATGAGGTAGGTGAGGAAGATCCCGATCCCGAGCGTGCCCGAGCCGGGGAAGCGGCTCCGCGCGAGCGCGTACGCCGCCGGGATGGAGACCAGCAGGGTGATGATGACGGTGAACACGCCGATCTCGACCGTGTTGACCAGCCACGTCGGGTACCGCGTCTGGTCCCAGAGGAACTGCACGTGCTCGAGCGTCGGCGCCAGGTTGAAGATGAGCGGGTTCTCGTCGAGGCTGTAGAGGTCGTTGATCTGCTTGAACGTCGTGACGAACATCCAGTACACGGGGAAGACGGCGAACAGCAGGAAAGCGCCGATGGTGAGCCAGAAGGCCGCCGACGAGAAGAAGCGGCGCATCCGGTGGCCGGGCGCGTGCTCGATGGCGAAGTCGCCGACGACGAGGTCCGTGCTCGCCATGCGGTCCTCCTAATCCAGCTGCTGCGACTTGAGGTATCGCAGCATCACGATGGCGGCGACGAGCAGCACCGGGAAGAGAAAGAGCGAGATCGCCGCGCCGCGCCCGAGGTCGCCGGAGACGATGCCGACCTCGAATGCATACGAGGCGAGCACGTGGGTCGTGTTCACGGGATTGCCGCGCGTGAGGAGCCACACGACGGTCATGTCGGTGAACTGCGACACGAAGCTGAAGAGAAGAGCGATGAACAGGATCGGGGCGATGATCGGGACGATGATGTCGTTCCACCGCCGGAAGAAGCCGGCGGCGTCGAGCGCCGCCGCCTCGATGATCTCCTGGGGTACCGCGGTGATGCCGGCCATGAGCAGGATCGTCGTGAACGGAAGGCCGCGCCAGACGTTGACGACGATCACGCTGATCATGGCCAGCTGCTCCTCGCCCAGCCAGTTCGGGCCGGGCGCGGGGAAGAGGCCGATGTGACTGCCGACCCAGTTGAGGACGCTGTACTGCGGATTGAGCATCCAGCTCCAGGTGATGGCGCCGATCGCGACGGGGACGGTGAACGGGATGATGAACAGCGCGCGGACGACGCGGCGTCCGCGGAACGGCCGCAGGAGCAGAAAGGCGAGGATCGTCCCGAGGAACGCCTGGATCACCTGAGAGCTGATGGTGAAGACGAAGGTGTTGATGAGCGCGCGGCGGAAGATGTCGTCGTTCCAGATGTCGACGAAGTTCCGCAGTCCGACGAACGAGGCGATCGGCTCGGACACGCTGGCGCTGGTCACCGTGAAGCGAAGCGCGACGAAGAAGGGGTACGCGACGAGGAGAACGATGTAGAGGATCGCGGGCGCGATCATCGTGTAGCCGAACACCCACTCGTGCTCGAAGAGCTGACCGACCGCTCCGCCGATCCGCGAGACGATGGGGACCGGCGCCGCAGCGGAAGCGCGCTCCCTTCCCGCCTCGGCGGGCATGACGCGCTCCGAGCTCGCGCGGGCCACGCTAGGCCGCCAGCGCCTGCTCGGTCTTCGCGTCGAACACGTGCCCCCGGTCCTTCGGGATCGTCAGCGGGATGCGCCCGCCGACGTGCGTGCGCATCTGCGCCGGGAGCCGCACGTTGAAGCTCGTGCTGTCGAGCGAGCAGTAGACCTGCTCCTCGTAGCCGAGGTACTCGACGACCTCGACCTTCGCCTCCACGGTGACGCCCTCGGGCGACGATCCGTCGCGGACGAACATGTGCTCGGGGCGGACGCCGTACACGACCTCCGAGCCGAGGGCCCGGGACGCCGCGGCGCGCTGCGGCGAGGGGACGGCGACGGAGAAGAGGCCCACGTCGACGAGCGGCGCATCCGGCGTGCCGACGATCTTGCCCTTGAAGAAGTTCATCGCCGGCGACCCGATGAAGCCCGCGACGAAGAGGTTGGCGGGCCGCTCGTAGAGCGCCTCGGGCGTGTCGAGCTGCTGGAGGATGCCGTCGTGCATGACCGCGATCCGCTCGCCCATCGTCATCGCCTCGACCTGGTCGTGCGTGACGTAGATGGTCGTGGTGCGGATCCGCTGATGGAGCTTCTGGATCTCGGCGCGCGTCTGGATGCGCAGCTTCGCGTCGAGGTTCGAGAGGGGCTCGTCCATGAGGAACGCGGCGGGCTCGCGCACGATCGCCCGCCCGACCGCGACGCGCTGGCGCTGGCCTCCGGAGAGCTCGCGGGGCCGCCGCTTGAGGAGGTGCCCGAGGGCGAGGATCTGCGCGGCGCCGTCGATCCGACGCTTGATCTCCGCCTTCCCGACATGACGGAGCTTCAGACCGAAGGCGAGGTTCTGCTCGACGTTCATGTGCGGGTAGAGGGCGTAGTTCTGGAAGACCATGGCGATGTCGCGGTCCTTGGGCGCGACGTCGTTGACGAGCCGGTCGCCGATGTAGATGTTCCCGCCGCTCTGCTGCTCGAGGCCGGCGACCATCCGCAGCGCGGTCGTCTTGCCGCAGCCCGAGGGGCCGACGAAGACGAGGAATTCCTGGTCCTTGATCTTGAGGTTCAGGTCGTTCACCGCGAGAACGTCGCCGAACCGCTTCGTGACGTGCTGAAGCTCGACGGTCGCCATCGCTACCCCCTCTGGTCCGCGCGCCTCGACGATCGTAGAGCAGCCCGACGCCCGTTGCGGGCCCCACGGCAGGCGAGGAAGCGACGCCTTTTGCGCAGGATGAAGCGGCGTCGGCCGCGCGTCAGGCCGCGCTCAGGCGTATCGGGGGTCGACGCGCTGAGGATCGATCCCGAGGTCCGCGATCGCCTTGGCGACGTCGGCGGCCGCGAGCTGCTCGCACTGCGCGAGGGCGTGCAGCGCGGCCACGGCGATGTTCTCGGCATCGACCTCGAAATGACGCCGCAGGGCCTCGCGCGTGTCGCTGCGACCGAACCCGTCGGTCCCCAGGGGAAGGAACGGCTGTCCGGTCCAGCGGCCGATCTGGTCCGGGATGGCCTTGACGTAGTCGGTCGCGGCCACGATGGGGGCCAGCGCGCCGAGCTTCTCGACGACGAAGGGCCGCCGCGGGTGCTCCGCGGGGTGGAGGCGGTTCCAGCGCTCGACCTCGAGCGCCTCGTTCCGCAGCAGCTGGTAGCTCGTGACGCTCCACACGTCGGCCGCGACGTCGTACTTGTCCTGGAGCATCTCCTGCGCCCGCAGCGCCTCGTTGAGGATGGGCCCGGAGCCGAGGAGCTGCACGCGCCGACGTCCATCGACGCCCTTCCGGAAGAGGTAGAGCCCACGGAGGATCCCCTCCTCGACGCCCTCGGGCATCGCGGGCATGACGTAGTTCTCGTTGTAGAGCGTCACGTAGTAGAAGACGTCCTCGCCCCGCTCGAACATGCGCCGCAGCCCGTCCTGGACGATGACGGCGGTCTCGTACGCGTACGCCGGGTCGTAGGCGCGCACGTTCGGCATGGCGGTCGCGAGGAGCTGACTGTGGCCGTCGGTGTGCTGCAGGCCTTCGCCCATCAGCGTCGTGCGCCCGGCCGTGCCGGCCATCATGAAGCCGCGCCCGCGGGCGTCGCCGAAGGCCCAGATCTGGTCCATCGTCCGCTGGAACCCGAACATCGAGTAGAAGACGTAGAAGGGGATGGTCGCCGCGCCCGTCGTCGCGTACGACGTCCCCGCGGCGGTGAACGTCGCCACCGAGCCTGCCTCGGTGATGCCTTCCTCGATCAGCTGGCCGTCCTCCGACTCGCGGTAGGGCATGAGGGTCTCGGCGTCGACCGGCCGGTAGCGCTGTCCGAGCGGCGAGTAGATGCCGATCTCCTTGAAGAGCGGATCCATGCCGAAGGTGCGCGCCTCGTCGGGGATGATCGGGACGACGCGCCGGCCGATCGTCTTGTCGCGGGTGAGGTTCCGCAGCAAGCGGGTGAACGCCATGGTCGTCGACACGGCCGCCTTGCCGGATCCCTGCGGGAACTCCGCGAAGGCCGCGGCGTCGGGCATCGGGAGCTTCGCGGTGGGCAGCACGACGCGCTTCGGCACGCTCCCGCCGAGCTGCCGGCGCCGGTCGAGCATGTAGCGGATCTCCGGTGCATCCATGCCCGGGTGGTAGTAGGGAGGATCCTCGAGCTGGTCGTCCGGGATCGGCAGCTCGAGCCGGTCGCGGAAGATCTTCAGCTCGTCGACCGACATCTTCTTCGCCTGGTGTGTGACGTTGCGCGCCTGCACGCTCGGCCCCAGGGCCCAGCCCTTCACCGTCTGCGCGAGGATCACGGTCGGGTCGCCGGTGTGCTGCGTCGCCATCCAGTACGCCGAGTAGACCTTCCGGTAGTCGTGTCCCCCGCGGCGCAGCTTCGCCAGGTCGTCGTCCGACAGGTGCTCGACGAGCTTGAGCAGCCGCTGATCCGTCCCGAAGAACTCGCGGCGGATCGTCGCCCCGTCCGAGATCGCCATGCGCTGCGAGTCGCCGTCCAGCCACTGGTTCATGCGGTTGACGAGAACGCCGTCGACGTCGCGCGCCAGCAGGTCGTCCCACTCGCGGCCCCAGAGGACCTTGATGACGTTCCATCCGGCGCCGCGGAAGAGGCCCTCGAGCTCTTGGACGATCTTGCCGTTCCCGCGGACCGGGCCGTCGAGGCGCTGGAGATTGCAGTTGACGACGAAGATGAGGTTGTCGAGGCCCTCGCGGCCGGCGAGACGAAGGCTCGCCTGGGCCTCCGGCTCGTCCATCTCGCCGTCGCCGAGGAATCCCCAGACCTTCGATCCGCTCGTGTCGGCGATGCCGCGCGCGTGAAGATACTTGTCGAACCGCGCCTGGTGGATGGCCGAGATGGGGCCGAGGCCCATCGAGACCGTCGGGTACTCCCAGAAGTCCGGCATGGTCCGCGGGTGCGGGTAGCTCGGAAGTCCGTTCGTGAGCGCCTCGCGGCGGAAATGGTCGAGGCGGTCCTGGTCGATGCGGCCCTCGAGGAAGGCCCGCGCGTACATGCCCGGCGAGGCGTGGCCCTGGTAGTAGACGCGGTCACCGATCCGGCCGTCGTCCTTGCCGCGGAAGAACCAGTTGAATCCGACCTCGTAGAGCGTGGCGGCCGACGCGTAGGTCGCGAGGTGGCCGCCGATCCCGGGGTAGTCGTGATTGGCGCGCATGACCATCGCGACGGCGTTCCAGCGGATCATCCGCCGGATGCGCCGCTCCATGTCCTCATCGCCCGGGAAGTAGGGCTCCTGCTCCGGGGAGATGGTGTTGATGTAGCGCGTCTGGGTGAGCGGCGGCAGCCCGATGTGGAGCTGGCGGGCCCGCTTCAGCAGCTTGTACATGACGAAGCGGGCCCGCTGCGGCCCGCCGTCCTTCACGAGGGCATCGAGCGAGTCGATCCATTCGCCCGTCTCCTCGGGGTCGACGTCCGGCAGCTGCCGCTTGAAGTCCTCGAAGATCTCGTGCTCGGCCTTGGTCTCTGGCTGCTGCATGTGAGGCTCCCTCTGTGCTCCCATGGTACGAGCGTTCGTTCGTGCACACTTGCGGCGTGGATCAGCCGCCGCGGCCGCGCCGAGGGCGCGGCAGACGACGCCCACCGCAGGCCCCGCGACCGACGCAGGCCCCCGCGCAGCCGGAAGGCTCGGGTGGGCGCCGCCCCGCCGACCCGCGGCGCACGGAGCGCCGGGGCGAGCGGCCGCGACCGGACCGCGCGCGCGCGCCACGCCGCGGTCGTTCGCGGGCGCCGCGTCCGGCGGGGGAGCGCCTCGGCACGCCGGCGCTCATCCTCCTCGACCGTCGCGAAGGTGAGCCCGACCTCACGGGCCGGCCGGCCGTCTTCGAGGGGTACTTCGACCCCGAGACGGGCGACCGGCGGCGTCCGGGCAACGGCGTCCCGCGCTTGCGCGTCGGCGGCGACCGCATCTGGGGCTTCGAGTGCTGGTGGCGCGCGGACCCCGAGGCGGCCGGGCTGAAGCCCGAGGACCACACGGAGGTCGAGGAGTCGAAGCGCCTCCTGCGCGGCCTCCTCCGGGACGCGCGAAAGGGGATGCGCCCCCGCTGACGGCTTTCGCACGGAAGTACCACGGCGGGCGGTACGAGGGTCATCTGCCGATCGTCCCCCCGCATCCGTTGCATGTCGTGGACGCATGCGGTCGTCGATCGGGGTCGCGAAGCGGGGGAGCGGGAGAGCGCCGAGCTTTCGTCGCCGGGTCCTCGTCGCCCTGCTCGCCGTGGGGGTCCTGCCGATCGCCATCGTCGGCGCGCTCTCCATCCGGAGCACGCGCGACCAGCTGACCGACCTCGCCGTCGCGAACATCCAGCAGCGCTCGGCGTCGACCGCGAGCGCGATCGATCAGTACCTCAGAGCGCGCCTCGGCGACATCCAGGTCGTCGCCGCCACCCCCGACGTCATCCGCTACGCCGGCGCCCTCGGCGACCCGGCGCTCAAGGCATCCGCGCGCGACGCGATGAAGGCCGCGGCCGCGCGCGCGCCGGAGTACGAGTCCGTCGCCGTCGTCGACCTCGAGGGCAACATCGTCGACGCGTCCCTCCCCTCGGACGAGGGAACGAGCGTGAAGTTCCGCGACTACTTCCTGCAGGCCAAGGCCGGGCAGCCATACGTCAGCGACCCGAGCTACTCCGTGATCACGGAGAAGCCCGCCCTCTTCTTCTCCGCCCCGATAAAGGGTCCGGCCGGACAGGTGCTCGCCGTCGCACGGACGCGCGTGAACCTCGCCGCCATCTGGGACCTGGTCGAGGCCGACGCGGGTTCCGTCGGCGCCGGATCGCACGGCATGCTCCTCGACGACTACGGGATCCGCCTCGCGGTGTCCGAGACGAAGGGACACCGCGACCGCGCGGAGCAGCTCATCTACCGTCCCATCGCGCCGATCGACGCGCAGACGGCGCAGAAGCTGCAGGCCGACAAGCGCTTCGGCAACCTCCGCAGCGTCGACCAGCTCGCCGTCGACGCGATCCCCTCGCTGCGGCAAGCGATCGACGGCATGAGGTCGTCCAGCGCGACGTTCGCTCAGTTCGCGTACGGCCCGGGGGGCGACGAGCAGCGCGGCGTCGCGACGTCCCTGGCGGCCAAGAAGTGGACGTACGTGCTGGCCGTCCCCCTCGCGACGTATACGCGCTCGGCCGACACCGCGACCCTCGACACCGTCGTCATGCTCTTCGCCGGCACCATCCTCGCCGTCGTCATCGGGCTGCTCCTCACGCGGTCGCTCGTCGATCCGCTGCGGCGTCTGGTCCACGCCGCGACGGACGTCTCCGTCGGCAACGTCGACCTGCGCACCGCTCACTTCGACACGCGGATCGGCGACGACATCACGCGCGAGGTCGCCTCGGCCTTCGACCGCCTCCTCAACGCGCTCCGCTACTACGCCTTCGCGGACGACGCGGCGACGGACACCGGTACGGGCTCGGAGTGAGCCTCGGCGACCAGCTCCTCGCCCTCGCCAAGCAGCACATGGGGCTGGCGGCCAGCGCGTACGTCACCGCCGAGCTGCGCGCCCTCGGCCGCAGCCGCGCCGAGCTCGACGCCGAAGCGCTGCGCGAGATCGCGCGCCGGGCCCTCACCCAGGGAGATCGCTTCATGGACCGTGAGGCGATCGAGGCGTTCGTCGCGGAGGTGGAGGCGCTCGCCGCGGCGACGGGGGACGCCGCGCGACCCGACGGTCGTGTCGAGCACAAGCTCGCCCTCGACGCCGCGAACGCTCTCCTCGCCCGCGGCGACACGCACCGCGCTCTGCTCGCCTTCACGCAGCTCGCCGAGCAGCACGGCGACGTCGAGTCGTACCGCGGACTCGCACGCGCGGCGGCGGCCACGGGCGAAAGCGCCGTCGCGGTCGGAACGCTCCGCGAAGGCGCCCTCCGCCTGGTGCAGGCCGGGCTGCGCGACGAGGCGATCAGTCTGCTCGAGGAGGCCGTGAGCCTGGCGCCCGTCGACCTCGCGATCCACCGGCGGCTCGTCGCGGTGTACGCGAACGCCGGGGACGCCACGAGCGCCAAGTGCGAGCACGCGCGGTTCGTCGAGGCCTGTTTCGACGCGGGCGACCTCGAGCGCGCCCGCGGCGAGCTCGACTACGCGCGGCAGACCGTCGGCGACTCGTCGGCGCTCCGCGAGCTCGAGCACCGCATCGCGACGGGCGCGCCCAAGCGGGTCGCGCCGCGTCCGGCCGTGGTGGTCGCGACACCGGTGAGACCGGCCGTTGCCGCGGTGACGGGCGGCGCCGACGCGTCCTCGGGTCGGGCCGGCTCGCCTGCGAAGGCTGCCGCGCCGCTCACGCAGCGCGTCGAGGTCCAGCCCATGATCACAGCCGAGGAGCGCGCCATCGCGTACCTCGGCCAGCGCGACCCGCGCGCCGCGGCGGAGTGCCTCACCGCGGCGCGTGAGCTCATCGACGCGCACAAGGAGCGCGCCGCGGCCGATCTCCTCATCGCGCACGTCGCGAGCGGCATGCGCGACCGCGACGTGCAGCGGCTGCTCATCACGGTCGATCGCGCCCTCGGGCGCGCCGACATCGCGACCGAGAAGGCGCAGCTGCTCTCGCGCATCCTCGAGCTCGACGGCGACCCCATCGGCGCGCGCGACGTGCAGAAGCTCGCCCGCGCGAGCTGAGCGCCCCCCTCGCACTCGCCCGGCCCGTCCGGGATCCCTACAATGGATAGCCCCGGCGACGTGGCCAAGTGGTTAAGGCGAGGGTCTGCAAAACCCTTATCGCGGGTTCGATTCCCGCCGTCGCCTCAGACAGATCAGCCCTGACACGACCACTTCAGTATTTGGACCGCCCTCCTACGCTCGTTGGCGTACGGGCGTGGGCGAGGGAGGGACATGGTCGCGAAGCTCCGCTGGGCCGACGTGCTCGGCATCGTCATGATCGCCGCCCTGATCGGCGCGATCATCCTGATCCTCGCGTCGTTCGCGGCGTAGCAGCGCGGACCGCCGGCGCCGGCCGCGCGCTGGATGGCTGGTCATCGGCCATCCCCTCCGGTATGCTCGGGAGAACTTCATAAGCGACGCGGCCAGAGGTCGCGGTCGTCAGCAGTCCGGTATCGAGGGACGAGCTTCCCGCTTGAGATGCCGGCGAGGGGCGACCGCCGAAGGCGACGATCGAGCGAGCGATCGCCGCCTGGGACGCGGCCCGGAAGGGCGCGGACTGTCGTGGCGGGGAGGGCACCCCGTCACGGAGCGCTGACCGCATCAGTGGCTTCGGCGTCCGTCGAAGGCTGGTGCGCGATGCGCATCGGCCTTTTTCGTTGCCCGAAGGGAGGAACGGGATGCCGATCGAGCGATACGCGATCATCGACTCCACGCTCCGCGAGGGGGAGCAGTTCAGCCCTGCCCACTTCACGACCGAGCAGAAGGTGGAGATCGCGAAGGCGCTCGACGCCTTCGGGGTCGAGTACATCGAGGTCACGTCCCCCGTCGCGAGCCCGCAGAGCTTAGAGGACTGCAAGACGATCGCGGCGCTCCCGCTGAAGGCCAAGGTGCTCACCCACGTCCGCTGCCACATGGACGACGCCAAGGTCGCCGTCGAGACCTGCGTCGACGGCATCGACATCCTGTTCGGGACGTCGTCGCAGCTCCGCGAGTTCTCGCACGGGAAGAGCGTCGACGAGATCATCGCGACGGCGAAGGAAGTGATCACCTTCATCAGGGATCACGGCAAGGAGGTCCGCTTCTCGAGCGAGGACAGCTTCCGCTCGACGGAGGGCGACCTCCTCCGCGTGTACAAGGCCGTCAACGCGATGGGGGTCGACCGGGTCGGCGTCGCCGACACGGTCGGCATCGCGACGCCGCGCCAGTGCTACGCACTGGCCCACGAGCTCCGCCGCCAGGTGTCGTGCGACATCGAGTTCCACGGCCACAACGACACCGGCTGCGCGATCGCGAACTCGTACTCGATGCTCGAGGGCGGCGCCACGCACGTCGACACGAGCATCCTCGGCATCGGCGAGCGCAACGGCATCACGCCGCTCGGCGGGTTCATCGCGCGGATGTACGCGGACGACCAGACCGCGGTGAAGAAGAAGTACGACCTGACGAAGCTCAAGCCGCTCGACGAGATGCTCGCGGCGATGGTCGGCATCGACATCCCCTACGACGAGTTCGTCACCGGCCGCTACGCGTTCCACCACAAGGCGGGGATGCACACGAAGGCCATCTACGTCAACCCGAACTCGTACGAGATCCTCGACCCGGCCGACTTCGGCCTCGCGCGCACCATCAACATCGCGCACCGGCTCACCGGCTACAACGCCGTGGGGAGGCGCGCCGAGGAGCTCGGGCTCCAATTCGGCAAGGACGACCTGCGCGAGATCACCAAGCGCATCAAGTCGATGGCCGACGCCGGTCCGCTCTCCATGGACCAGCTCGACACCTTCCTCCGCGAGTGGGTGGTGGCCTGATGCCCGGACCCACGCTCGCCGAGCTCATCCTGTCGCGCGTGTCGGGCCGTGAGGTGCGCGCGGGCGACCTCGTCATCGCGCCGCTCTCGCGGGTCATGGTGCACGACTCGGTCATCGACGCGGTGATGGCCGGGATGAAGCAGCTCGGCAAGGAGAAGGTCTGGGACACCTCGCGGGTGTGCGTCTTCGTCGACCACGCGGCGCCCGCGCCCACGCCCGTCGTCGCGGACTCGCACCGCGTCCTGCGCGAGTGGGTGCGCGGCCAGGGGATCGCCGCCTTCTACGACGCGGGCGAAGGCGTGTGCCACCAGATCATGGTGGAGGAGGGGTACTGCGAGCCCGGCACCGTCATCGTGGGCAGCGACTCGCACTCGAACTCGTACGGCGCAGCCGGCGCCTTCGGCGCGGGCATGGGCGCGACCGACATCGCGGTCGCCCTGGCGCTCGGACGAACGTGGCTGCGCGTGCCCGAGTCGATCAAGGTGACCTTCGGCGGCAAGCCGCGCCGCGGCGTGACGATGAAGGACGCGATCATGCGCGTCGTCCGCGAGATCGGGACCGACGGCGCGCGCTACGCCTGCGTGGAGTTCCACGGCGCCGGCGACCTTCCTCAGGGCGACCGCATCACCCTCGCGGGGATGACGACCGAGATGGGCGCGAAGGCCGGCATCGTCGTCGGCACGCCCGAGGCGCCGGAGTGGCTGCGTCCGGCGCCCGACGCCGTCTACGTGCGCGAGGTGAGCGTGGATCTCGCGGCGCTCGAGCCGCAGATCGCCATCCCGCCGCGCGTCGACCAGGTCTCGGACGTGTCCGAGGCCTCGGGCATCCCGATCGACGTCGTGTTCCTCGGCTCGTGCACGAACGGGCGCGTCGCCGACATGCGTCAGGCGGCGGAGATCCTCCGCGGCCGGCGCATCGATCCGCGCGTCCGCCTCGAGGTCGTCCCCGCGTCGCGGCGGCAATTCGAGGACGCCATGGCCGACGGGACGCTGGGGAAGCTCTCGGCCGCCGGCGCCGTCGTCGGCACGAGCGGCTGCGGGCCGTGCCTCGGCCGCACCGGCGGCGTGCTCGCGGGCGACGAGGTCTGCTTCTCGACGGCGAACCGCAACTACATGGGGCGCATGGGGTCGGCGAAGGCGTCCATCTACCTCGGCTCGCCGTACGTCGCCGCGGTCGTCGCGCTCACGGGCGTCATCGACGATCCACGGCCGTACCTCGAGGCGAGCGACGCGCAGTTCGACGCCCTCGTCGCGCAGCGCCGCGCCGAGCGCGGCGAGCGCGGCGCGGCGTCGGCGCGGTCCGGCGACCGCTCGCGGCAGCTGCTCGCGACGATGCCCGCGCGCAGCGCGCCCTTCGTCACCGGCATCGAGCAGGAGGACTGAGATGGCACGCGCCTGGCTCTTCGGCGACGACCTCGACACCGACCAGATGGTCCCCGGGCGCTACGCGCCCTTCATGGTCGGACAGGACAAGTTCCACACCTACGCCTTCTGCGACGCGCGTCCCGACTTCGCGAAGACGGTGAAGCCGGGCGACGTGCTCGTCGGCGGCGAGAACTTCGGCTGCGGCTCGTCGCGCGAGTACGCGCCCGCCGCGCTGAAGAAGCACGGCATCGGCGGGATCGTGGCCAAGAGCTTCGCCCGCATCTTCTTCCGCAACTGCGTCAACCTCGGCATCCCCGTCCTCGAGTCGGGGGACGCGGCCGCGCTCGTACGCGACGGCGACGACGTGAGCCTCGACATCGCGCACGGCGTGCTGCACACGCCGCGCGGCGACGCGACGCTGCGCCCGCTGGCCCCCTTCGCGCGGGAGATCCTCGCCGCGGGCGGCGTGGTCGCCTACCTGCGCGAGCACGGCGACTTCCCGGCGGTCCGCTAGGCCTCAGCGCCCGGCGAGCGCCTCCACGATGGGCGCGAAGGCGTCCATGCCCTCCGCGGGGATCGTCCAGTACGTGAGACCGAGCCGGTCGCGGTAGCGGAGGATCTGCTCGCGGATCTCGCGTCGCGAGCCCGCGAGGAGGTAGGGCGTCCCGATCAGCCGCGCGACGACGCCCTCGAGCCCGGCGGCGATCGCGGTGAACGGAGCGCGGCCGTCCGCGACGTTCACGTGCGCCACCCAGGCGGAGAGCTCGAGCCGCTCGAAGCGCGGGCCCGCGGCCTGCTTGAGCCGCGCGACCTTCGCAGCCGTCGCATCGGTCGTCCCTTCGCGCAGCGTCGGCCGGCCCTGCGGCGACATGCGTGGGATGAAGGAGACGATGTCCGCCTCGCGCGCGGCGATGCGCATCATGCGCGGCCCGCCGCCGCCGACGACGAGCGGCGGGTGCGGCTTCTGGACCGGAGCGGGGGACAGCCGCGCGCCGTAGAGGCGATAGTGCCGGCCCCGGTGGTCGACGGTCTCGCCGGCGAACAGTCGCTTGAGGATCGTGATCGCCTCGACCAGCCGGTCGACGCGCACCTTGGGCGGGTCGTAGGTCATGCCGAGCTGCCGGTAGTCGCTCCGCATCCAGCCCGCACCGATGCCGAGCTCGAGCCGGCCGCGCGAGAGGACGTCGATCGTCGCCATCTCGCGCGCGAACAGGACCGGGTTGCGGTAGTCGTTGTCGAACACGTGGACGCCGACGCGCAGCTTCGTCGTGGCGGCCGCGGCGGCGGCGATCGCGGGGACGGGCGAGAGACCGGAGATGAGGTGGTCGGGCATGAGGAGCGCGCTGTAGCCGAGCTCCTCCGCGCGCCGCGCGCGCCCCGTCCACGAGTCCGCGGAGCGTCCACCGGTGGACCGCACCGCGAAGCGCAGCGGATGCACCGCGCTCAGGCTAGCGCTCGCGCGTCCGCCGTCGCCTACTCGGAAGGCGTCGCGCGCTTCGCCCCCGCTTCGGGCGTGGCGAGCATCTCGAAGACCTGGTGGCGCTCCTCGATGGGCGCGCGGGTCGAGATGAGCTCGAGGATCCTCTTGCGGCCCTTCATCTTGCCGACGAGGATCGCGCCCACGAGGCGGTCCTGCCCGTCGCCGCCCTCGAGGAAGAACAGGCGCTTGTAGTTGCGGCCCTCGAGGTCGACCTCGACGAGGCCCTCGGCGCGCGGCTCCTCCTCGGTCGTGACGCCCATCACGGAGATGTTCGACTTGAACATGCCCGAGGCGTAGGTGGGGACCTCCACGTACGGCTGCTTCGCCCCGAGCATGTTCCGCGCGACGTGGCGGCCGTGGTTGAGCGAGTTGTCCCACGTCCCCATGCGGTGGTGCCGCTGCGACACGACGTCGTAGAACTCGGCGACGTCGCCGGCGGCCCAGACGTCGGGGACGTTCGTCTCGAGGTACTCGTTGGTGAGGATGCCGACGTTGGTCTGGAGCGCCGTGTCGCGGAAGACGTCGATGTTCATCGTCAGCCCGAGGCCCACGCCGACGATGTCCGCGTCGATCGTCGCGCCGGCGCTGGTCGTCACGCGCATCGATCCGTTCCGCGCCTCGACCTGGTCGATCGACTCCTCGGCGTGGAAGTGGACGCCCTCGTCCTGCGCCAGCAGCCGCACCACCTCGCCGCCGTCGGCGTCGAGCGCTTTGCGCAGGAAGTGCGGGCCGCGCATGAGCCAGTGCGTCTCGAGCTTGCGGAAGGCCATCGCCTCGGTCAGCTCGTAGCCGATGAACGATCCGCCCAGGACGACACCGACCTTCGACTCCGCGATGCGCGCCGAGATCGCCTTGGCCTCGTCGAAGTACTGGAAGTTGAAGAGCGCCTTCTGGCCCTCCGCGCCCGGGACGCGCAGCGGGTTCGGCCGTCCGCCGGTCGCGAGGAGCAGGCGGTCGTAGGCGATCTCTCCGCCCGGCTCGACGGCCACGGTCTTGTGGTCGAAGTCGACGAGCGTGGCCTTCGTCTCGAGGCGGAGGTCGATGCGGTCCTTGGTGTGCCACTCGAGGTCGCGGACGTACACGCGCTGCTCGAGCAGGACGCCCTTCAGGTAGCGCGGCAGGGAGACGCGGTTGTAGAGCGTGTACGGCTCGTCGTCGATGAGGACGATCTCGCAGGCGGGATCGTTCTTGCGCAGCTCTTCGGCGCAGTACGTGCCGGCCGCGCCGTTGCCGATGATGACGAAGCGGGTGGGGGACGAGCCCAAGAGTGGACGGCCTCCGCAGTCGAGTTAGAGGACAGTGTCGCCGACGGGATGCGCCTGTGCCGCCCGCGGGATTCGAACCCGCACTGAACCGCTCTTAGGGCGGTCGTCTCTGCCGTTGGACTAGGGCGGCGATACCCAGGATACGGTCGTCGCAAGGCGGCGCCGACCCTCTCCGGTCGTGCCCTCCGCTAGACTACCCGTGAGCGCCGTGGCTCCGGCCGCGGCTCCTTTTCGCCCCGGACCCGGCGTCCTGCGTCGACACCCCGCAGGACGCCCCCGCGCAGCGGGAGCCGGTCCGCGGCAAACCCATGGAAAGGAGGTGTGTCGAAATGCCGACCCGACCCTACGAGCTCATGTATCTCGCCCAGCCGAGCGCCGACGAGCAGCGCCTGGGCGCGATCAACGAGCGCATCCAGAACGCGATCACCTCGCTCGGCGGAAGCGTCGAGAAGGTCGTCCCTCCGGTCCGTCGCCGCCTCGCATACGAGCTCGGCCGTCACCGTGAAGGCCAGTACGGCGTCGTGGAGTTCCAGCTCCCGCCCGACCAGTCGAGGGAGCTCGACCGCACGATCAGACTGACCGAGGACCTCCTGCGCTACCTCGTCGTGAGACGCGACGAGTAGCCCCGAAGAGAAGGGAAGACCAACGACATGGCTTCGATGAGCAAGATCATGATCATCGGCAACGTCGGCCGTGACCCCGAGCTGAAGATGACGGGGAACGGACGGCCGGTCTGCGAGTTCTCCGTGGCCGTCAACCGCGTCATCGGCGGCGGCCAGGGGCCCGAACGGCAGGAGCAGACGGACTGGTACCGCATCTCCTGCTGGGGCAAGCAGGCCGAGACCGCTCAGCAGATCGTCCAGAAGGGCCGCCTCGTGTTCGTCGAGGGCCGCTTCACTCCGCGCGAGTGGACCGACCGCGAGGGCCAGAAGCGCACGAGCCTCGAGATCTCGGCGAACGACTTCCAGCTCCTCGACTCGCGGCGTGACCGCGCCGAGGGCATGGGCGCGGCGCCGCCCGCCGCCTCGCCCGACGAGGCCGCGGCGAAGTTCGACCCCGACGACATCCCGTTCTAAAGAAGGAGCAGCAGATGTCCTCTGAAACGCCCCAGACGCCTCCACAGGCGTCCAGCGCGCCGCCCGAGCCGGCGGCGCCGGCCGCTGGGGCCCCGCGCCCGGCAGGCGGGCCTTCCGGTCCGCGCGGTCCGCGTCCGTCCGGCGGCCGGTCCTTCGGCCCTCCCGGCGCGCGGCGCCCGCGACGCAAGGTCTGCGTGTTCTGCCTCGAGAAGGTCAAGCGGATCGACTACAGGGACCGCCCGCGCCTGCAGCGGTTCCTCAGCGACCGCGCGCGCATCGAGCCGCGCCGCAAGAGCGGAACGTGCGCGAAGCACCAGCGCATGCTCACGACCGCGCTCAAGCGCGCGCGGTACATGGCCCTCCTGCCGTACACCGCGGATCACGTCCGCGGGATGATGTCGGCGCGCGACCGCGCCCTCGCGGGCGGCCC
>JAGWSB010000114.1 GCA_028876375.1 Chloroflexota bacterium | reverse complement strand
GAGGCGGCGCGCCGGCTGCGCGCGTGGCCGAGCGCGCTCGTCCACGGCGACCTCCGCTGCGCGAACGCCGTCGCGACCGAGCGCGGCGTCGTGTTGCGACGCTGGTCGCGGGCGCACCTCGGGTGTGGCCTCCTCGACGTGGCGCGGCTGGTCGCCGACCTCGTCGCGCGAGACGACGCCGTGCGCGGCATCGGGCTGTCGCGCGTCTACGCCGAGCGCGTGGGGAGGGTGCTGCCCACCGAGACGCTCCGAGGGGCCGAGAAGCTGGACGCTCTCGTCCGGAGACACCTGGCCCGGTAGAATGCTATTTGCCGAGCAGGTCCGACGGTCGCGGCGCCGCAAGGCGTCGAGGAAAGTCGGGGCTCCGCAGGGCACGCTAGCGGGTAACACCCGTCCGCCGCGAGGCGAGGACCAGCGCCACAGTGACGATGCCGCCGCGAGGCGGAGTGAAACGCGGCAAGCTCTAGCGGGAGCAAGATCGAATAGGGGGACGATGGCGTGGCCCGCGCCGTCCCCGGGTCGATCGCACGAGCCGGAGGGTGACCTTCGGCCGAGAGAGATGACCGTCACCCCGCAAGGGGGACAGGACCCCGCTTATGGATCTGCTCGGCCACCGCGCATCACCGGCCAAGCAAGGGTCCGCTGAGCACCCTTTCCTAGACTCGGCCCTCCGTGACGGCCGTGACGCTCGTTCAGCTCCTCTCCCAGGCCATCTGGGTCGTGCTCGGCGTGGCCGCGCTGGCACGCTGGCTGTCGCGGCGCACCTGGACGGACCGCGACATCGCCCTCTTCTTCGGAGCGATCGCCGTCGTCACGATCGAGGGGCGCCTGGCCCAGGTGACGCCGGTCCCTGCGCAGGTCGGCGTCGGCGTGCTCGTCGTGATCATGGCGCTGCCGTACGTCTCCATCCGCCTGGCGCACGACTTCGCCGGCGTGCCGACGTGGATACGGCGCGGAAACGACATCGGCTTCCTCCTCGCCGCGGTCGTCGTGGTGGTCGCGGGCACCACGCGCGTGACGGGCACGCTCTACCTCGTCGTCTACTTCGTCGGCGCGACGGCGTACAGCGCGCTGCGCTTCACCACCGCGGGGGCGCACGCGTACGGCGTCACCCGCCGGCGCATGCGCCTCATCGCGAGCGGGTCGTATCTGCTCGCCCTGGCGATCCTGCTGGCGGGGCTGGGACTCGCGGAGCCGACGCTCGTGGACGCGACCAACGTCCTCACGCAGGCGTGCGCGCTCGTGTCGGCGGTCTCGTACGCGCTGGGGCTCGTACCGCCGTCGCCGCTGAAGCGGTACTGGCAGCTCACGGAGCTCAGCGCGTTCCTGTCGCGCGCGTCGGTGCTCCCGCGCGCGACGATGCGTGAGATCGTCGACGAGGTAGCGGCGCTCGCGGCGCGCGCGCTCGGCGCGCGCGCGACGATCGGGGTCTGGAGCGAGTCGGAGGGCGTCCTCCGCTTCCACGACCCGCACGGCGCGCTGCCGGAGCAGATGGGCGCGAGCGACTTCCTCGCCTGGCGCGCGTTCTCGACGCAGACCTCGATGTACATACCCGACGTCGCGCGCGAGAACCCGAGCAACGCCGCGAAGTACCGGGCGTCGAACGTCGGACCGGTGCTCATCGCGCCGATCGTCGCCGGGGAGCGCCGCCTCGGCGTCATCGAGGTCTACGCGGCGCGCCAGCCGATCTTCGCCGAGGACGACCTCGCGTTCGTCGAGCTCGTCGCGCAGCAAGCGGCGGTCGTGCTCGAGAGCCGCCAGCTCATCGACGAGGCCGCGCGCGTCCGGGCACAGGAGGAAGCGGCCGTGCTGAAGGAAGACTTCGTCTCCGCCGCCGCGCACGACCTCAAGACGCCGCTCACGACGATCTTCGCGCAAGCGCAGCTCCTGGAACGTCGCGCGGAGCGGGAGGGACGTACGTCGGAATTGACCGGATTGAGACGCCTGCTGCGCGAGACCTCACAGCTCGCGCGCCTCGTCGAGGAGCTGCTCGACGCGTCGCGTCTCGAGCGAGGAGCGCTGCCGATGCAGCCCGAGGAGTGCGATCTCGCGTCGCTCGCGCGCGAGGTCGCGGAGAGCGAACGGTCGGGCGCCGATCGGATCGAGCTGGAGGCCGATGGCCCGGTGCGCGGGGTCTTCGATCGCGATCGAGTGCGTCAGTTGATCGACAATCTCGTGGAGAACGGGCTGAAGTACAGCCCCAGGGACAGCCGCGTGCGGCTCCGCGTATGGCAGAGCGATGGGCAGGCACGCATCGCGGTCACCGACCGCGGCATCGGCATCCCTTCCGAGGACGTCCCGCACGTCTTCGATCGCTTCCGCCGCGGATCCAACGTCGACCACCGCCGCTCACCGGGCATCGGGCTCGGGCTGTACATCTGTCGCGGCATCGTCGAGCAGCACGGCGGGCGCATCTGGGTCGAGACGGCGCCCGGACGCGGCGCGACCTTCCAGGTCGCGCTGCCGCTGGGGCGAGCGGGCGAGCGACCAGCGGTCGACGCGTCGAGTGCGGCCTCGTAGGATGCGCATCCGGTGAGCGGGATGGCGGACGGTGCCTCCGTCCTCGCGGTCGACGACGACCCTTCGATCCTCGACCTCATGACGGATATCCTTTCCGGTGAGGGATATCGCGTGCTCGCGGCGCAGAACGGCGCCGAGGCGCTCGACGTCCTGGTCGCCGAGGATCCTTGCGTGGTGCTGCTGGACATGCGCATGCCGACGCTCGACGGGTGGGGATTCGCGAAGGCGCTGCGCGACAAGGGTCTGCGGTACCCCGTCGTCGTCGTGACGGCGGCGGAGAACGCGCGCGCGTGGGCACAGGAGATCGGCGCCGACGCCTACCTGGCGAAGCCGTTCCAGCTCACCGAGCTGCTCCGCATCGTCGCGCGGTTCTGCCCGCGCGACGGCGGCGGGGGAATGGACACGCCCGGCTTGCGGTTCGCGTAGGCGTGGGCGGCGATCGCCGCGCGCGTAGCGCTGCCTCACGGAACGAGGAGGACACCATGCGAGCCACCGGTCTGATCTTGGGCGCGACCCTGCTGCTCGCCGCCTGCGGCGGCGGCGCCGGCCAGGCGACGAGCACGCCGGCGACGGTCGCCGGCAACACCGCGGCGGCGTCCACCGTAACCTTCACCGCCGACATGACGGCGGGGAACGAGGTCCCGGCGATCACGGACGCCGAGAAGACCGGGAGCGGAAAGGCGACGATCACCTTCGACGTCAAGCGCGACGCCGCGGGGAAGGCGACGTCCGCGACGGTCTCCATCAAGGCGACGCTCACGGGCTTCCCGACCACGACCGAGATCACGCTCGCGCACATCCACGGGCCCGCGGCGCCGGGCGTGAACGCGGGCGTCGTCGTCCCGTTCAAGACCGACGCGAACGCGCCGATCGCGCTGACGACCGGCGGAACGACCTTCACCAAGGACGGCGTCGTCCTGGACAAGGCCGACGTGCTCCAGCAGATCCTCGACGACCCGGGGAAGTTCTACGTGAACTTCCACTCGAAGCTGCACCCGGGCGGCGTGATCCGCGGGCCGCTGACGAAGACGTAGCGGCGTTACCTCTCCGTTAAGGGCGCCCGATCGATCCGCCCGCCGACCGCCGGGGCGGGCGCGGGTGGCACGTCGCTTGCCTCCGGAGAGCGGACCGAAGGAGGTGCCGCATGCTCTGGACGATCATCGCCGTGCTCCTGATCCTGTGGCTGCTCGGCGTCGTGGCGCTCCCCAGCGTCGGAGCGCTCATCCACATCCTGCTGGTCCTCGCGTTGATCGTGCTCATCATCCAGCTCCTCTCGGGACGCAGGACCGTCGTATAGGGAGACGGGCCCGCCGGGCGCCGGCGGGCCCGTGATCCCCCGGACGGGCCCGCAGAATGGGCCCGTGGCGGTCCCGCTCCTCGCGGAGCAGCGCGAGCTCGAGCGCACCATCGTCCGCATCCGCTGGGGCGCGGTGGCGCTCATCCTCCTGCTCGGGCCGCTCTTCCCGAGCCTGTCGCTGGGCGCCGTCGTCGGCCTGGGGATCGTCGTGGGCGCCTACAACGTGGGCATCGCGCGGCTGTCGGCCGCCGCGGCCGACGTCGCGGCGCACCGCCGCGTCGCGATGCTCGGTTTCGCCGCCGACCTCGCCGCGACCTGCGTCGCCATGCTGCTGTTCAGCAACGAGCCGTACTGGACGACGTTCGTCGTCGCGCCGCTGGTGATCATCGGCGCCGCGTTCCGCTTCGGCGGGGTGGGCGCGTACGTCTCGGCCGCCGTCCTGGGCGCCGCCTACGTCGCGATCTCGGTGATCCGCCTGGAGGCGTTCGGCCTCGAGCTCGCCCCGCAGCGCGTGCTCTTCCACCTCGCGGTCTTCGCGCTGTCGGCGCGCCTCGTCGACCGCGTCGACCGCGACATCCGCGAGGCGCGGGCCGAGCGCGAGGCGCTCATCGGATCCCTCCAGCGTCAGATCGCGGAGAACGAGCGGCTCTTCGCGGAGGCGAGCGAGGCGAAGGCGCTCCGCGAGCTCGACCGCCTCAAGGACGAGTTCCTCGCCGCGGTGAGCCACGAGCTGCGGACGCCGCTGACCGTCATCAGCGGATCGCTCGAGCTGCTGGCGCGCGAGGGGGAGCGCCTCTCGCCGCAGGCGTCGCGGCTCATCGAGCGCGCCGAGGCGCACACGCGCCGTCTCGATCGGAGCGTGGAGGATCTGCTCGAGCTCGCCCAGCTGCAGGAGGCCCGCATCGAGCTGCAGAAGGAGTTCGTCGCGCCGCGCGAGCTCCTCGCGGACGCCGCGGCCACGCACGAGCCGCTCGCCTCGGCGAGGCGGCAGCGCGTCGTCGTCACGTGCGCCGACGACGTCCCGCCGATCCTGGTGGACCGGCGCCGCATGCAGCAGATCGTCGGCAACCTGCTGCAGAACGCGACGCGCTACGCGCCGGAGGGAACGGCGATCGAGGCGCGCGTCGATCGGACGCCCGACGCGGCGCGGATCAGCGTGAGCGACCATGGACCCGGCGTACCCGCGGCGGAGCGGGAGCGGATCTTCGACAAGTTCTACCGGGGGGAGCGGACGAAGACGACGACGAGCGGGAGCGGCCTCGGCCTGGCGATCGCGCGCACGCTGGTGGAGCTGCACGGCGGGCGGATCCGCGTGGAGGACGCGCCGGCCGGAGGCGCGCGCTTCGTGGTCGAGATCCCGTACGAGGCCGTGTCCGCGCCGGCCGGCTGATGAAGGTCCTCGTCGCCGACGACGAGCCCGACGTCGCGGCGCTCGTCGCGATGGGCATCCATGCGCTCCGTCCGGAGTACGAGGTCGTCGAGGCGCTCGACGGCGCGGTGGCTCTCCGCGTCGTCGAGGAGGAGCGTCCCGACCTCGTCATCCTCGACCTCGCCATGCCCGTGAAGGACGGGTTCACCGTGCTGCGCGAGCTGCGCGAGAAGGGGAACGAGGTCCCCGTCATCGTCCTGACGGCGAAGGGGCTCGAGACGGAAAAGGTCCGCGGCCTCGAGCTCGGCGCGGACGACTACGTCACGAAGCCCTTCAGCCAGAAGGAGCTGGCGGCGCGCGTCGACGCCGTCCTGCGCCGGCAGCGCATCGTCACGGCGGAGCGCCGGACGAGCGTCATCGAGCACGGCGACCTGCGCATCGACTTCGCGCAGCGTCTCGTGAGCATCGACGGCCGCGCGGTCGCGCTCACGCCGACCGAGTACAACCTCCTCTATCACCTCGCGCTGAACGCGGGGCAGCTGATGCCGCACGCGACGCTGCTGGCGAAGGTGTGGGGACCCGAGTATCTGGACGAGGTGCACTACCTCAAGGTCTACGTGGGGCGGCTGCGCAACAAGATCGAGGCCGATCCGCAGCGGCCCGAGCACATCCTGACCGTGCGCGGTGTCGGCTATCGCTTTCCGGCGCTGGCCGAGGAGACCGACCATACTGGTCGCTTCACAACGGAACGGGGGGGTCGACATGGCTACTGAGGCCACCGGTACCGCTCTGGAAGCGCTGTACGACGAGAGGCGCACGTTCCCCCCGCCCCCCGACTTCGCGAAGCAGGCCAACGTGCGCGATCGACAGGTGTACGACCGCGCCGCGGCGGATCTGGAGGGCTTCTGGGCCGAGCAGGCGAAGACCTTCGAGTGGGTGAAGCCCCCGAACAAGGTGCTCAGCTGGAGCGTGCCGTACGCGAAGTGGTTCGAGGACGGGACGCTCAACGTCTCCGTCAACTGCCTCGACCGTCACGTGCGCGCCGGCCGCGGCGCCAAGGTCGCGTACTACTGGGAGGGCGAGCCGGGCGACAGCCGCGCCATCACCTTCCAGGAGCTGCTCGAAGAGACCTCGCGCTGCGCCAACGCCCTGAAGGCGCTGGGCGTGCGCAAGGGCGACCGCGTGGCCATCTACATGCCGATGATCCCCGAGCTGCCGACGGCCATGCTCGCCTGCGCGCGCATCGGCGCGCCCTTCACCGTCGTGTTCGGCGGCTTCTCCGCCGAGGCGCTCGCCGGCCGCATCCGCG
>JAGWSB010000020.1 GCA_028876375.1 Chloroflexota bacterium | reverse complement strand
GCTCGAGACGACATTCGGCTCACAGAAGGGGACATTGCCGATCAACCTCTCGCAGCTCGCAGCGCTGCTCTGGCTCGTCTTTCTGGCCGACCCGGATCCGCTGCTGAATTACTTTCGCCAGTCCTAGACGCCGTCGTCACAGGACCCGCCTTGAGCGCTGCCTGCGACACTTTTCCGCATGTCGAGCGAAGTTCCCGATGAACCGCGCCGCGCCGCAATCCTCAAGGCACACGACCAACTACTGAACCGCGCGGCTGCCTTTCTCCAAGGCGTACCCATCACCGTCGAGGGAAAGCCTGGGCAGATTGTCGTCTTCGCGGTGGTTGCGCGCGTCATCCAGATCGGGTGCGCTCTTCAAGAGCTTCTCGAACGCGGCTACGGCGGTGAGGCATATCCGCTCGCTCGGTCGATGCTTACGGGGATGGTCCATGTGGTTGCCCTTGTTGACGGCGACACCGATGGGCGAGCGCTCCAGTTCATGACGGACGCTGAGAAATACCAACTGCAGCTCATCGAGCGGGCCGAGCGGTACGAGATCTGGAATTCGGAGAAGGCGCAGGCCGAGCGTGAAGGCGTGGTCGAAAGTTATCGAGCGTTCCTCGAGCGCTTCGCGAAGCAGGGTGTCGTTCCTTCCAAGATCAAACCCGAGGGCACGCGAACCTGGCACGGGCTCAATAGCGAGCGCGCCTTGTTCGAGGCGATGGGCATGAAACACATCTACGAACTCGACTATGCGTGGCTCTCGGATGAGACCCACGTGAACATCGGCGCTGTGACGGGTGAGCTCATGGACGCACTCGACGGCCACACAGGGTTCGGACCAAAAGGCGAGCTACCGCATGAGATTCTCTTTGCGAGCTCGTACTCGATACCCGAAGTGCTTGTGCAGCTCTCCAACCTCCTGGGGCTGAACCGCCGTGATGAGGTCGTTGCCATGCAGAAGGAGTTTCGAGACGCGCTAAGAGAGGCGTACAAACCCGACGCCGGGTAAGACAGCCCGTATCGAGCGCCCCTCCATTGACTGGGACTGCCAGTCCCAAACTCGCTCGGATTCCCGCGCCACCGCGAGGCTCGTGGGACTAGCAGGCCCCTGACAACGGCGCGCGCTTGGCGAAGGCTTGTGGTGTGCCATTTCGCTTGGATGCACTACCTAAGGTCTCGGCGTGAGTTCGTTGCTCGAAGAGCTGCCGCCAGAAGATCGAGCCGCCCTCGCACGCCGGACGCTGGTGTGCGAGGACGCGGGTCTGTTCACGCCGTTCCCGTGCGAGCTCCGCTGTTTCTGCGCCCGGCGAGGCTGGACCCTCGCACGCCTGCACGGTGCCCTGAGCGGATCGGGGATCTCCGAGGAGTACATCCGCAAGCTCTGGAGTGGTCGCGCTCGGTACTGCAGTCCGGAGATGCTCGGCGAACTCATCGAAGCGTTGCGGCACCCCGAAGTCGACACCTACGTCAGCGCCGACGCTGAGCTCGCGCAGCCGCTGCTGGACTGGGAGGCAGACCGCCTCTGGCAGGCCTACCGCCTCGAGGTCACGCCGATCAGCGGCGAGGAACTGATGCAAAGCGCGCGTCTTTCACAAAAGCCGCGGCGGCCCGGTGGTGGCTTAAGTGGCGCAAGTGGTGCAACTGAAGCGGCCCCACCCGAAACGTCAACAAACACCGAGGCGCGGTCCGCGCAGCGAATGGATCTGCTGGGGAGGAAGGATTCGAACCTTCGATTACCTGATCCAGAGTCAGGTGCCTTACCGCTTGGCCACTCCCCAAAGGCAGTGCGAGCGCCTCTATCGTCCCACATTTCACGCGTCGTAGACACTGTGCCGTCATGAAGAAGGCATCCGTGCGCGCACCTCGTCCCGATCGGCCCCAGCTGCCGCACGGCTACATCCACCGCGGGAAGAAGGGGATGCTGTCGTGGGACGACGCCGGGCGCGTCCTCAGCGGCGGTCGCTTCTACTGGATCGCGACGACCGATCGCGACGGACGCCCGCATCTCGTGCAGCAGTGGGGCGCGTGGATCGACGGGCACCTGTACTTCGAGGGCAGCGAGAGGACGCGCTGGGCGCGGAACCTCGCGCGGGACGCGCGGATCGGCTTCGGCACGCAGAGCGGGACGCGCGCGGTCATGGCCGAGGGGATGGCGGGCGTCGTGCGCGGCGTCGAGCGCTCGCTGGCCGAGCGGATCGCGCGGCAGTACGCGACGAAGTACGGGCGCACGTTCAGCTACCGGCCGAAGCCGGAGGGGTACGAGAAGGGGTACGTCTTCCGCGTCCGGCCGACCAAGGTCGTCGTCTTCGACCTCAAGGCGTTCAGCGCCTCCGCCACGCGCTTCGTCCTCTCTTAGCCGGAGACCGGCCGGCCAAGCGGCCCTTCCCGCCGATGCGCCGACCGCCGAGACTGTGGCCGATGCGCATCGGCGTCCTCACCGGCGGCGGCGACGTCCCGGGCCTCAACTCGGTCATCAAGAGCGTCGTGTACCGCAGCACCGCCGTGGGGAACGAGGTCCTCGGCATCCGCAAGGGGTGGGAGGGCCTCACGCACGTGCGGCCGGGCCCGGCGCCCGACCCCGTGTACATCCTCCCGCTCGACCGCGAGAACACACGCACCATCGACCGCGTCGGCGGGACGATGCTGCACACCTCGCGCACGAACCCGAAGCGCATGCGCGAGGAGCGACTGCCGGACCACCTGACGCCGCGCGACCGCGAGCGCCTGAAGCAGCCCGACGGCACGTACGACCTCACCCCGGTCGTCGTCGCGAACCTCCAGCGCCTCGGCATCGACCGGCTCGTCGTCATCGGCGGCGACGACACGATCAGCTTCGCGCGCGTGCTCGCCGACCAGCGCTACCCGCTCGTCGCGATCCCCAAGACGATGGACAACGACGTCCAGGGGACGGAGTACTGCGTCGGGTTCTCGACGGCGGTCACTCGAGCGAAGGAGCTGGTCGACCGCCAGCGCACGACGCTCGCATCGCACGAGCGCATCGGGATCTTCCGCATCTTCGGACGCGACGCGGGCTTCAGCGCGCTGCACACCGCGTACGTCACCTCGGGCCGCTGTCTCATCCCCGAGGCGCCCTTCGACCTCGACCACCTCATCGACGTCCTCGTCGAGGACAAGCGTTCCAACCCGAGCCGGTACGCGTTCGTCATCGCGGCCGAGGGCGCGAAGTGGACGGGGCTCGCCCTCGGCGAGGTGGGCGAGCCCGACGCCTACGGGCACCGCAAGAAGCAGGACGTGGGGGACGCGCTCTCGGACCAGATCCGCGGACGCGCCGGCGAGGACGTGATCGTCAGCCAGCTGACGTACGACCTGCGCAGCGGCGATCCCGACGCCTTCGACCAGATGGTCGCGACCACGTTCGCGAACATCGCCGTCGACCTCCTCGACGCGGGCGTGACCGGCCAGATGGTCGCGGTGCAGCGCGGGACGTACACGCACACCGGCCTGCCCGACCCGCGGCTCGGCGCGCGCAAGGTCGACGTGGAGCGCCAGTACGACCTCGACCGCTTCCGCCCGCGCTACACCGCGCGGCTCGGCTACTCGCTCTTCCTCGAGGGCACGCCGCGGGACTGACGCGGCGTCGCGCGTCTCCTCTAGCATCGGGTCGTGGCCCCTCCCCGCATCCCCCAGCTGCGTGACGACCTGCGGCGAGCGCCGTCGATCGGCGCGCGGGCCGTGGGGGACGCGATCCGCCTCGCCGCGAACGAGTGGCCGGAGCCGACGCCGATGGGGCGCTACCTCACCGCCGGCGACATGGAGCGCGTGGTCCTCAACCGCTACCCCGGGTCCGGGCCGGCGACGGAGCTGCGCGAGATCCTCGCGGCGCGCTACGGCGTCGCGCCCGACCAGCTCACCTTCGGGAACGGCAGCACCGACACGCTCCTCGGCCTATTCCTCATGTTCGGCGGACATGGGCGGACGACGCTCGTGTTCACGCCCACCTTCCCGATCCACATGCGCCTCGCGACGATCGCCGGCGGCGCCGTGGCGCGCGAGAACGTCGGCCTGCCGTACGAGATCTCGGCCGAGCGCGCGCTCGCGGCGGTCGAGCGGACCGCGCCGCACGTCGTCCTCTTCTGCACCCCGAACAACCCGACCGGCGGCCTCATCGGCGACCAGGTCATCCTCTCGGTCGCCGAGCGCTACCCGGGGACGCTCGTCCTCGTGGACGAGGCCTACGGCGACATCGCCGGCACGACGCTCCTGCCCGCGCTCGCCGACCACCCGAACCTCGTCATCAGCAAGACCTTCTCGAAGGAGCACGCCGCGGCGGGCCTGCGCATGGGCATCCTCGTCTACCACCCGGACCTCGCGGAGGCCGTGCGCGCCGCCCAGCTCCCGACGAACGTCTCCGTCGTCACCTACGCGCTCGCGACGCGGATCGCGCGCGACGAGGGGACGATCCGCTCGCGCATCGCCGAGATCCGCTCGGAGCGCGAGCGCGTGCGGCGCGGGCTCTCGGGCATCGAGGGCGTCGAGCCGTTCCCCTCCGAGGCCAACTTCATCCTCTTCCGCGTCGGCGGCGATCCCGTCCGCGTGTACGACCGCTTCCTCGACGAGGGCGTGCTCCTGCGCGAGATGTCCTCCTGGGGCTGCCCGGGATGCCTGCGCGTCTCCATCGGCACGCCCGCCGAGAACGACCGCTTCCTCGCGGTCGCCGCGCGCGTCCTCGCGCCGACGCCGGCCTAGGTCCGCGTGGGGCACCGCCCGAGCCTCCTCATCGACGGGTCGAGCCTCGCGTACCGCGCGTACCACGCGATCCCCGTCCTCGCCGCGCCGGACGGCACCGCGACGAACGCGGTGCAGGGCTTCCTCGGCTTCCTGACGCGGCTCCTGCCCGACCGCGCGCCGTCGCGCCTCTTCGTCGCGCTCGACGCCGACTGGCGCCCCGCGTTCCGCGTCGCGGCGCTCCCCGAGTACAAGGCGCACCGCGTCGCGAAGGAGGGCGACGAGCCGGACCCGGTCGAGCCGCAGATCGCGCTCATCATCGAGGTCCTCGAGGCGTTCGGGATCTCGACCGCGCGCTGCGAGGGCTTCGAGGCGGAGGACGCGATCTCGGCGATCGCGAAGCGGACGGACGGTCCGGTCGAGGTCGTCACCGGCGACCGCGACCTCTTCGCGCTCGTGCGCTACCCGCACGTTCGCGTCCTCTACACGCTGCGCGGCGTGAGCGAGCTCGCCACGGTCGATCAGCCGTGGATCGCCGCGAAGTACGGGATCCCCGGGGACCGCTACATGGACTACGCCATCCTGCGCGGCGATCCCTCGGACGGCCTCCCCGGAGTGTCCGGTATCGGCGAGAAGACCGCGTCGGAGCTCCTGCGCAAGTACGGGTCGCTCGACGGCATCCTGGCCGCGCCCGACCTGTCGCCGACCGTCCGCGCGCGCATACATAAAGGAGAGGGGTACATCGCCTCGGCGCGCGTCGTCGTCGCGCTCGCCGAGGACTGCCTGCCGGAGGGCGGGGACGGACACATCCCCTCGGCGCCGGCGGACACGGCGCGGCTCGCGGACCTCGTGCAGCGCCTCGCGATCCGCGGACCGGTCGAGCGCCTCAGCGCCGCGCTGCGGGTAGCATCGGCGGCGCGGTGAGCAGCGACCTCAACGTCCGGGCCGTCGTCATCGGCGCGCTCGTCGACACGATCGGCACCCTCATCGTCGGGCTGCTCTTCGACGCCGCCGTGAGCGCCGCGTACGCGGCTCCGTCGCCCGACGCGCTCGCGGCGATGGTCTATCACTCGGTCCCGCTGCAGCTCGCGCAGCTCGCGCTGGGGCTCGCGCTGACCGCGATCGGCGCATACGTCGCGGCGCACATCGCGAAGAAGGAGCCGCTGCTCCACGCCTTCGCCGTCGGCGTCATCTCGACGGCCATCGGCTTCATCTTCGTGTTCTCCGCGCCGGAGGGCGCGCCGTTCTGGGCGGAGGCGGCGGGCCTCCTCCTCACCATCCCCGCCGCGTTCGTCGGCGGCCAGGTCCGCCACGTCCTCGCCGGCGACGGGGAGACGCAGGCGTGATCGTCTATCCCGCGATCGACATCCTCGACGGACGGTGCGTGCGCATGACGCGCGGCGATTTCGCGACGGCGGAGGACGTCGCGCCCGACCCGCTCTCCGCGGCCAAGCGGCTCGTCGGCGAGGGCGCCGAGTGGCTGCACGTCGTCGACCTCAACGGGGCGCGGACCGGCCGGCCCGACAACCTCGAGCACATCCGCGCCATCGCCGCGCGCTTCACGGTCAAGATCCAGGCCGGCGGAGGCGTCCGCGACTTCGACACCGCGGAGCGCTTCGCCGAGGCGGGCGTCTCGCGCATCGTCGTCGGCACCGCCGCGATCAAGGATCGCGAGCTCATCGGCCGCCTCGTCGACCGCCACGCCGACGGCCTGGCCGTCGCGGTCGACTCGCGCAACGGCTTCGTCGCGGCCTCGGGCTGGACCGAGACGACGGAGATGCGCGCGTCGGCGCTGGTGCAGCAGCTCGCGGTCGACGGCGTTCCGACGATCGTCTTCACCAACGTCTCGATCGACGGGACGCTCCAGGGCGTCGACCTCGCGTCGCTCGAGGAGGTCGCGCGCGCTTTCGGGGGCGACGTCATCTACTCCGGCGGCGTCGGCTCGCTCGACGACATCAGCGCGGTCGCCCAGCTGCGGCATCGCGGCATCCGCGGCGTCATCGTCGGCCGCGCGCTCTACCGCGGTCGCTTCACGCTCGGGCAGGCGATGGCGGCCGCGAAGCAGCCGCAGGCGAGCTAGCCCCGGAGGATCTCCTCCGCGCGCGCGAGGCGGGACAGCGCTCGCTCGCGCCCGAGCAGCTCGATCGACTCGTAGAGGGGCGGGCCGACCTTCGTCCCCGTCACCGCGACGCGCACCGCCATGTTCACGTCGCCCTGCTTCCACCCCAGGTCGGCCGCGATCTTCTCGAGCGCGTCCTTGACCGCGCCGTGGTCGAGCGATCCGAGCGCCGACAGCGACCCCATGGCGCGCGCGATCGCCGTGCGCGTCTCCTCGGGCGTCCGCTTCTTCGCGACGAGGAGGGCGGCCTCGGGCGCGACGTCGCCGAAGAGGAACGCGATGAGGTCCTTGGCCTGGGTGAGGAGCTCGATGCGCTCGCGGATGACGGGGATCGTCGCGCGCACCACGGAACGGTCCCACTGGGGCGGGAGGAAGGGGTCGAGGCGCCGGGCGAGCTCGTCCTCCGGCAGGCGGCGGATCCACACGCCGCCGAACCAGCGCAGCCGCTCGACGTCCCACTTGCCGCCGGCCCTCTGCACCTGGTCGATGCGCCAGCGCGCGACGAGGTCGTCGAGCGAGAAGACCTCGTCCTCCGTCCCGGGCGCCCAGCCGACGAGGGCGAGGTAGTTGACGAGCGCCTCCGGGAGGTAGCCCTGCTCGCGGAACTCCGCCACGCGCGTCGCGCCGTGTCGCTTCGAGAGCTTCTTGCCGTCGGGACCGAGGACGAGGGGGACGTGCGCCATGGGTGGGGCCGGCCAGCCGAACGCGCGGTAGATGAGGATGTGCTTCGGCACCGAGGCGAGCCACTCCTCGCCGCGGATGATGTGGCTGACCGCCATGAGATGGTCGTCGACGACGACCGCGAGGTGGTACGTCGGGAAGCCGTCCGTCTTGAGGAGGACCTGGTCCTCGATCGTCGCGAGCTCCCACTCGACGTGGCCGTGGACGAGGTCGTCGATCGCGACGGCGCCCTCGTCGGGGACCTTGAGGCGCACGACGTGCGGCTCGCGCGCCGCGCGCTCCGCGGCCGTCGCCGGATCGATGCGCCGGCAGAAGCGGTCGTAGCGCGTGAGCTCCTTTCGCGCCTGCTGCTGTGCGCGCAGCTGGTCGAGGCGCTCCTTCGAGCAGAAGCAGAAGTAGGCGTCCCCCTGGTCGACGAGCTGCTGCGCGTGCCGCTGGTACAGCGCGAGGCGCTCGGACTGCACGTAGGGGGCGTACGGTCCGCCCTCGCGCGGACCCTCGTCCCAGCCGATCCCCAGCCAGTGCAGCCCGTCGTAGATGCTCGGCAGTGCCCGCGGATCGAGGCGCGCCTGATCGGTGTCCTCGATCCGCAGCACGAGCGCCCCGGCGTTCTGCTTCGCGAACAGGTAGTTGTAGAGGATCGTCCGGACGCTGCCGATGTGGAGCTCGCCGGTGGGGGAGGGCGCGAAGCGCACGCGCACGGTCACGGCGGCGAGCATATCCAGCCTTTACGCTGAAGGACGTGAGCACCGTGACGCGGCGGGACAGGCGCGAGCAGGAGCGCGCGCGGCGCGCGCGCCGCCCGGCGGAGCAGCGGTCGCCCGCGGGCGGCTCCCGCCGCTCTCTGTACACCGCGGTCGCGGTCGTCGTCGTCGTGATCGCGCTCATCGCCGGCGGACGCGCGCTCGGCATCTTCGGTCCGGCCGCCGCGCCGGCGGATCCCCTCCTCGCCTCGAAGTACGACGTCGCGGGCGAGACGATCGGGACGCACGAGGCGGACGAGAGCAACGCGCACGTCCCCGTCGGCCAGAAGGTGACGTACAAGACGGACCCGCCGACGTCGGGGAGCCACTGGGATCAGCAGGGCGTCGCACCCGTCGCCTGGGGGATCAAGGACGCGACACAGCCGAACGAGGCGATCGTGCACAACCTCGAGCACGGCGGGGTCGTCGTCTTCTACAGCGGTCTGAGCGCAGACGACCTGTCGAAGCTGTCGGGGCTCGTGCGCGAGCTCGCGCAGAACGGCTACCCGAAGATGGTCCTCGAGCCGTACCCCTTGAAGGACGCCGGCATCCACATCGCGCTGTCGGCCTGGCGCTGGTCGCTCAAGCTCCCGGCGTACGACGACGCGCAGATCGTGAAGTTCGTGAAGGCCCACTACGAGGGGCCGGACGCCCCGGAGCCGCAGACGATGTAACGCGTGACGCCCCTGGTCGATGGGTGTCAGATAGGGGCGAGGACCAGGTCGAGCACGGCGGCGCTGCCGTCGCGCGTCGCGCGAAGCGCGCGGTCGATCGCGGCCGGCAGCTCCGCGGGATCCTCGACGCGCTCGCCGAAAGCGTGGCAGCTGCGCGCCAGCGCGGCGTGGTCGGGCGCCATCTCGAAGCGCACCGCGGGATACGCGTTCGCGCGCACCGACGCGCCGGCGGGGAAGAGCTGCTGCACCGGCCGCTGGCTGGCGCGATAGCCGCTGTTGTCGAGGACGACCGCGAGGAAAGGCGCGGCGTTCGCGGCGGCCATCGCGAGGGCGGGCACCGGCGAGCCGAAGAGGAACGATCCGTCGCCGACGAGCGCGACGACGTCGCGCGCGGGCGACGCCAGCTTCGCGCCGAGCGCGGCCCCCAGCCCCCAGCCGAGCCCGCTCCCGCTCGAGTCGAGGTACGTCCCGGGCAGCTCGCGCCGCAGCCAGGGCCGCAGGCGGTCGCTGGAGGTGACGGCTTCGTCGACGACGATCGCGTCCGCCGGCAGCGCGCGCCCGAGCGCGTCGCCGATCCAGTCCAGGCTGAGCGGACGGCGCGCTCGCTCCGCCGGCGGGGCCTCGGGGCAGGGACGCGCGGGACGCGCGGCGCGCCGGGCGGCCCAGCGCGCGCGTCTCTCGTTCGTCCCGGCGGTCTCGAGCGCCGCGCGCAGCCGCGGGAGCGCCTTGGCCGTGTCCGCTTGGATGGGCAGGTCGACGGGGAAGCCCCACAGCTGGATCGTCGACTTGTTCGGATCGATGTCGATCTGCGCGACGAAGGCGGACGCCGGCGGCGCGTCGTCGGGCGGGAGCCACGGCACGTCGGCGTCGAGGATGAGCACGACGTCGGCTTCGCGGATCTCCTGCGGCGACGCCCGGAGCGGGTGCGACGTCGGGAAGCTGAGCGCGTCGCCGGTATCGATGACCGGGAGGCCGACGAGCTCGGCGAGCGACACGAGGTCGGCGACGGCGCCGACGTGGCGACCGACGCGGCCGGCGACGGCGATCGGCGCGCGGGCGTCGGCGATCCGCGCGGCGAGAGCCTCGATGGCGCGCCGGTCGGCCGCCGGCGTGACGGCGGGGAGCGCGCGCCGCGCCATCTCGAGCGAGACGCCGTCCATCGGCTGCATGAGGACCTCGCGCGCCGCGGTCATGTACACCGGGCCGCACGGCTCGGTCGCCGCGATCTGGAAGGCGCGCGGCACCAGGTGGTGGAGCGTGTCGACGCGGGCGAGCTCGTGCGCCCACTTCACGTACGGCCGCACGATCCCGATCTGGTCGCGCACGTCCTGCTGCCAGTTGACGGGGCGAGACCGCCGCCCCGGCGCGTTCCCGTCCACGGTGTACGGCGTGCGGCCGGCGAGGATGACGACGCCCGCCTCGCCGCGCATCGCGTCGTGCAGGTTCCCGCCGAGGTTCTGCGTCCCGACGTCCACGTGGACGACGACGACCTGCGGGTGACGCGTGACCGCGAAGTACGCGTGGGCCGCGGCGAGCGAGACGCTCTCGAACAGCGAGGAGACGATCTCCGGCGTCGGCTCTCCCCGCTCGCGCAGCGCGACGAACGCCTCCTGGAGCGGCGCGGTGTCGGTCCCGGGGTTGAGGAAGACACGCTCCGCGCCCGCGGCGCGGACGAGCTGGAGGATCGCCTCGGCGCCGTTGCGCGCATCGGCGCGGGCGGGCGTCAGCGCTTGTCGAGCCCCCGGTCCCCGGCGCTCTTGACGAACGAGTCGTCGAGGATCTTCGAGACGTCGAAGCCCTTCACCTTGGGGTTCTTTCCGCTCAGCTCGCTGATCGAATCGGCGAAGAGCTCGGGCTTGGGGTACGGGAGCGCCGGATACGTCTTCGTGGACATCGTCCACGTCGCCTCGATGAGCCGCGGGTCGGTCAGCTTGGACCACTTCGTGAGGGCGGCGAAGGACGCCGTCTTGTCCTTCTTCGACCGCGCGATGGCGATGACCATCGCGTCGACGAAGCGCTGGACGACGTCGCGGTGCGCGGTCAGGAAGTCGCGCCGCACGGTGACGGTGTTCTGGACCGCGGGCAGACCGAGGTCGGCGAGGTTGACGAGCGGCTTCCAGCCCTTGTCCTCGAGGACGAGGTTGTCGGGGACGAGCGACACCGCGCCCTGGATCGCGCCGCTCACCGCCGCCGCCGTGCGTGACGCGGCAGACCCGACGGCCACGATCGTCACGTCCTTGTCCGGATCGAGGTCCAGCTTCTTGAGCGCGACCCTCGTCGCGATGTCGGACGAGCTGCCGATGCTCGCGACGCCGATCTTCTTGCCCTTGAGATCGCTCGCCTTCGTGATCCCCGGAGCGACCTCGAACACGAACGGATACGTCGGCGTGGGCACGGCGACGATGACGAGGTCGGCGCCGCCGACGGCGGCGGAGAGGACGTCGCTCCCGGCGCCGAGCGAGACGTCGATCTGGCCGGAGATGAGCGCGGTGAGCGCCTCCGTGCTCTGGATGTACTTCACGTCGGCGGCGATCCCGTTGTCGGCGAAGATCCCGGTGTCCGACGCGAGGTACGCCCACAGGAATGCTCCGCTCGTCGTGGGCGTGGCCGCCTTGATCGCGTAGGGCGTCGGCTTCGGCGTCGAGGCGCTCGCGGTCGCGGTCGCGGCCACGGCCGCTTGCGATGCGCTCGCGGTCGGCGCCGCCGTCCCGCCGCACGCGCCGACGATCGTGGCGCCGAGGACGATCGCCGCGATCCTCCGCCGCATCGCCGGTAGTATGACCCCCGCCCCATGAAGCTCACCCTCCGCGTGAACGGCGCGGACCATGAGGTCGACGTGCCGCGGCGGGCGACGCTCCTCGCGGTCCTCCGCGACGACCTCGGCCTCGTCGCGACGCGCTTCGGCTGCGGCTCCGGCCAGTGCGGCGCCTGCTACGTCCTCGCGGACGGCGCGGCCGTCGCGTCGTGCCTCATGACGGTGGACCAGGCCGTCGACCACGACATCGTGACCGTCGAAGGTCTCTCGCAGGACGGAAAGCTCTCGCCTGTGCAGGATGCATTCGCCCGCGAGAGCGCGATGCAGTGCGGCTACTGCACGAGCGGGATGCTCATCTCCGCGACGGCGCTCCTCGGACACACCCCCAGCCCGAGCGAGGACGAGATCCGCGAGGCGCTGGCGCCGAACCTCTGCCGCTGCGGCGTCTACGGGCGCGCGATCCGCGCCGTCCAGCGCGCGGCCGGCGCGACGTGATCGACGGCACGCGGCTCGAGGGCCGCATCCGCGTCGAGCGCGACGGCAGCGTGACCGTCCTGTCGGGCAAGGTCGAGTTCGGCCAGGGGATCCGCACCGGGTTCGCGCAGATCGTCGCCGACGAGATGGACGTTCCGATCGAGCGCGTGAAGGTGATCCTCGCCGACACGGCGCAGACGCCGCCGGACCGCGGCACCTTCGGGAGCCACTCGACGGAGCAGGAGGGGCCGACGCTGCGGCGCGCCGGCGCTTTCGCGCGCCGCCAGCTGATCGAGCGCGCCTCCTCCAAGCTCGGCGTCGCGGCCGACCGCCTCCGCACGGAGCAGGGCGTCGTGCGCGACGGCGACGGCGCGAGCGTCGCGTACGCCGACCTCGTCACCGACGCGCCGCTGAGCGGCGCGATCCCCGACGACGTCCCGCTCCTTCCCCGCGAGCGGTGGCGGTACATGGGGAAGCCGCGCCCGGCGCTCGAAGCGGTCGACATCGTGAGCGGCTGTGCGCGCTACGCCGCCGACGTGCGTCTCCCGGGGATGCTCCGCGGCGCGGTCGTGCGTCCTCCGGTGCGCGGCGCGAAGGTGCGCGCGGTGGACGACGCAGCCGCCAAGGCGATGCCCGGCGTCGTTGCGGTCATCCGGGACGGCGACCTCGTCGGCGTCGTCGCCGAGCGCGAGGAGCAGGCCCGCGCGGCGGCCGACGCCGTCGACGTCGACTGGAGCGTGCCGGCGACCGCGGAGGGCGAGACGATCGTCCTGCCGCTGCGCGAGGACGAGGGCGTCGACGCCGCCCTCGCCTCGGGCGCGAAGAAGGTCGAGCGGACCTACGTGTGCCCGCCGATCGCGAACGCGCCGATCGGTCCGAGCGCGGCGGTCGCCGACGTGCGCGCGGACGGCGCGACGATCTACGGCTCGACCCATCGCCCCTTCGGTCTGCGCGAGGCCGCCGCGAAGCGCGTCGGCCTGCCGCCCGAGAAGGTGCGCTTCGTGCTGACGCTCGGGAGCGGGACGTACGGCCGCAGCTCGAGCTTCGACGCGCCGATGGAGGCCGTCATCCTCTCGAAGAACGTCGGTCGCCCGGTCCTCCTGCAGTGGTCGCGGGCGGAGGAGTTCCAGTGGTCGCCGAGCCGGCCGGAGGCCGTGCTCGAGGCGAGCGTCGCGCTCGACGCGTCCGGCGGGATCGCCGCGTGGCGCTACGACGAGCACACGAACATCCACACCAGCTCGGGGTTCGATCCGTCGTACGGCGGCGAATCGACGGGCCGCAACGCGGTCCCGCCCTACCGCGTCCCGCACGCGCACGTCACGCTGTACGTCGAGCCCACGCCGCTGCGCACGGCGAACTTCCGATCGCTCGCCGCATCGGAGAACGTGTTCGCGATCGAGTCGCTCATGGACGAGCTCGCGCACGAGAGCGGGCAGGACCCCGTCGCGTTCCGCGTGCGCCACCTGGATGACGCGCGCCTGCGCCGCGTCCTCGAGCGCCTCGCCGAGCGCGCGGGGTGGGGGAAGCCGCGCGGCGAACGCCGAGGTCTCGGCGTCGCGTGCACGGAGTACCACGGGACGAAGGTCGCCGAGGCGGCCGAGGTCGAGGTCTCGCCGTCCGGCGTCGTGCGCGTGCTGCGGATGTGGGCGGTCGTCGACCCCGGATCGGTCGTGAACCCCGACGGCGTGCGGAACCAGATCGAGGGCGGGATGCAGCAGTCCGCGTCGTGGGCCGTGTTCGAGTCGCTCCGGCATCGCGGCCCGCGGGTCCTGACGTCGAGCTGGGACACCTACCGCATCGCGACGTTCCGCGACGCGCCGCTCTCCATCGACGTCGAGGTCGCCGGCGATCCGAGCGCGCCGTCGTCCGGCGTCGGCGAGCCCGGCGCCGTTCCCGCGGCGGCGGCCGTCGCGAACGCCGTGTTCGCCGCGTGCGGCGCGCGAGTCCGCGAGCTGCCCCTCACCCCCGAGCGCGTGCGCGCGGCGATCGCCGCGCGCTGATCACTTGGCCGCCGTCGCCGGCGGCTCGAGGAAGTCCTCGCGCTGATGTCGCAGCCGCGCCGGCCGCAGCGCCGACACCGCCGCCGCCGCGAGGGTGATCACGAATGACACGAGGAAGGCCTCGTGCGCTCCGCCTTCGAATGTCGCGAGGGCCGCGGGCGCGGCGCCCATGCCGCCGCCGTAGAGGAAGACACGGAACATCACGTCCTCCGGGATGCGGCTGAGGACGAGCGGGAACGCGACGACGATGCTGAGCATCTGCCCGGTGTTGTTGAGCATCGTGTAGATGCCCGCGGCGGATCCGCGCTCGTGCGGATGCACCGCGGACATGAGGGCATTCGTGTTCGGCGAGCTGAAGAGCCCTGAGCCGCCGCCCATGAGCGCCATGTAGGCGGCGAGCTGCCAGTACGGCGTGGCGGCCTGGATCGTCGCGAGGCCGAGCAGGCCGACGGCGGAGACGGCGAGGCCGGCGCTCGAGAGGCCGCGCGCGCCGACGCGGTCCGAGAGGTAGCCGGACGCGGGGCCGACGAGCATGAACGCGGCGCCGAACGGCGTCATGAGCAGGCCCGCCGCGAGCGGATCTTTTCCGTACGGACCCTGCAGGAAGAAGATCAGAACGAAGAGGACGGCGCCGCGGGCGAGCCCATTGAGCGCGCCGGTCGCGGAAGCGAAGGCGAAGTCGGGCCGGCGGAAGAGGCGCAGGTCGAGCATCGGCTGTCGCTGGCGGAGCTCGATGGCCACGAACGCGACGAGGAGCAGGGCGCCGATGACGGTCGCGCCGTCGACGAAGAGCGCGCCGAGGAGCGGGAACGCGATCATCGACAGGCCGAGGAGGAACAGGCCGAGCCCGATGGTGAACGTGAGGCTGCCGAGGCGGTCGAGCGTCTGGGTCCGCGCGGGCGCGACCGGCTCGCGCAGCCGCCGGATGCCCCAGATCGTCCCGAACACCCCGAGGGGCACGTTCGCGAGGAAGACCCAGCGCCACGAGAGCGCGGTGAGGAGGCCGCCGGCGACGGGACCCAGGAGGAAGCCCGCGGCGAAGGCGATCTGGTTCGTCCCGAGGCCGAGCCCGATGCGCCCGTGCCGGAACGCGTCGGCCACGATCGCGGTGCTGTTCGTGAAGAGGAGCGCGCCGCCGATGCCCTGGATGACGCGCGCGACGACGAGGTCCGCGCCGTGGAACTGCGGCTGCGCGAGCCCGCCCATGAGCGACCCGAGGGTGAAGACGGCGAAGCCGGCGTTGAAGAGCGTCTTGCGGCCCCAGATGTCCGCGAGGCGTCCGACGACCGGGACGCAGGCGGTCGTGATGAGCAGGTAGCTGAGGAGCACCCACATGATCGTGAGGAACTCCGCCTTGAGGGACGCGAGGATGTCGGGCAGGGCGATGAGGAGCGCGGATCCCTGGATCGAGGCGAGGAGCGCGCCGACCGTCGTGACCGAGAGCGCGACCCATTCGTAGCCGCGCCAGTCGTCCTCGGTCACCCTCCCTCCGTCGCCCGCGATCAGTCGCCCCAGTACCTTTGCTCCTTCCACGGGTCGCCGGTGTTGTGATAGCCGTTGCGCTCCCAGAATCCGGGCTTGTCGTCCGTCGAGAGCTCGATCCCGCGCAGCCACTTCGCGCTCTTCCACGCGTACAGCTTCGGGACCACGAGCCGCGCCGGGGAGCCGTGCTCCGGCGTGAGCGGCTCGCCGTTCGCGCGCAGCGCGATGAGCACGTCGTCGTCCCGCACCGCCTCGATGGGGACGTTCGCCGTGAAGCCGTGCTCGCAGTGCGAGATGACGAACTTCGCGTCGGGGAGCGGCTTCGCCAGCTCGAGGACCTTCGAGAAGGGGATGCCCTCCCACTTCTGGTCGAGCCGCGACCACGTCGTCACGCAGTGCATGTCCGCCTGCACCAGCCGCTGCTCCAGCTTCTGGAACTCCTCCCACGACCAGCGCAGCTCGTTCTCGACGCGGCCCCAGACCCGGAAGTCCCACCGCTTCGGATCGAAGGACGGGACGGGGCCGTAGTGGAGGACGGGCCACTTCTCGGTGAGGTACTGGCCCGGCGGGACGCGCTTCTGGACCTCCTCGGGGAGGTCGCCCTTCTTCGTGAACAGCTTCATTCGAGCCCCGCCGCGCGCCGCAGCATCTTGAAGGTGTAGATGCCGGTGTCGTGGGCGTCGCCCCACACCGGCGTGAGGCCGTACCGGCCCACCGGGTACACCTCTTTCATCGTCGTCTGCTCCTCCGTGAAGCGCGTCCCCTCGTTCACCGTGCCCGCCATCGCGCCCTCACCCGCGCAGTAGGCGCAGGGGCAGGCGCGGCGCATGTCCTCGAAAGCGTATTCCGTGACCTTCTCGTCGTCCCACGTGACCTCGAAGACGCGGCGGCCGGGGTCGATCCGCCAGTCCCTCGGGCGGTGGAAGACGTCGGCCATCACCACGCGAAGAAGCGCAGGCGGTCGAAGGGCCAGAAGCGCAGGAGGACCTTCCCGATGATCCGGTCGTCGGGCTGCGCCCCGAAGGAGCGCGAATCCGACGACGCCTCCCGGTTGTCGCCCATCGCGAAGAACTCGCCGGGCGGGATCGTGTACGGATAGCGGATCTGCGGCGACTGCGGAGCATTGAGGCCGTGCGCGTCGGGGAATACGGCCGGCTTCCCGTTCACGTAGAGCTGACCCCCGCGCAGGTCCACGACGTCCCCGGCGACCGCGACGACCCGCTTGACGAAGGGGATCGTCGTGTCCGTCGTCGGGTTGAAGACCACGATGTCGCCGGGCTTCGGCGCGCCGAGCCGGTAGTCGATCTTGCTCACGATCACGCGGTCCGACTGGTGCAGCGTCGGCTCCATGCTCCGCTGCCGGACCTCGGTCACCTGGACAACGAACAGGTTGAGGAAGACCGAGATGATGACGGCGAGAGCGAGCGCCTGGACGATCTCGAGGAACGCGCGCCAGGAGAACTGTCCGCCTTCGTCCGCCTCGCTCTGCGGCATGGGCTCGTCGGGGCGAGGCTTCTCCACCGCGGTCACTCGTCCAGTGTGCCATGCTGCCCCCCGCCCGATGCCCGCACGCACGAAGGCCGCGCAGACCACGCGGAAGACCACCCGCGCGACGAAGCGACGCCGCGGCCCCGCCGAGCCGCGCGGTCCCGTGCCGAGCGAGAGCGCGATCGAACAGGCCGATCCCGCGGTCGCCGCGCTCGCGGATCGGGTGCGCCGCGCCGACGGCGCCGTCCTCGCCGCCTTCAAGGATCCGTTCGCTTCGTCGCCGCTCCTCCTCGCGAGCCTGCCACTGCGCTCGCTCGAGCCGACGCCGTTCCAGCGCGACCTTTCGCGCACGCACGCCGACAAGCTCGTCGCGGCCATCGGCGCCGCCGGCGCGTTCCTCGACCCGGTGATCGCCGTCGCGGGCGGGGAGCGCTTCTGGACGCCGAACGGGCGCCATCGGCTCGCCGCGGCGAAGCAGCTCGGGTTGCGCTCGGTGACCGCGCTCATCGTGGCCGACGACGCGATGGCCTACCGCATCCTCGCGCTCAACACGGAGAAGGCGCACAACCTCCGCGACAAGAGCCTCGAGGCGATCCGCATGGCGCGGGCGCTGGCGAAGGAGCAGCCGCGGGTGTTGGAGAAGGACCACGCGACGAGCTTCGAGGAGGCGTACTTCCTGACCCTCGGCATCGCGTACGAGGAGCGCGGCAGGTTCGCCGGCTCGTCGTACACCTCGATGCTGCGGCGCGTCGACCGCTTCCTCGACGCCACCCTCCCCAAGGCGCTGCGACAGCGCGAGCAGTGGGCGCGGCGGCTGATGGACGTCGACGATCGCGTGAGCGAGCACGTCAAGCGTCTTCAGGAGATGGGGTTCAAGAGCCCGTATCTGCGGCAGCTCGTCGTCGCGCGCTGCAACCCGGTGCGCTGGATCCCCCTGAAGCGCGGTCAGACCGCGCCGCCGATGCCCATCGCCGAGGCGCTGACGCGGATGACGGCCTCGGTGAGGAAGTTCGACCCCACGAAGGTCCGCGCCGCCGACCTCGCGCTGGTGGCCGCGGTCGCCCCGGCGGAAGACTAGGTCGCCCGCCCGCTCGACTGTTAGGCGGGCGACGATATCGAAAGGGCCTGGCAGACGTTAATCCAGGCGTGCTCGAGGAGCAGTTCCGCGCGGCCGAGGTGAAGCTCGCGCGCACCCGCGGCTTGCTCGTCGCCCTGGCCCTCCTCCTCACGCTCGTGGTGCTGTCGCTGCCCGGACAGCCGCTCTCCGCAGAGATCCGCGGGGCCGTCCAGGTGCTGTTCGTCGTCCAAGTGCTCCTGGCGCTGGCCGTCGTCGGCCGCGAGCTCGTGCGCATCACGAACGCCGCGGCCGAGCGGCGCGCGCTTCGCCGCCACGCCGTCGCCCTGCTCACCGCGCACGACGAGCGCCGGAAGGCCCTCGAGGAGCGCGACGAGCTCTCGCGCACGGTCGCCGGACTGCGCGCGCTCAACGACCATCTCCGCGACGAGCTCCATCAGCGGGACGAAGCGGTGGCCTCCGCGGTGCACGAGCTGCGCAATCCCCTGACCTCGGTCCAGGCGTACGGGCAGCTCATGTCGCGCAACCTTCAGTCCGTGCAGCGGCAGGTCGAGCAGCTGGAGCGGCTCATCAGCGACCTGCTCTCACTGCCCGGCGCGCGGCCGATCGTCGAGAGCGAGGTCGACCTCGTACGCGAGGCGCGCGAGGCCGCGTCGCGCCTGCGGCTGCTCACCGACACGGAGGTCGCCGTCGACGTGGACGGCCCCGGGCCGTTCCTCGTCCGCGGCGATCCGGGCCGGCTCGGCCAGGTGCTCGACAACCTGCTGCGCAACGCGGCGAAGTTCTCCCCCCACGACCGCCCGATCGAGATCGAGGTGCGCCGCGAGGGCGAGGAGCTGCAGCTCGGCGTGACCGACCACGGGTCGGGGATCCCGTCCGAAGAGCTCACGCTCATCTTCGAGCGCTACTACCGCGGGACGGGACAGCGGCGCGACGTCGTGGGGGAGGGCATCGGCCTCGCGGTCAGCCGCGAGATCGTGCTGCAGCACGGCGGACGTATTTGGGCGACGAGCCCCGGCGCCGGCCAGGGGAGCACCTTCTACATCGCCTTCCCCGCGGCGCGGCCGCTCGAGGTGCCCGACCACATTCCGACCGCCGTGCAGTGATCCCGCGGGCGTGGGCCTAGGCGGCCGCGCTTCGCCGGCATCCGCGGCACGCTGCGTGCGGAAGCTTCGAGCGGTGACCGAGGGACTGAGGATCCTCACCATCGAGGACGACGCGCCGACGGCGGCCGCCTTCCGCGACGCCCTCGCGGAGAGCGGACACGAGGTGCGCATCGCGTCCGACGGACGGAAGGCGCTCGCCGAGCTCGCGGGCTGGCGTCCGGACGTCATCGTCCTCGACCTGCTCCTCCCCGCGGTGAGCGGGCACACGCTGCTGCGGTACCTGCGCGAGCTGCCGGAATATCGGCAGATCCCCGTCGTCGTCGTCTCCGGCGCGCTGCCGACGCTGCAGCAGCTGGACGGCGCGAACGCCGTGCTGCGCAAGCCCTTCGATATCCGCGAGCTCCTCACCCTGGTCGAGCGCCTGCGGCCGCGGACGCGACCCAACTAGCCCGCTGATAGCGCGGCGGTCACGCCGCGGGGCGAGCGCGCTCCAGACCGACGATCTCCTTCCAGCGCACGACGGCGTCCGCGACCTCGAGGCCGCCGGTGTCGAGCCACTCGTGTCCTTGGCTGAGGAGATCCGGACAGAGCGCCCACTGCCCCTCGTGCCGGGTGAGGCCGAGCTCGGTGCTGCGGCGGTGCGCCGGGGAGGTGCAGAGGAAGCGGATCATGCGGTCGCCGGCCATTCGTCCTCCTCCTGTCCCCCGGCGATCTCCTTGGCCGCGGCCTCGATCGCCGGAACGCTCAGCTCGTCGATGGGCACGACCTCCGGGACGGGCGCCTGCTCAGGCTCGCTGCCATGGGCGAATGCCCCCGCGAACGGCGTGAGCATGCGCCCGCCTGGTGCATCGGTCGTGCCACTCCGGCCCGGCCTAGGGACGCACGGCCGTGCCCTTGGTCTGCCGCGCGAAGTCGGTGTATGCGCGGCCCTCGCCGCTGGGACCTTCCGGTCCGCTGTCGGCGAACGCGATGTTCGCGTCGGCCGCTCGGGTCGCGGTCGACCGAGGTGAAGTCGAGGAGGATCCGACCGTGTGGTCCGACCAGCGATCCATCAGGGCCGAAGCGGCTATGGAAGGCGTACGCGCGTCCTCATAGCGCCGCCGTTCGCCGCGCGGGCGGCGTCCGCTCCGCCCTGTCGCGCGGGGGCGCGGGTCACGACGATCCTGGCTCGTGGACCCCACGACCCTCGCGCGCGTCCAGTTCGCGATGACCGTGATGTTCCACTTCCTCTTTCCCGCCATCACCATCGGCCTCGGGCTGGTGGTCGCGATCCTCGAGACGCTCCGCTGGCGGACGCGCGATCCGCTGTGGGATCGGACGGCCCTGTTCTGGACGCGCATCTTCGGCCTGACCTTCCTCATGGGCGTGGCCACGGGCATCGTCATGGAGTTCCAGTTCGGGACGAACTGGGCGCGCTACTCCGCATTCGTCGGCGACGTCTTCGGCGCTCCGCTCGCCGCGGAGGGCGTATTCGCCTTCTTCCTCGAGTCGACGTTCCTCGGCGTGCTCCTCTTCGGCCGGAGCATCGTGTCCTCGACGGTCCGCTGGCTCGCAGCGGTGCTCGTCGCGCTCGGCTCCACGCTGTCCGCCTTCTGGATCATCGTCGCCGACTCGTGGATGCAGACCCCCGCCGGGTACGTCGTCGAGGGCGGCCACGCCAGGCTGACGGACTTCTGGACCGCGGTCCTCAACCTCTCCACCCTGACGCGCTTCTCGCACACGGTCGTGTCGACGTGGGTCATGGGCGCCTTCCTCGTGCTCGGCGTCTCCTCCTTCTATCTGCTCTCGCGCCGCCACCGTGACGTCGCCCTCGCCTCGATCCGCGTCGCGCTCGTCGTGGCGTTCGTCGGGACGCTGCTCATCTTCGTGACCGGCGACCGCGGCGCGCGGCAGGTCGCTGTGACGCAGGAAGCGAAGTTCGCGGCGATGCAGGGCGTCTACACGACGACCGTCGGAGCTCCCCTCGTCATCTGGTCGCTGCCGCCGACGCAGGATCCGGCCGACGCCGTCCAGGCGCCGGAGATCGTCGTCACCCGGCTGCTCAGCTTCCTCGCTTTCGGCAACGTGACGGCCGCCGTGCGCGGCCTCTCGGAGTTCCCCCTGGCCGACTGGCCGCCGGTCGCGCTGACGTTCCTCGCGTACCACAACATGGTCGCGATCGGGACGCTGCTCCTGGTCGAGATGCTCGCCGCGGCGCTCCTCGTGTGGCGCGGCACGCTCGAGTCGCATCGCACGTGGCTGCGCATCCTCATGTGGTCGACGCCGCTGCCGATGATCGCGATCCAGCTCGGATGGATGACCGCCGAGGTGGGGCGGCAGCCGTGGCTCGTGTACGGCGTGTTCCGCACCCAGGACGGCGTCTCCGACAACGTCGCGACGTTCGACCTCGCGCTCTCGCTGGCGCTGTTCGCCGCGGCCTACCTCGTCATCGCGTGGCTGTGGATCCGGCTGTTCGTCGGCGAGGTCCGGCGCGGTCCGGCGGTCGCGGCATGATCGACCTTCCCGTCGTGTGGTTCGCGCTCATCGCCGTCCTGCTCACGGGCTACGCCGTGCTCGACGGCTTCGACCTCGGCGCCGGGATCCTGCACTTCGTCGTGTCGCGCGGCGCCCGCGAGCGCGGACTCATCCTCGGGTCCATCGCGCCGGTGTGGGACGGCAACGAGGTGTGGCTGCTCACCGCGGGGGGCGCGCTCTTCGCGGCGTTCCCGCTCCTCTACGCCACGGTCTTCTCCGGCTTCTACCTCGCGCTCGTGCTCGTCCTGCTCGCCCTCATCTTCCGCGCGGTCTCGCTCGAGGTGCGCGAGACGAGCGCGTCGCCGGCGTGGCGGCGCGGGTGGGACGTCGTGTTCTCCGTCTCGTCGTTCCTCGTCGCGCTCCTCCTCGGCGTCGCCATCGGCAACGTCCTCGCCGGCATCCCGCTCGACGCCGGCGGCGTCTACCGCGGCGGCCTCCTCGGCCTGCTCCGTCCGTTCCCGCTCCTCGCCGGCCTCCTCGCCGTCGCCATGTTCACGATGCAGGGAGCGGCGTGGCTCGCCCTCCGGACCGACGGAGAGCTGCGCGGTCGGAGCCGTGCCGCGGGCGCGGCGGCGGCGACCGCGTTCGTCGCGCTGTGGATCGTCGTCACCGTGGCGTCGATGAGCGTGCCGGCGCTCCGCGACCTGCCGCTCGGCGGGGCCGCGTACGTCGCGCCCGCGCTGGTCGTCGGCGCGTCGGCGGCGTTCCTCGCGGCGTCGCGCCGCGGTGCCGACGGCGCCGCGTTCCTCGCGTCGTCGCTCGCGATCGCCGGACTCCTCGCCCTCGGCGCGCTCGCGCTGTTCCCCGACGTGCTCCCGGCGACGGACGCGGCGCGGAGCCTCACCGTGCGCAACGCGGCGTCGTCCGACCTGACGCTGACGGCGATGCTCGTCATCGCGCTCGTCGGTATGCCGCTCGTCCTCGCCTACACGATCTTCGTGTACGTCCGCTTCCGCCGCGCGCGGATCGAGTCCTACTCCTAGGTCCGCCGCGCGACCGCGCGTCCTCCGCGTGCCAGCTCGCGCCACGCCGCGCGCCAGAAGCCGCCGCCGGCGATGGCGATCGCGAGGACCGCGCCGAAGATGACGACCGCGTCGATGCTCTCGCGGCCCTGCGGCTTCCAGTACACGTCGGCGAGGTTGAGGATGAGCGCGAACTCGTCGAGGACGAGCGCCGCGCCGATCCCGAAGAGGACGGCCCGCGTCCGCCGCAGCGAGCCGCGCACGTCGAGGATGCCGGAGACGAGGAGGATGACGAGACCGAACACCATGTGGTGGACGTGGAGCGAGCCGATCTCGAGACCTCCGCCGCCGCTGCGCGAGAGGAGGAAGTGCGTGATGAAGCGCGTGATCACCCACGTGATCAGGAACGCCAGGGCGGCGAGGAGGCGCGTCTCGTTCCCGACCTCGCGGATCTCGCTACGCCAGAGGCCGCGGAGGCGCTCCAGGCGCGTCGCCATCGGCTAGCGGCGGCTCCGGATCCGCGCGCGGACGACCCGTAGCATCGAAGAGGTGGACGTCCCTTTCGTCGCGACGATCGCGCTCACCGTGGCCTCCTTTCTCGCCGTCGCGCTGATGGCGTTCTTCGCGCTGCGTCCGGAGAAGGCTGGCCCGAAGTGTCCTCGCTGCGACAAGCGCGTGCGCGACGACATGACCCGCTGCCCGCAGTGCGGGCTAGTGCTGGGCGAGAGCCATGACCCCGCCGCGACGGCAGGGGATCGGGCTCTCCGGCCTTAGCGTGCGATATCGTATGTGCGAACTGCCATCGCGATCGGACGCATTTGCGACGGCTTGACCGCGGGAGTAGCTCAGTCCGGTCAGAGCGCCTGGCCTCCAACCAGGATGTCGCCGGTTCGAATCCGGTCTCCCGCTCAGTCCTGCCTGTACCACTACCCGACCAGCCGCGCCTCATCGAGGAGATGACAGGTAGCTACGCCGCGTAAATGAGCCTCTCCGACGATCTCGGACGGCGACTGCGCGGCGAGGCTCATGACGTTTACGGCTGGTCCAACGCGCCTGGCGACACCTACTCCGCGCACAGCCACGCGTACACGAAGATCCTCTACTGCGTGAGCGGCAGCATCGACTTCCGGCTCGCGGACGGTACTGTCATCAGCCTCGGGCCCGGCGACCGCATGGAGCTGCCCTCCGGAACGACGCACTTAGCGCTCGTCGGGCCTGGCGGCGTCCACTGCATCGAGGGCAAGAAATGAGCATCATTCCCATGTTCGGAGGTGATCGGGTGAACTGGATCGAGACGCTTCTCGGCATCGACCCCGACCTCGGCACGGGCTCGCTCGAGACCCTCATCGTCGGCGCTGTCGTGCTGGTCATCGCGGGCCTCGTTATCTCGCGAGCGGCACGGACGGGCGAGCGCTCCCACTAGCCGCCCCGGCCTCCCCCGTGGCGTGAGGACCTGGTCATGAGCCGGCCGCGCAGCAGCGCCGACGTCATGACACGTCGCCTGCGCGCCCAGCGCCTCATCGGTGCTCCGTTCACCTCGGCGGTCGAAGCGGTGCGCTGGTTCGGAGCGATGCAGGCACAAGATCCGGCGGGTGCCAGGTGGGCGCTCGGTCTGCGCGTCCGCGGCGCGACCGACGCCGGAGTGCGATCCCTCCTCGATCGTGGGGTGATCCTGCGCACCCACGTCCTGCGCCCCACCTGGCACTTCGTCGCACCAGACGACATCCGCTGGCTGCTCGACCTCACCGGACCGCGCGTCCGTCGTGGCCTCGCCGGCCGCTACCTCCGACTCGAGATCGACGAGAAGCAGATGACGCGGGCGGTGACGGTGATCGCGAGGGCCGTTGCCGGTCGGCGCTACATGACGCGGGCACAGATCGGCGATGTGCTCCGCCGAGCGCGCATCGCGCCCGACGGTCAGCGTCTGCCGCACTTCATCATGGGAGCGGAGCTGCTGGGCATCATCGCGAGCGGCCCGCAGCGCGGCCGCGACGTGACGTACGGCCTACTCGACGAGCTGGCGCCGCGCGCGCGGCGGCTCACGCGGGACGAGGCGCTCGCGGAGATCGCTCTCCGGTACTTTCGCGCGCACGGGCCCGCCCGCCTGCACGACCTCGCGTGGTGGTCCGGGCTGACGCTCGCCGACGCGCGGGATTCGATCGCGCTCGCCGGTGGAGCGCTCGTCCCGGAGACGGTGGATGACGTGCCGCACTGGTCTCACCCAGACTCGTCGTCGACGCGCGCGAGGGCCAACGTCGCGCACCTTCTTCCGAACTTCGATGAGCTCACGGTCGGATACAGCGAGCGCGGCGACCTCGTCGACGCGCGCTATCCGATGGATCCCTCGCTCTTCGCTTTCGGGAGCGTCCTCGCGAACATCGTCACGGTCGGCGGGCGCGTTCGTGGCGCGTGGCGCCGCACGGTCTCGCGCGACGGGACGCGCATCGCGGTCCGACCGCTCGGCCCGATGAGCCGCCCGGAGCGCGAGATGGTGGACCGCGCCGCGGCCCGGATGTCGCGCTTCCTCGAGCGTGACGTCCGCGTCGACTGGGCGTGACGCGGGAGCGCGTTCGGCCGCCCGATCCGGCGGATCTTGCCTGCCTGAGTGCTCGGTCATACCGTAAGAGGACGCAGGGGGGATGTCCGCGACGGCGGACGTCCGAAATGGGAGGTCCACCATGGTCCAACTGCGACTGGCGGTATTCGCCCTCGCTTCGACGATCGTTCTCGCCGCGTGCGCGCCCGCGACGCCGGCCGCCGCCACCGCCGCGCCGTCGGGAGTGCCGACCATCCCCGAGCCGGTCGCCGTGCAGCTCGACGCCGCGACGACGGCGGTCCTCGTCCTCGACATCACCAACGTCATCTGCACACCGCGTCCTGCCTGCGTCCAGTCGGTCCCCAAGATCGCGGCGCTCCTCAAGAAGGCGCGCGACGCGAAGGTCGCGCTCGTCGCGTATTCGGACACGGGCGGCACCTCGCAGGTCCTGCCGGAGGTCGCGCCGCAAACGGGTGACCCGAAGGTCTCGGGCCGCGCGGACAAGTTCTTCAACACCGACCTCGACAAGATCCTCAAGGACAAGGGCATCAAGACCGTCGTCGTGACGGGCTCAGCGGCGCACGGCGCCGTCCTCTACACGACCTTCGGCGCTAACGAGCGCGGCATGACCGCGGTCGTCGCCGTGGACGGCATCTCCGTGGGGACCGGCGCCGAGGCGTTCGGCATGACGGTGGCGGAGTGGCAGGTCCTCAACGAGCCGGGCTTCGCGAACGCGACGAACAAGGCGCTCGATCCGGGGCACGTCACGCTGAGCCGGTCGGACCTCGTCACCTTCAAGTAGCGAGGGGGGCGCCATGGCCATGCTGTCCCAGATCCTCGGCGACGACATGCGCGACCTCCGCGCGGAGGTCGAGAAGCGTCACGACGAAGGCGTCGCGCGGCTCCAGGAGTGGGTGCGGCATCCCACCATCGCGGCGGAGGGGCGCGCCGTCGAGGAAGGCTGCGAGCTGATGATGCGGCTCGCGCGCGACGCGGGTTTCGCGAACGTTGCCCGGATCGCCACCGACGGCGTCCCCGGCGTCTTCGCGACCCTCGACGCCGGAGCGCCCCGGACGCTCGGCGTCTACTTCATGTACGACGTGAAGCAGGCCGACCCCTCCGAGTGGTCGACACCGCCGTTCGAGGCCGCGCTGGTCGAGAAGCCCCCGCTCGGCACGGTGCTCATGTCGCGCGGCGCGGTGAATCAGAAAGGGCCCGAGGCCGCGTTCCTCGCGGCGCTGCACGCGATACGCGGCGCCGGTCGGCGGATGCCGGTCAACCTCGTGCTCGTCGCGGAGGGGGAGGAGGAGATCGGCTCTCCCCACTTCCGCCAGATCGTCGGACACCCCGACGTGAGCGCGGCGCTCAAGGGCTGCGACGGCGTGATCCTCCCGGTCGTATCGCAGGATCCGAACGGCGCGGTCACCGTCAACCTCGGGGCCAAGGGCGTTGTCGAGTGCGAGCTCGTCGCGAGCGGCGAGAAGTGGGGCCGTGGGCCCGGCATCGACGTGCACTCCTCGCAGCGGGCGCGTCTCGACAGCCCCGCCTTCCATCTCGTCCAGGCGCTCGCGACGCTTGTCACGCCGGACGGGGATCCGGCGATCGACGGATTCGCCGACGACGCGCGACCGCCGACCGAGGAGCAGCGCCGACTGCTCGACGAGGCCGCCGGTCGCCTCGACGAGACGACATCGAAGGCGCTCATGCGCGTGACGCGCTGGGCTCACGACGAGGACTGGCGGGCGTCCCTCGAGCGCCTGATGTTCACGCCCACCGTGAACATCGAGGGCCTCGTCGCCGGGTACACCGGTCCGGGCGGCAAGACCATCCTCCCGCACCGCGCCGTCGCGAAGCTGGACCTGCGTCTCGTGCCCGACATGAGCTTCGACAAAGCGGTCGCGGCGCTGCGCCGGCACCTCGCCACGCGTGGCTTCGAGGACGTCGACGTGATCCCGATGGGTGGCTACGACCCGACGAGCACGCCGGCCGAGGCCGCCGTCGTCCGCGCGCTGCTCGCGGTGTATCGCCGCGCGGGCGTCGACCCGGTCGTCATGCCACGCCTCGCCGGCTCCTACCCCGGGTGCGTCTTCACCGGCGAGCCACTCCGGCGTCCCGCCGCTCAGGTCGGACTCGGCCACGGGAACGGCGCGCACGCCCCGGACGAGTACTACGTCATCCGATCGCAGGTACCGGGTCTCGCGGGCTGGGACGAGGTCGTCGCATCGTTCGTCGCGTTCCTCCACGAGGTCGCCGCAACCTGACGCGCTAGCGCATCTGGAGCGCGACGACCCGGCCGCCGCCCGCGATGAGGATCAGGTCGCCGTACGCGGTCGGCGTCGTGAAATGCTGGACGCCGCCGACGCTCTGGCGCGTGCGCACCGCGCCGCTGGCGGCGTCGAGCGCGTAGAGCGTGCCCGAGCTGACGTCGACGGCCCACACCGCCCCGCCCGCGACGATGGGCGACCCCGCGTTGAAGCGCGGTCCGTGCCACAGGACGGCGGGCGTGCCGTCCGCGCCGATGCGCACCGCCGCGATACCGTTCGTGCACGGCACGTAGGCGACGGCGTTCGCGTACGCGAATCCGCCGAACACTCCGCCGCCGACGCCCACCCGCGCGACCTCGCCGCCGATGCCGCCGAGCGCAGCGGCACGGAGGACGTAGAGGTAGCCGTTCTTGCCGCCCTCGACGACGAAGCCGTTGTCGACGAGCGTCGGTCCGACCGACCCGATGTCCGTGTCGGTGCGTGAGAGGGAAAGCCAGTCCGTCGGCGCCCAGTAGTCCTCTACCTTCAGGTCAGGCGACAGTCGGATCACCGCGTCGCTGTAGTCGTACGTGGTCTGGCTCGCGCCGTTGCCCGTCGCGACGAAGATCTCTCCCCGCGCGTCGACGGTGACCCCGGACGTCGCCCAGATACCGGCCTCGCGGGGCGTCGGGACCTGATACGAGACGAGGTCGCCGCTCCCGGTGGCGGGCGCACCGACCACGGCGCCGTGGTAGCTCCCGCAGTCGCCGAGCAGGCCGCCGTACGGGACGTACACCCTGCCGTTCGCGAGCGCGAGCGCTCCGCGCTGCTGGTGCGTCTTCGGATCGGCGTTCGGCGCGTCGACCGTCCGGTGCCAGCGTGTCGCTCCGGATCGCACGTCGAGCGCGTACAGCTCGTGATGGGCGGGCTGCAGGAACGCGACCAGGTAAACCGCTCCCGCGGCCGGGTCCCCGACCGGCGTGCCGGTGATCCCGGAGACCGGGCCGATGTCGCCGCAGGGGAGCGTGCTCGCAACGACCGCCGGCCCGAGCTGCACCCGCCAGAGCTGCTGCCCCGTCCGGACGTTGAGGCCGTAGACGACGTTCTGCTCCGTCGCGACGAGGAGGATGTCGTTGACGACGATCGGCTCGGCGTACGCGTCGCCGCTCAGCGGACCGCTCTGCCACGCGCGCTCGACGGCGGTGAAGGAGCCTTGGTCGCCGCTGAACCCCCGCCGCGCGGGGTCGCCGTGGTACGTGACCCAGTCGCTGTGCGGCGGGCCGGCGGTGGCGCTCGGTGCCGCCGGCGCGTTCGAGGGGGACGCCGCGGACGCCCCGGTCGCGCTGGGACTCGCGGCGATGCTCGCCGTCGGCGACGTGGCGGCCGGCGCGACGCCGTCCGCGGCAGGTGCGCCGGATCCGCGCGCGTACAGCGCGAGGCCCACGATCACGACGAGGATGACGACGGCGACGGCGGCGCGAGCTGCGTTGCTCCGGCTCAGCTGGTCCAGTCCAGAACGACCTTGCCGCATTGTCCCGAGCGTACGACCTCGAAGGCCTCGGCGAACCGCTCGGCGGGGAAGCGATGGGTGATCACGGGCGTGATGTCGAGGCCGCTCTGCAGCATGACCCCCATCCGATACCAGGTCTCGAACATCTCGCGGCCGTAGATGCCCTTGACGACGAGTCCGCGGAAGATGACGGTCGTCAGGTCGAGCGCGATCTCGCGGTCGGGGATGCCGAGAAGGGCGATGCGACCGCCGTGGTTCATCGCCTCGAGCATCGAGCGCAGCGCGTCGGGGTTCCCGGACATCTCGAGCCCGACGTCGTAGCCCTCCTGCATGCCGAGCTCGCGCATGACGTCGCGGAGCGTGGTCGTCGTCGGGTCGACCGCGATCGTCGCGCCCATCCGCCGCGCGAGCGCGAGACGGTAGTGGTTGACGTCCGTGACGACGACGTACCGCGCGCCGACGAAGCGCGAGACCGCCGCGGCCATGACGCCGATGGGCCCCGCGCCGGTGATGAGGACGTCCTCGCCGACGAGGTCGAAGGAGAGCGCGCTGTGCACGGCGTTGCCGAGCGGATCGAGGCAGCTGCCGATCTCGTCCGGCATCCCGGGCGGCATGACGTAGGCGTTGACGGCCGGGACCGCGACGTAGTCGGCGAACGCGCCGGCGCGCTGGACGCCGATCCCGACCGCATTGCGGCAGAGGTGGCGGCGGCCGGCGCGGCAGTTGCGGCAGTGGCCGCACGTCACGTGGCCCTCGACGGCCACGCGGGCGCCGGCGGCGAAGCCGCTCACCTCGCTGCCGACCTCCGCTATCTCGCCCTCGAACTCGTGTCCGACGATGAGCGGCGGGTGGATCGTCTGCTGCGCCCAGTGATCCCAGTTCCAGATGTGGAGGTCGGTGCCGCAGATCGACGTGTAGCGCACGCGGACGAGGAGGTCGTTCGGGCCGATCGTCGGGCGGTCGACGTCCTCGAGGGCGAGGCCCGGCGCCGGGCCGGTCTTGACGATGGCCCTCATCGGATGACCCCGAGCTCGCGTCCGGCCTCGGCGAACGCCGCGACGGCGCGGTCGACCTGCTCCGGCGCGTGCGCGGCGGAGAGCTGGACGCGGATGCGCGCCTGGCCCTTGGGCACGACCGGGTACGAGAAGGCGATGACGTAGATGCCGCGCTCGAGGAGCCTGTCCGCCATCGAGGTCGCGAGGACGGCGTCGCCGAGCATCACCGGGACGATGGGGTGCTCGCCGGGAACGAGCCGGAAGCCGTTCCTCGTCATGCCGTCGCGGAAGCGGCGCGCGTTCGCGACGAGGCGCTCGCGCAGCTCACTCGCGGACTCGAGCAGGTCCAGGACGGCGACGGACGTCGCGGCGATGGCGGGCATGAGGGTGTTGGAGAAGAGGTACGGGCGCGAGCGCTGACGGAGGTAGTCCACGAGCTCCTTGCGTCCGCTGGTGTACCCGCCCGAGGCGCCTCCGAGCGCCTTCCCGAGCGTCCCTGTCAGCAGGTCGATCCGGCCCATCACTCCCGCGTGCTCCGGAGATCCGCGCCCGTGGGCGCCCATGAACCCGACGGCGTGCGAGTCGTCGACCATGACGAGCGCGCCGTAGCGGTCGGCGAGGTCGCAGATGCCTCGGAGGTCCGCGACGATGCCGTCCATGGAGAAGACGCCGTCCGTCGCGACGATCCGGTAGCGGGAGGAGCCCGCGGCCTTCAGCTGTGCCTCGAGGTCGGACATGTCGTTGTTCGCGTAGCGGAGGCGCTGCGCCTTGGACAGGCGGACCCCGTCGATGATGCTCGCGTGGTTGAGCGCGTCGCTGATGATGACGTCGTCCTCGGTGAAGAGGTTCTCGAACAGCCCGCCGTTCGCGTCGAAGCAGGAGCCGTAGAGGATGGTCGCCTCGGTCCCGAGGAACCGCGTGAGCCGCGCCTCGAGCTCGGTGTGGATCGTCTGCGTCCCGCAGATGAAGCGCACCGATGACATGCCGTATCCCCAGCGGTCGAGCGCGGCGTGCGCGGCGGCGACGATCCGCGGATCGTCCGATAGGCCGAGGTAGTTGTTGGCGCAGAAGTTGACGACCTCCTGCCCCGACGAAAGACGAATGAGCGCGCCCTGGGGCGAGTCGATGACCCGCTCTCGCTTGCTGAGGCCGCTCTCCTCGATGGCCGCGAGCTCCGCGCGGACGTGCTCGAGGAACTTCTCGCGCACCGCGGCCGAGCCTAACGCATCCTCCAGCGCACGGGATCGGACCCGATCGGCCCTACTTTTCCCCGCCGTTCGAGGTGGCGGAGATGGGCGAGCGTCTCGGCGAGCGCGAATCGCTCCTCGTGCGCGCTCCGCAGCACGGGGAAGAGGTCACGGCAGATCGCGTACGCGGGACGCTCGCGTCCGTCGACGATCTCGAGGACCTTCGCCAGCCGCTCGCGGTGGTGCTCCAGCAGCTCGTCGACGCGACCGCCGAGGTCGTCGAACGGATCGCCGTGGGCCGGCAGCACACGACTCACCTTCAGGGCGCGCACCGCGCGAAGGGCGTCGAGAAAGTCGCCGAGAGGATCATCGCGCGACCACGGGTAGAGGCTGATGTTCGACGTGATGCGCGGGAGGACGTGGTCTCCGGCGAAGAGGATGCCCGCGTCCTCGTCGACGAGGCACGCGTGGTAGTCGGTATGGCCGGGCGTCCACACGACGCGGAGCGACCGCCCGCCGAGGTCGACCGCGCTCCCGTTCTCGACCTCTGTGATCGCGCCGAAGGCGTCCACCTTGCGCCCCATCGCCAGCCACGACTCCTTCATGTCGTCGTCGACGGTCGAAGGCATGCCGTGGGTGAGGAAGAACGCGTACGCCTGGTCCACGAGGAGCGACCGGTCCTCGCCCCACAAGACGCGCGCGTTCCGCGCCTCCGGCGAGTGCATGACGAGCTCGGCCCCGGCCTGCTGGACGGTCCCCGCCATCCCCATGTGGTCGGGATGAACGTGCGTGACGAAGACGCGTTGGATGTCCGCGATGTCGATCCCCGCGTCGGCGATGCCGTCGCGAAGTACGCGCTCGCCATCCGACGTGTGCAGGCCGGTGTCGACCAGTCCCCATCCGTTCGCTCCGTCGACGAGGTATACGTTCACGATCTTCAGAGCGAGGGGGAGGGGGACCGCGATGCGCCGAACACCCGGAGCAACGAGGACGTCGACGGCCACTAACGGACTACAATGGGCGTTCTCCGGCCCGTTCGTCTAGCGGCCTAGGACGCAGCCCTCTCAAGGCTGAGATCACCGGTTCGAATCCGGTACGGGCTACAAGTAGATCTGCGTGGCTCCCGTGCGCGCTGCTGCCTCGCCACATGGTCGGGCTTCCGGATCACCACATTGCGCAGAACTCCCCTCGCCTGAAAGGCGGGCATGACTCCGCTCAGCCTTGCCAATAGCACTCCACTGATACAGCACGCGCTCACTGACATCGAAGGTTGTCGAAGTTGGTGATCTGTCGTGGTCGCTCCCGTGATAGAAGACGCCTGCAATGGGGAGACTCGCCAGAGCGCTCGCGCTCCTTGCCACCGGCGCCTTCCTGGTCTTGATCATCCCGTTCCTCATCCTGATGACGTTCTACGTGTTCTCGGGGCTTGTCCCGCCCGTCCCAGCGCTGGTCGTCATGCTGGCCTACTGCATCCTCGTGGCCGGCCTGGTCGGGTTCTGGCGGCCGCGGTCCCGGCTCGGCGGTCGAGGGCCTGGCGACCTCCGTGGTGGGCCGGCCGATCGGCGAGTCCCACCGGCGGCGAGACGGATAAGTCAGGGCCTCGCCCTGCTCGCCACCGTCGTGTTCCTGACGCTGACGGTACCGTTCATCGTCTTGACTGCAGACTTCTGGATGCGGAACCAGCTCCCGCTCGCCGGACCGATCGTGCCAGTGATCCTCATGTACGCCATCGTCATCATTGCCATCGCGGTCTTCTGGATTCGACAGCTCA
>JAGWSB010000019.1 GCA_028876375.1 Chloroflexota bacterium | reverse complement strand
GGGCGCCGCGTACGACGACGTGAGCAGGACGTGGCGCGGGCGCGGCGGGACGTCACCGCATGCCGACGAGATCTGCCGCGTGTCGCTCGAGCTCGCGCAGATGGTGGCGGAGATCGACCGCGCCGGACAGATCGCGATCGTCCTCGGCGGCGACCACTCGATCGCGATGGGCACGCTCGCCGGTCTAGCGCGCGCGGGACGGAAGCCCGGGCTCATCTACCTGGACGCGCACGCTGACATCAATACGCCCGACACGAGTCCGTCGGGGAACGTGCACGGCATGCCGCTCGCCGTCGCGACCGGCCTCGTCTCCGACCCATTCCCGGCGGAGCTGCGGAGCAGCGTCGACGGTCGGAACGCCGTGCTCGTTGCGACGCGGAGCGTCGACCGCGATGAGCGGGGGAACATCCGCGCCGCCGGCGTCACCGCCATCACGATGGCCGACGTCGACCGGAGCGGCATGGCCGCGGCGATGGAGCGCGCGATCGGCATCGCCGGCAAGGGCGACGGTATCGCGCTCTCGCTCGACATGGACGTGGTCGACCCCGACGAGGCGCCGGGCGTCGGCACGCCCGTGCGTGGCGGGCTCACATACCGCGAGGCTCAGCTCGCGATGGAGATGCTCGCGGCGTCCGGGAGGCTGCGGTCGATCGAGGTCGCCGAAGTGAACCCTATCCTCGACCGCGGGAACCGCACGGCCGAGCTCGCCGTCGAGCTCATCGCGAGCGCGCTCGGCCAAACGATCCTCTGATCTTCCGTAGACTCGGGCCCCGTGGGAACGCGTGAGCGCCGCCGCGTCGTCGTCACCGGCATGGGCCTCATCACGCCGCTCGCCGCCGACGTCGCGCGCTCGTGGGAGGGCCTGAAGGCCGGGCGCAGCGGCATCGGCCCCATCACGCGCTTCGACCCGACGGGCCTCGAGACGACGATCGCGGGCGAGGTGAAGGACTTCGACCCGCTCCGGTACATCGACCGCAAGGAAGCGCGCCGGACGGACCGCTTCGCGCAGTTCTCCGTCGCGACCGCGGCTCAGGCGCTCGCGGACGCGAAGCTCGAGATCACGCCCGACCTCGGCCCCCGGGTCGGCGTCGTGTTCGGGTCGGGGATCGGCGGCGTCTCGACGCTCGTCGACAACATCCTCATCCACGAGAAGGACCCGCGGCGCGTCTCGCCGTTCATGATCCCGATGATGATCGTCGACATGGCGGCGGGCGAGGTGGCGATGAAGTTCCACGCCAAGGGCCCGAACCTCGGAACGGTGTCGGCGTGCGCATCGAGCGCGCACGCGATCGGCCTCGCGACCGAGACGATCCGCCGGGGGCAGGCGGACGTGATGCTCGCCGGAGGATCCGAGTCGGGCCTCATCAAGGTCGCGATCGGCGCATTCAACGCGATGCACGCGCTGTCGCGCCGCAACGACGAGCCCGAGAAGGCCTCGCGCCCGTTCGACAAGGAGCGCGACGGCTTCGTGTTCTCCGAGGCCTCCGGGTGCCTCGTCCTCGAGGAGCTCGCCTTCGCCCGCGCGCGCGGCGCGCACATCCTCGCCGAGATCTCCGGCTACGGGGCGACGGCCGACGCCTACCACATCACCGCGCCGGCCGAGGGCGCCGAGGGCCAGGTCCGCGCCATCCGCATGGCGCTGGAGGACGCCGGCCTCGCTCCCGAGAAGATCGGCTACGTCAACGCGCATGGGACGTCGACGCCGCCGAACGACAGCTCCGAGACGGCGGCGCTCAAGACGGTCTTCGGCGACCACGCCCGCAAGCTCGCCATCTCGAGCACGAAGTCGATGACCGGGCACACGCTGGGCGCCGCCGGCGCCATCGAGGCGGTCATCTGCGTGCTGGCCATGCGCGACGGGATCCTTCCGCCGACGATCAACCAAGAGGTCCCGGACCCGGAGTGCGACCTCGACTACGTCCCGAACGTCGCGCGCCGCCAGCAGGTCGAGCACTCGCTCTCGAACTCGATGGGCTTCGGCGGGCACAATGCCGCCCTCATCATCAGCAAGTGGGCGGCATGACCGACGAGGTGACGCGGCGCGGCGTGCTCGGCCTCGCCGCGGAGCTCCTCGAGCGCCTGCGCGATCCGTCGCTGCGCGAGCTCGAGGTGCGCGAGGGCGGCGTGCGCGTGCGCGTCGCGAAGGACGAGCCCGCGATCGCGCCGGCGCCCGCCCCGGCGGAGACGGTGCCCGCGGCGGCGACCCCTTCCGGCGGACACGCCGCGCGGGCGGCGGCGCCCGCGAAGGCGGTCACCGCGCCGCTCACGGGGATCTTCTATCGCTCGACCTCTCCGCAGGCTCCTCCTTTCGTCCAGGTGGGTACCGTTGTTGCGGTAGGCGACGTCATCGGTCTCATCGAGGCGATGAAGCTCTTCAACGAGGTCCGCTCCACCGTCGCCGGGCGCGTCCTGCGCCTCGTCGCGGAGAACGGCCAGCTCGTGCGCGCGCACCAGCCGCTCCTCGAGCTCGAGTGATGCCGAGCGAGATCTGTCCCATCTGCCACCGTCCACTGGGGGAGCGCCCCATCAAGCTGCGGTACGAGCAGCGGCTCTACGCCTTCGACGCCGACCTGTGCAAACGCATGTTCCAAGAGAATCCCGACCGCTACCTCGACGCGGGCGGCGAGGTCCTCCCCGAGCCGCGCGGCTGATCCCGAAGCGCGACGACGCCCTCGCTTGACCGGCTAGCATCCTGCGGCGGAGGGGACCCTGACCGTAGAACAGCGCACCCGGGAGCGGGAGGTCCCGCTCCTCATGCGTGCCACCGAAGCGCTCCTTCTCGCGGCGCACGACGAGGATGCCGTGCTCGCCACGGCGACGAACCTCCTCGGCGAGCATTTCGGGTACGGCACGCGCGCGATCCTCCTGTACGACAAGGCCGCCGACGAGCTCGTCATGGCGCGCGCCGCCGGCCCCGGCGCGGCCGATCCCGCGATCACGGCCTGGCGCCGCAAGCTCGGCGAAGGCCTCAGCGGAGTGGCCGCGAAGACGCGGACGGTCGTCAACGTCGGCGACCTGTGGGCCGATCCGCGAACGATCTGGATCGGACCGGGCCAGGTCTCGCGCGTCTGCGTGCCCATGCTGGTGCGCGACGAGCTGCTCGGGGTCGTCGTCGTCGAGAGCCCGCGCAAGGGAGCGTTCTCACCGCGCGATGAGGAGATCCTCACCGCCATCTCGCAGGTGACCGCGCTCGCGCTCATCCACGCGCGCGCCGACCAGCGGCGCCGCAGCGACATCGCTCAGCTGCAGGCGGTCAACGAGGTCGCCACGGCCGCGGCGTCGCTGGACCTCGACGCGAGCCTTCGCGCCGCGGTCGAGGGCTTTCAGCGCGTCACGACGTCGGACTCGACGGCGATCTATCTGTGGGACGAGGCGAAGAGCGAGCTCGTCCTGGCCAAGGTCATCTTCGATCCGGCGTACTACCCGGCCGACTACGAGGCGACGCTGCGGGCGAAGCCGCTCGCGCTCGGCGAGGGGATGATCGGCTGGGCGGCCGAGCATCGCCAGGCCGCCGTCGTCGACGACGCGGCGAGCGACACGCCGGCGCAGCCCGTCTCGGGCGCGCCGCTCGGCTCGAAGGCCGCCATCGTCGTGCCGCTCGTGGTCGAAGATCACCTCCTCGGCGTCGTCCGCGCCGTGAAGATGGCCGACGGCGTGTACGGCGTCGACCACTTCCGCTTCGCCCAGACGGTCGCCAGCCAGATCGCGCTCCTTCTCTCGAAGGCGCAGGCGGACCGCGAGCAGCGCCAGCGCTTCATCGAGCTGAGCGCCGTCCACGAGGTGAGCCGCCGGCTCTCCGAGGCGGCGCGCCTCGGAGAGGTCCTCTCATACGTGCTCGACGGCGCGATACGGCTGACCAGCGCGGAAGCGGGTCTCATCTGGCGCTTCGACGATCAGGGGCGGTTCTTCCTGGCCGCCAGCCAGAACATCCCCGCGGAGCGGGTGAGCCTCCATCCGCCGAATGCGACGGACAGCGTCAGCCACCGCATCCTCGCCAGCGGCCGTCCGCTGCGGCTCGCCGACGCGCAGACGGTCGGCCGTGGCCGCTGGCCGGTCGAGGTGCCGCACCTCCATGCCCTCCTCGGCATCCCGCTGCGCAGCGAGGGCCGCGCGTACGGCAGCCTCCTCGTCCTGCACCGCGAGAAGGACTTCTTCCGCCCCGAGAACGAGCGGATCCTCGAGGTCATCGCGGCGCAGGCGGCGGCCGCGATCGCGCGCGCGGAGGCGCTCGAGGAGGCGCAGCGGCTCGCCATCACGGACGCGCTCACCGGGCTGTACAACGCGCGCTACTTCACGGGGCGGCTCGAGTCCGAGATCGACCGCTCGCGCCGCTACGGCCACTCCCTCGCGCTGCTCATCGTCGACAGCGACGCGCTCAAGCTCGTCAACGACAAGCTCGGCCACGCCGCCGGCAACGACCTCCTCGTGGACCTCGCGCGCACCATCCAGCGGCACGTGCGGACGTCCGACCTCGTCGCGCGGTTCGGCGGCGACGAGTTCGTGATCCTCCAGCCGGAGAGCTCGCTCGAGGCCGCCGTCGCCACCGCCGATCGCATCCGCCTCGCCGCGTACGCCGCATCCGACGTGGCCGGGGTCGAGCGCAGCGTTTCGGCGGGCGTGGCGATGTTCCCGCAGAACGCGCCGGACTCCGAGACGCTCTTCCAGCAGGCCGACGCCGCGCTGTATCGCGCCAAGCGCGCGGGGAAGAACCGAGTGGAGGCCGCTCCCGCCTAGGCCCTAGGTCGGAGCCAGGAGCGTCGTGTACGCGAGGCCGGCGAGCGCGAGGAACATCCCCACCGTCGCCAGCCAGCCGAGGACGCTGAGGAGCCGCCCGATCTTCTGCCCGCCCATCACCTTCCCATTGCGGGCGGCGAGCATCACGAGCACGAGGAGCGGCGGCGCGACGACGCCGTTGAGCACGGCCGTCCAGAAGAGCGCGCCGATGGGATCGATATCGAGGAAGCTCATCCCCGCTCCGAGCGCGGTCGCGACGACGATCACGCCGTAGAAGGGCTTGGCGCGGTCCCAGCGCCGCTCGAGCCCGTACCGCCATCCGAACGCCTCCGCGACGGCGTACGCGGCGGAGCCGGACAGGATGGGTACGGCGAGAAGGCCCGCGCCGATCATCCCGACCGCGAAGAGGACGCCCGCGAGATCGCCCGCGAGGGGGCGCAGCGCTCCGGCGGCGTCGGCGCCGCTCTTGATGTCGGTCTTGCCCGCGGGGAAGAGCGTGAGGCCGGTCGCGAGGATGATGAAGTACATCACGGCGTTCGAGAACGCCATGCCGACGTTCGTGTCGATCGTCGCGCGGCGGATCTCGCCCGGCGTCGCGCCGCGCCGCGCCGCGACGCTCTTCCGTCCCTGCGACATCTCCTCCTCGACGTGCTCGCTCGACTGCCAGAAGAAGAGGTAGGGCGAGATGGTCGTTCCGAGGATCGCGACGATCGTCGTCACATACTTGGGGTCGAGGCTGAGCGTGGGTACCACCGTCGCGCGCAGGGTCTGGAGCGCGTCGGGGTGGACGAGGAACGTGTCGGCGACGTAGGCGAGGAGCGCGAGGGTGAGCCACTTGAAGACGTTCGCGATGAGGCGGTAGCTGCCGACGACCTGCACGACGAGGATCGCGAGCGAGACGGGGATGACGAGCCAGGCGCCGGCGACGCCGGTGAGGATGCGGATGGCGTCGGCGATCGCGGCCAGGTCCGCGCCGACGTTGACCGTGTTCGCGACGAACAGGAGGAGGACGGCGCCGTACAGCAGCGGCCGCGGGTAGTGGTGACGGAGGACGCCCGCCAGGCCGCGCCCCGACACCATCCCCACGCGGGCGCAGATGTTCTGCACCGCGGCCATGAGCGGGAAGGTGATGAGCGCGGTCCAGAGCGTCTGGAGCCCCAGGCTCGCGCCGGCGAGGGCGTAGGTCCCGATCCCGCTCGGGTCGTCGTCGGAGGCCCCGGTGATGAAACCGGGGCCCAGGATGCGCACGATCTCGCGCGGGCCGGCCGGGCGGCTCCGGGAAAGGGCGTTCACCGCGCCGCCCGAGCGCACGCGCCGTGCCGCCCGGCCGCCGACAAGCCGTTGCCCCGCTGCTACGATCGAAGGGCTATGGGCGCCCTACAGCCGATCCACCTCGTCCTCATCCTCGTCATCGTCCTGATCATCTTCGGAGCCGGTCGGCTCACGGAGGTCGGCGGAGCGCTCGGAAAGGGCGTCCGCGACTTCCGCGCCAACGTCGAGAGCAAGGACGCGACGTCCCCCGCGACCACCGCCGGCGCGCGGCACTGCACGAACTGCGGCGCCGAGCTGCCTTCGGGCGCGCGCTTCTGCGCGCGGTGCGGGGCGGGAGTGGTGGCGAGCTCCTAGTCGGGGCCGGTCGCGGGCGTCAGTTGACGCGCGGGTCGGCCGCGGAGGACGGCGTCGCCACGGTCGTGCCGCACTGAGGGCAGAACTTCGCGTCCGCCGCCAGGCTCGCGCCGCAGTGTGAGCAGTGCCGGTCGCCCGAGGTGACCGCCGCCGGGGCCGCGGGCGCCGGGGGCGGCGTCGGCGACCGCCCCTCCACCGCCTCGCGGAAATCCTTGACGCCCTTCCCGAGCGTCCCGCCGATGTCGGCGACCTTACCGGGGCCGAAGATGATCAGGGCGATGACGAGGATGACGACGAGGTGCCATGGCTCGAGTGCTCCCACGCGTTCAGTCTAGGCCCCCCGCGATCAGGACCCCACGAACAGCGAGATGACGAACGCGATCGACATGAGGCTGGCGAGCCCCGTGACGATCCATCCGAGGGCGTAGAGCGCCGGGCCGCTCTTGAGGTCGCCGAGCCCCGGCTCGCGGCTGAGGCGCATGACGAACACGAGGATGATCGGCAGCAGCAGGCCGTTCAGCACCTGCGACAGGAACATGATCTCGATGAGCGGCAGGCCGGGGATCACGGTGAAGAGCGCGCCCACCGCGATGAAGAGCGTGAGGAGTCCGTAGAAGACCGGCGCCTGCCCCCAGCGCCAGTGGAGGCCGCTCTCCCAGCCGAACGCCTCGCAGGCGAAGTACGCGCTCGAGAGCGGGACCGTGCCGAGGCCGAGCAGCGATGCCGCGAAGAGGCCGACGGCGAAGAGGATCGTCGCGACGGGTCCGGCGAGGGGTCCGAGCGCGCGCGCCGCGTCCGCGGCGTCGTTGATCGTGCCGCCCGTCGTCCAGATCGTCGCGGCGCACGCGACGACGATGAAGGCCGCGACGAGATTCGTGAAGAGGCCCGAGCCGAGCGTGACGTCGATCCGCACCGGGAGCAGGTCGCGCGGACCGAGCCCCTTGTCCGCCATGTAGGACTGGATGAGCCCCTGACCCCAGGGCGTGATGGTCGTCCCGACGACGCCCACCAGCGTCAGGAGGTATGCGCTCGTCCAGGTGATCTCGGGCACGACGAGCGACCGCGCGGCGTGGGTCCAGTCGGGATGCGCGAGGTACGCGGACACGGCGTAGGCGGCGCTCACCAGCATCCCCACTGCGACGAAGAGGTACTGGATGCGGCCGAAGCTGCCGCTCGACAGCAGCATGACGATGAGCGCGGCGGAGAGGACGGCACTGAGCTGTGGAGGAACGCCGAACAGCCCGAGCGCGGCGGCGATGCCGGCGAACTCCGCGACGGTCGTGCCGAGATTCCCGATGAGCATCGTCACCACCGCGAATCCGGTCCACCGCACCCCGAACTTCTCGCGGAGCACGCCGCCCAGCCCCTGGCCGGTCGCGAGCCCGATCCGCGCGCCGACCTCCTGGGTGATCGTCAGCGCGATCGCCGTCACGAGAAGGACCCACATGAGGCCGAACCCGTACTGCGCGCCCGCGAGCGAGTAGGTCGTGATCCCGCCGGCGTCGTTGTCCGCGAATCCGGTGACGAGACCGGGGCCAAGGACGAGCAGCAGGGTGCGAAGGCGCCCGCGGAGGCGCATGGTCAACGCGGGACCGTCCGGCCCGACCTCTTCTTCCAGCCGCGCGGCAGCATGAGCTCGACGACGTCGTCGACGGTGACCGTGCCGATGAGCCGGCGTCGCGCGTCGACGACGGGCAGCGCGAGCAGGTCGTACTTCGCGATGAGGGCGGCGACGTCCTCCTTGGGGGTCGTCGCGTCGACGTGGAGGACGTGCGGGTCCATGGCCTGCGACAGGGGCGTCGCCGGGTCCGCGATGACGAGGTCACGCAGCGAGAGGACGCCCTCGAGGCGCCCGTCCGCGTCGACGACGTAGAGGTAGTAGACGAGCTCGGGGTCGGGCTTGGTGCGGCGGAGGCGGTCGATGCCCTCCTGCGCCGGGATGTCGCGCGGGAACGCGACGAAGTCGGTCGTCATGATCCCGCCGGCGGAGTCTTCCGGGTACGTCAGGATCTCCTCGACGTCCGCGGCCTCGTCCTTCTGCATGAGGTCGACGAGCTCCTCGCGACGCTCCTCGGGCAGGTCCTGAAGGAGGTCGGCGGCCTCGTCGGGCGCCATCTCCTCGAGGATGTCCGCGGCCCTCTCCTCGTCGAGGTCGCTGACGATCGCCGCCTGCATCTCCGGATCGACCTCGGCGAGCGCCTCGGCCGCCGTCTCGACGTCGAGCTGCTCGAACACCGCGACGCGCTCGTCCGCGCTCATCTCCTCGACGACGTCCGCGATGTCGGCCGGATGGAGGAGCGCCAGCTTCTGGTGCGGGACCGTGAGGCGCACGTGGGCCTCGGGCTGCTCCAGGGGCTCGACGAGGTGCCAGGGGATGATCCCGCGCGGCATGCGCTGGCCGAGCATCCCGGCGACCCTCTCCGCGAGCCCCTCCGCTCCGACCCGACGGACGAGACCGCGCAGGCCGACGTCGGCGCCCACGAGTCGGAGCTGCCCGCCGGTCTCTTCGAGCTGGAGGTCGTTCACGCGCACGACCTTGGCGCCGTGGGTGTCGACGATCTGCTTGTCGAGGAGGTCGCGGCCGAGGTGCAGCGCCTCGGGCGGCAGCGTCTCCGACGGGATGCTCTCGAGGCGGCGCCGCAGGCGGAGGTGGGCCGGCTCGATCGCGAGGTCGCTCCAGCGCACGACGCGCTCGCCGCCGCGCGTGCCGAGGATGGCCCACTGGACGGCGGGGAACTGCTCCTTCGGCAGCACGGCGAGGTCGCTGAGGTGGCCGATCTCGTCGCCGCCGGCGTCGAGCACGCGCCGATGCTGGACATCGCTCAGGTACGGCACGGCCGAAGGGTACGCTGCTAGCATTCGCAGTGTCCCCGCGCGATCCCATCGGAGGCACATGTGGCAACACCTGCTGAGACCACCCTTCGCGTGCGCACGCTCGCGGACCAGGCCATCGCGGCCGCGCTCGACGCCGACTGGGTGCGCGCGGCCGAACTGAACAAGCAGATCCTGGATGCCGACCCCGAGGACGCCGAGGCGGGCGACCGCCACGGCCGCGCGCTCCTCGAGCTGGGCAAGCTGGAGGAGGCCAGGGCGGCCTATCAGACCGTCCTCAAAGCCTTCCCCCACGATCCGATCGCCCTGCGCCAGATCACCCGCATCGGCACCCTGCTGGAGGAGAAGAGGAAGGCCGATCCGACCCGGAGCAAGACGCAGACCCGCCTGTTCATCGAGGACATGGGCAAGACCGGCATCCTCCGCCTCGTCAACCCCGCGCCGGGCAACGTCCTGGCCCGTTACTCGCCCGGCGCCGAGGCCGAGCTGCGCGAGCAGGAGGGCCTTCTCGCCGTCCACGCCCACGACGGCATGCTGCTCGGGTTCCTGGAGCCCAAGGTCGGGCGGCGCCTCATCGAGATGATCCGCAGCGGCAACGGTTACGTCGTCGCCCTCGTCACCAACGACGGCGTGAACCCTCGGGTCGCCATCCGCGAGGTCCTCCAGAGCCCCGAGAATGCCGACCGCATCTCGTTCCCCGGCCACCACCGCCCGGTCGAAACGAAGGAGCGGGCGTACATCAAGGGCACCTTCTTCCGTTACGGCGAAGGGGCGCTCGGAGCCGGCGAAGAGGAAGAGGAAGAGGAAGAGACCGCTGAAGAGACCGACGCTGTGGCCGGATCGGCCGCCGACGAGGAGCTTCCTGAGGAGCCTCTCCCCGTCGAGGCGGACGACGAGTCCGAGGAGGAAGAGGAAGAGGAGTAGCGCCGCCGTACGCGGCAGCGCGCCCCTCGTCGCCCTTCTCGTCCTCGCGGTCCTCGTCAGCGCCTGCACGGCAGCACCCCAGCCGAAGGCGCCCTCGGACGTGCAGGACGCGCACGACCTCGCGGCGCAGGCGGGCGACGTCCTGCTCAAGGTGTCGGCCTACGACTACGCGATGGCGGGCACGCTGTCCGGCAGCCATCGCTACGTCGTCGACCGCGCGCGCTACGCCTCCATCGCGCACGAGGCGACCGCCAGCATCCAGCGCTTCTCCGCCGCCGCGCTCGCCGCGACCATCGACCGCGCCGGTCCGCTGCGTGACCGCCTGGTGGCCCTCGCCGACGGCCTCACCGACCTCGCGAACGACGCGAACACGTACGCCGACGGCGGCGACCCGCAGATCTTCGTGCGCGTCAGCGCCGACGTGTCCCGCTCGTGGGACGACCTGCGCGCCGTGCAACGCATGGCGCGCACGGCCGACGACGACCTCGCGAAGACGATCGCGCGCGGCTCGTCCTTCGTCGTCGGATCGTCCGTCGCGAACGTCTATGGCGTGACGGTCGGGCCCTACGCGACGGTCGCCGACGCGCAGGCCGCCGCGAAGCGGATGGGCACCGTCGAGGACGTGTCGCGCGTCGCGCCGTTCCTCGTGCGCGTCGGGACGTACACGGACGTGAAGTCCGCCGATGCGGCGATCACGGCGCTCGCCGGGAAGGGCTTCACCGGCCTGCGCACCGCGGAGCAGAAGGTGACGTTCGCGCGGACGGGCCCCTCCCCCGACGTCGAGCTGTGGCGCGAGCCGGAGCGCGTGTTCGACACGTGGGGCCTGGCGCGGCGCGTCGCGGTCTCGCCCAACGCGCTGTGGGTCGTGACCGGATCCGACGACGGCACGGTCGCGGTCTTCACCGGCGAGGGCGTGCTGCGGTCGCTCCCCAAGTTCAACGCCGGCGTCTCGCAGCTCGTGTTCAGCGACGACGCGCGCTGGCTCATGGGCGGCGGACAGACGCTCGCGAGCTTCATCCTCCCGCCGGGCGTCTCCGTCGGCACGATGGTCCGGCTCGCGAGCCCGGCACAGCAGGTCGTGTACGTCCCCAAGGCCTACTACTTCGCGGCGATCGCGAAGGGCCCCACGGGCAAGCCCGACGGCGGCGCGGGCGTCCTCACCGGCCGCTCGCCGGATGGGCAGCCGCTCACCGCGGTGTTCCCCGTCGAGGCGCCCGCGTCCGGCGGCGCGATCGCGGCCACCGCCGCCGGCGAGCTCTACGTCGCGACGACGGGCGGCAGCGGGACGGACGTCGAGCGGTACACGGTCGGCAGGGCGTGGAAGAAGGAGGGCATCCTCACCGTGCCCGGCCAGGTCCAAGCGCTCGCCGTCGATCCCGGTGGGACGCTCGGCGCGGTGCAGACCGATCAGGGCCTCTTCCGTTTCGGCCCCCACGACACCGACCCCAAGAGCACGCTCTACCGGATCTCCGATCCGGTGGTCCAGTTCGCCTTCGGCCCGGGCGGGCGCCTCTACACACTGGAGAAGGACAAGATCACCGCTCGCGACCTGCACGGCGACCTGGTGTGGTCGTCGCCGCTCATCGACGGCCGCCGCCTCGTCATCGCGGCGCGCCCGGTCGTCCTCGACGCCGTCGGCGACCTCCTCGTCTTCGACGACAAGGGCCGCTCCGACCAGCTCGGGGTCACCGGCAACGTGCAGGACGTGTCCGCCTCGTCCGACGGGCGCTACGTCGCGGTGCTCGCCGACGGCCGGAGGGCGCTGCTCTTCAAGCTGCCGTGACCCCGCCACGGCCGCGGGATCAGTCCGGTGGCGAGGCCCGCCACGCGCGGCGGCGGAGGCGACACGGGGATGCCCTCCGACGTTCAGGTAGGCGTGAACGTGGGGAGCATCGTCGCCCTGATCGGCGCGCTGCTGTTCGTGCTCGCGAGCATGCCGATCGGCCGCTGAGAAGCGTTCCTTAGCCGATCCTTGGGAACCGCGGCGCGATCGAGGATGTAGTGGTGCGGATGGGACGCCTCGCACGGCTCGCGCCCGAGGAGATCGCCGGGGCGCTCCTCCTGGCGCTCGTGCTCCTGCTCGTCGCGGTGCGACCCGGCCCCGTGGCGCAGCTCTTCGAGTCGCCGTTCGCGACGCCCGCCCCCGGAGGCGGCCCCGCGCGCGAGCTCGTGCCCCCGACGCCGTCCCCGGTCACCGGCCAGGACCCTCCGGTCTTCCGCCTGCCCTAGGTCGCTCGGCGTCCCGTTTCGCGAGCGCGCGCGTCCTCGCTAGCCTTACCTCCGAATGACCGAGCGTGTGCGCTCATTCACGCCGATCGACGTGGTGCCGCTCCCGCGCCCGCTCTGTCGCTTCGGCAACGCGTTCCCCGAGCCGCTCGCGGACGCCTACACCTCGGCCTACACGCCGCGGCGCGGCGTCGTCCTCGATCCGCTCGCCCATCCGTGGTCGGCGGCGGACGCCGCGGAGCGATGCGATCGCCGCGGGCTCGCGCGTTCGCCGCAGGCCCTCGGCGCGTGGGCGCGCGAGGTCGTGCGCGCCGCTCCCGCGAGCGAGGACATCCTCGCCGCGCTCGCCGTCGTCGCGGACAGCACCCTGGGCGGCCCGGCGCACGCCATCGCGATGCGCGAGCTGTACGCGTCGCGCTGCGCGACGTGCCGCGGGCCGATCGTCGTCGAGGCGTACCTGTGGGAGCGCGACGCGCCGGTGCCGACCAAGAAGGCGTTCCGCTGCGGCATCTGCGCGCGCGACGGACATGCGCTGCTCATCGAGCCCATCGGCGCGGACGACGAGGAGCGCACCCTCCGCCTGGAGGAGCGCGGGCTCGCGTACTGGCAGATGGCCGAGCGCTTCAGCGAGGGGCAGGAGCTCGGGGAGAGCGTGGCTTCCCTGTACACGCCGCGGAATCTCGCCGCGCTGATGGCGACGGTGCGCGCCGTCGAGACCGCGCTCCCCGGCGCGATCGCGCTCGACGTCATGCGGCTCTGCCTCCTCGAGGTCATCGTCGCCGGCAGCAAGCTCAACGCCGTCGCGGGGCAGGGCGCGCCGCTCCGGATAGAGAAGGGCCGCGCGCGGCGCGGCCACGCGTCGCAGTTCCGCGAGGTCAACGTCTGGGTCGAGTACGAGCGCACCGTCCGCGAGCTCGCGGCGTGGCTCGCCGGGCACCGCCCGCCCGTCGGGGCACGCGCGCCGTTCGGCGCGCTCGACCCCGGCGCCGCAGACCTCGTTGTCGCGCAGGTCCCGGTCGAGGATCAGCTCGGAGGCTGGTCGCACGTCGCTTCGGCGCTGCTCGGCATCCCGGGCGGCCGGCCGCCGGACACCGCGGACGGGAAGGTCTCGGGGCGCGAGCGGATGCTGCGCACGACGCGGCAGGCGCTCCTCGACGCGCATCGCCACACGCGCGAGGGCGCGATCGCCGTCGTCTACGTCCCGCAGGCCGACCTGGGCGCGATCGCCGCGGTCGCGCTCGCCGGCGCCGGTGCGGGATGGCAGGTGGCGAGCGCGCTCTATCAGCCCGACGCGCTCGGCGGACCGGCGGGACCCGCGGCCATCCTCGAGCTCGACCGGGACAGCGCGCTCCTGCGCGAGCAGCCCGCGGCGGATGCGGCCGCGATCGAGAGGACGATCCGCACCGCGGTCCGCGACACGATCGCCGCGCGCGGCGGGCCGATCGAGGTGGAGCGCGCGGGGGCCGCCGCCGTCGAGGCGCTCGCCTCGTCCGGCCTCCTGGCGCCGCTCGCCCTCGCGCGCGCGGGAGGCGTCTCGGAGCTCGAGGTCTTCATCGACCACTTCCGCTCGGCCCTCGCCGACGCCGAGCGCGAGGGCATCCGACGCGTCGGCGACACGGTGCAGCGTTACGACACCGCGCGCATGGCGGACCGCGCTCCGCTCGACGACCGCGTGGAGTGGTCGGTGTGGGGCCTGCTGTCGTCCGCGCGCGACATGGACACGCGCAGCGTGCTGCGCCGCACCTATGCGCTCTTCCGCGGACCCGAGACGCCGGACCGCGAGCTCGTCGAGCGCTGCCTCGCGTCCTACGGCGCGCAGGGCGAGGACGGACGGTGGCGGCTGCACGACCGCGACGCGCTGACGGCGCGGCAGAACGAGCAGACGACGCTCGCCGCGCACCTTCTCGACGCCGGACATCGTGCGGGGTTCAAGGTGCACATCGGGCGCGACCTCCAGCGCCGGACGCTGACGGACGCCTTCGCCGGGCGGGGGGAGCTGCTCGCCGACCTCATGAGCGCGGACGAGCGCGAGGCCCAGCTCGGCCGCCACGTGCGCGGCGCCGGGGACGCGCTGCCCTACGTCGACGTCGTCTGGTACGACCGCGGCCGGATGGTCTTCTTGTGGCAGCTCGATTGGACGGCGCGGCTGTACCGCTCCGTCGTCGACATCGGTGAGGCCATCGCGGACGACGAGAGGATCTTCCGCTTCCTCGCCGTCCCCGAGGAACGCAAGGCGCTCTGCGTCCTCAAGCTCACGCGAGCGCCGGCGCTCGCGGACGTCGTCCGCAAGCGCGGATGGCGCTTCGTGAAGTGGGCCCCGCTCCGCGCCTTCGCGGCCGACCCGGCGACCGGCCTGGCCGAGCTGGAGCCCGTTCTCGGCCTCGAGCCTGCAGTGGAACGATCTGCCCACCAGCTATCGTTCAAGTGGTGAGAGCACCCTTCCGGCCCGCCGGCGGCGGGGCGGGAATATAAGGAGCGTTACAGAACACATGGGAAAGCCCGTCCCCGTCAACGACTCGACCTTCGAGCAGGAGGTCCTCAAGGCGGACAAGGCCGTCCTCGTCGACTTCTGGGCGACCTGGTGCGGCCCGTGCCGCATGATCGCGCCCGTCCTCGAGGAGATCGCCGCTGAGAAGAGCGATCACCTGAAGATCGCGAAGCTCGACGTCGACGCCAACCCCGTCACCGCCGGCCGCTTCGGCGTCCGCGCCATCCCGACCATGATCGTCTTCAAGGACGGCAAGGAGGCCCAGCGGCTCGTCGGCTACATGCCGAAGGAGCGCCTCCTCCAGCAGCTCGGGCAGTACATCAAGGCGGCCTGATCCCGCGGGATCGGCCGCTCCTAGGCCGGCGCGAGCGCGCCGGCCACGACCCCGGCCTCCTCGAGGGCCGCGGCGTCGCCGACGCCGAGCTCGGCGAGGATCTCGCGGGTGTGCTCGCCGAGGAGCGGCCCTCCCCGCTCCATACGTATCGGCGTGCGCGAGAACCGGATGGGCGAGCCGACGACGCTGAGGCTCCCGCCCTTGGGGTGCGCCACCTCGCGGACGACCTCGCGCGCCCGCACGTGCTCGTCCGCCAGCGCCTGGTCGACGGTGTAGAGCACGCCGCACGGCACGCCGGCCTTCTCCAGCGCGCGGTACCAGTGCTCGCTCGGGCGCGTCGTCGTCACCTCCTCGATGAGCGACGCGAGCTCGAGGTAGTTCTTCCGGCGCGTCGGCACGTCCGCGAAGCGCGGATCCTTCTCGAGGTTCGCGAGCCCGAGCGTGACACAGAAGTTGTGCCAGTTCGCCGGCGTCGTCGCGCCGATGGTGATGTAGCCGTCGGCGGTGCGGATCGCCTGGTACGGAGAGTTCACGCGGTGCGCCGAGCCGAGCGGGCGGGGGACCTCGCCGTTCGCGAAGTACGCGCTCGTCTCCCACGCCTCGAGGGCCATCGCCGACTCGAGGAGGCTCACGTCGATGTGCTGGCCCTTCCCGTCACGGTCGCGCACGCGCAGGGCGGCGAGGATGGCGTAGGCGCCGAACATCGCGGCCGAGAGATCGCTGATGGGCACGCCGACCTTCACCGGCGGCCGCCCCTCCTCGCCGGTGATCGACATGAGGCCGCTCATGCCCTGGAGGATCAGGTCCAGCGCGGCGCGATGGCGGTACGGCCCCGTCTGGCCGAATCCGCTCGCTGAGTACAGGACGATCGCCGGGTTGATCTCGCTGAGGACGGAGTAGCCGATGCCGAGGTCGTCGAGCGTGCCCGGACGCAGGTTCTCGACGACGACGTCGCTGGTGCGCACCAGGTCGAGGAAGATCTCCTTGCCGCGCGCCGCCTTCAGATCGAGGGCGATCGACCGCTTGTTGCGGTTGACCGTGAGGAATCCGGCGCTCACTCCGCGGTCGAAGGGAGCGGCGTTGCGCGTGAAGTCGCCGCCCTTGGGGTTCTCGACCTTGATGACGTCCGCCCCGAGGTCCGCGAAGAGCATCCCGCAGAACGGGCCGGCCATGAAGTTCGCCAGCTCGAGCACGCGGATGCCCTCGAGCGCGTAGCGCTCGCGGTCGCTCATCGCCCCTGCCACCGCGGCGCGCGCTTGTTCAGGAAGGCGTCGACGCCTTCCTTGAAGTCCTCGCTCTGATACGCCATCTGCACCAGGTCCTCGGCCTCCTCGATGCGCGCGCGGTCCATCAGCCGCCGGACGCCGAGCTTCACCGAGCGGATGGTGAGGGGCGCGTTCGCGGCGATCTGCTCGGCGAGCTCCATGGTCCGCGCCTCGAGGCGCTCCGGCTCGACGACGTCGTTGAAGATGCCGGCGGCCTTGCCCTCCTCCGCGCCGATGAGGCGCGCGGTGAAGAGGAGCTCCTTGACGCGGCCCGGCCCGACGTACTGGAGGATCCGCGCGAGGGTGACGATGGAGAGCGTGTTCCCCAAAGTCCGTGCGATCGGAACACCCAGCCTGGCGTCCGTCGCCGCGACGCGGAGGTCGCAGGCGAGCGCGATGTTGGCGCCGCCGCCCACCGCGGCGCCGCGGATCATGGCGATGGTCGGCTTGACGACGTCCTCGACCCGCCCGACGTTGCGGTTCTGCTTCTTCTCGTAGTCGAGGGCGTGCTGCGGGGTCGTGAACTCGCGGAACTGCGAGATGTCGGTCCCCGCGACGAAGGCCTTGTCGCCGGCCCCGCGCAGGACGAAGACCCTGACACGATCGTCGCGGTCGACGTGCTCGCACGCCTCGTACAGGCCCTCGTACATGCCCCACGTCATCGCGTTGCGCGCGTCGGGGCGGTTGAAGGTGAGGACGGCGACGGCGCCGCGCCGCTCGTAGAGGAGCTCCGATGTGCGTGGTGTGAACTCGGTCTCGACAGCCATGTCCGCATGGTAGAGGGAGCGCGGCCACGATCCGCGCTCGATGAGCGCATTGCTCGCGGGCGCGATCTTCCTCGGCGTCTACGACGTCATCCTCCTGCCGTGACGCTGGTGGCGATGGTCATCGCGAGCGTCGACGTGCGGTCTGCTACCTCGCGTTCGGCTGAGGCGCGCTAGTCGGCGGCGCTCCCGTTGGCCCCGTCCGCGCCCTCGGCGACGACGACGTCGAGCTCGCGCCGGCCGCGGCGGCGGAACGGGAGCTTGAGGCGCGTGCGCAGCACGCGCTCGCGCCGGCGCTCCTCCTCGAGGTGGCGCTGGGTCGCCTTCAGCAGGTCGGTCATCGCGATCATGCCGACGAGCCGACGGTCGGGGCCGCGCTCGACGACGGGGAAGCGCGTCAGCCCCGTCTCGGCCATGCGGAACAGGACGGTGCGCAGCGGCTCGTCCGGGTACGCGACCACGGCGTCGCGGCCCAGCTGACCATCGATCGTCGCGCCGTCGCCCGCCGTCGCGAGCAGGTGCTGGACGTCGCTCCGCGTCGCGATGCCGCGCAGCCGGCCGTCGTCGTCGACGACCGGGTAGAGCCGCTGGACGCCGTGATCCTGGCGTCCTTTCTGTACGGCCGCGCTCAGGTCCCGCAGCGTCGTCGTCGACGCGAGCGCCACGACGCTGGTGCGCATCACCTCGCGCACGAAGAGGATCTCGAGCGGGTCGATGGCGTACTCGCGGGTGAGGTGGTAGCCGCGGCGCGCCACCTTCTCGGTGAGGATCGAGCGCCGCAGCGCGAGCACGGTGACGGCCTCGGCCACGAACGAGGCGATGAGGAGCGGCAGGAGCACGTTCACGTCGTGCGTGAGCTCCAGCGTGAAGATCACGCCGGTGAAGGGCGAGCGCATGGTGCCCGCGAGGATCGCGCCCATGCTGACGAGCGGCCAGAACCCCGCGCCCTCGAACGGCAGCACGTGCGCTTCGATGGCGCCGAGGGCGCCGCCCATCATCAGCAGCGGCGCGAGGACGCCGCCCGAGGTGCCCGACCCGAGCGAGACCGCCCAGATGACCGACTTCACCGCGAGGACGGCGACGACGAGGCTGAGCGCGGCGTTCCCCTGAAGGAGCTGCCCGATCACGTCGTAGCCCACGCCGAGCGCCTGCGGCGCGATGAGGCCGCCGACGCCGACGACCAGGCCGCCGATGGCCGGCCACCACATCCAGTGGATGGGGAGGAGGCGGAAGGCGTCCTCCGCGGCGTACACGCCGGCGGTGAGGAGCACCGAGAGCGCGCCCGCGGCGAGGCCGACGATGACGCAGGCGATGAGGCCGTCGGGGCCGATGAGCTCGGGATGCGGGGGCACGGGGAACAGCGGACCGACGCCGATGACGTAGCGCCGCAGCGCGCCCGCCGTCGCGCTCGCGAGGGCGACCGGGATCGCGCTGCGCGGCTTCCATTCGAAGAGCAGCAGCTCGACGGCCAGGAGCACCGCCGCCACGGGCGCGGCGAACGTCGCCGCCATGCCCGCGGCCGCGCCCGCGACGAGCAGCGTCTTGCGCTCGGCGGCCGTCAGGTGGAGGAACTGCGCGATGAGCGAGCCGAAAGCGCCGCCGGTCATGATGATCGGGCCCTCGGCGCCGAATGGACCACCCGACCCGATGGAGATCGCCGACGACAGCGGCTTGAGGATGGCCAGCCGCGGCTCGACGCGGCTGCCGTTGATGAGGATCGACTCGAGGGCCTCCGGGATGCCGTGGCCGCGGATGCGCTCCGACCCGAAGCGCGCCATGAGGCCGATGACCAGCCCGCCGATCACCGGGACGGCGACGACGAAGACGCCCAGGCCGTTCCCCGCCGGCGAGACGAGCGTCGTGCCGACCGTGTGGAAGAAGAAGAGCTGCGTGAACAGCCCGATGAGGCGCAGCAGCACCAGGGCGACCACGGTGGCGAGCGCGCCGATCGGCAGCGCCAGGGCGCTGATGTAGAGCACGCGTCGCGTCGTCGTGAAATCGCCGAGCTCCGCGACCTTGATCGCCTGCGTGGGGCTCATAGGTCGTGCGCTACCGGGGAGAGGTCTGAGGACCGGATACGTCCATCCTACCGGACAACGCCGCGGTCATGCTTCGTGTGACGAACCACCTGCCCGCCCGGGCGGCGCTCGACGCGGCTCCTCTAGACTTGCCGACCGCCGCGGCTATCGCGGCCATCGGGCAGGAGGGGACGTCCCATCAGGCTTCTCGACTCGTTCCACGAAGGTCTGCGCTCGATCGCGGTCAACAAGCTGCGCTCGTCGCTGACGATGCTGGGCGTGATCATCGGCGTCGCCGCCGTCATCGCCATGGTCGCCGTCGGCAACGGCGCCTCGCAGCAGGTCCAGGCGACGATCCTCTCCCTCGGCTCCAACCTCGTGACCGTCACGCCCCAGGCGCAGACGCAGAACGGGCTCCGCGCGGTCGGGCCCGTCGCCCAGACGCTCACCCTCGACGACATGAAGGCGATCGACGACCAGCTGGGCGGCGAGATCGCGGCGGTCGAGGCCGAGCAGCAGGCGGGGCCGTGGCAGATCACGGCGGCGGGCCAGAACTGGAACACCCGCGTCATCGGCGTGACCGCGGACTACCCGGCGGTGCGTGACTGGAACGTCGCCGACGGCGCGTTCTTCGACCAGTCGCAGATCAACGTCGACGCGCAGGTCGCCGTCCTCGGCGCCGCGACGGCGGAGGACCTCTTCGGCGACTCGGACCCGGTCGGGCAGACCATCCAGATGCGATCGCTGTTCGGCGGCTTCGGGGGCAACAAGCATCGCGCGCGGATCATCAACTTCAAGGTCATCGGCGTGCTCGAGCCGAAGGGGACGACCTTCGGCTTCAACCGCGACGATCAGGTCCTGGTGCCGACGACGACGGCGCAGCACGTCCTCACCGGACGCACGACGACCGTGAACTCGATCGTCATCAAGGCGACGTCGTCGGAGGCGATGGATCAGACGACGGCGGACGTGCAGAACATCCTCCTGCAGCGGCACAAGATCGCCGACCCGGCGAACGCCGACTTCCAGGTCCTCAACCAGAACGACACGCTCTCGGCGCTCAACACCATCACCGGCACGTTCACGCTCCTGCTCGGAGCGATCGGCGGCATCTCCCTCCTCGTCGGCGGGATCGGGATCATGAACATCATGCTGGTCTCGGTGAACGAGCGGACGCGCGAGATCGGCATCCGCAAGGCCGTCGGCGCGCGGCGCCGTGACATCCTGTCGCAGTTCCTCATCGAGGCCATCACGCTCACCGGCACCGGCGGACTCCTCGGCATCCTCCTGGGTTGGGCGATCACGGAGGTCGCGAAGCGTCTCGAGGCCGGCCTGCCCGTCGCCATCACCCCCGGCACGATCGCTGTCGCCGTCGGCGTCTCGGTCTGCATCGGCGTCGTGTTCGGGCTGTACCCGGCCATGCGCGCCGCCCGTCTGCATCCCATCCAAGCGCTGCGGTACGAGTAGCGGCGCGAGGCAGGGCCACGGGGCCTGCCGATACACTCGGCGCCGTCCGGCGGCGGATCGAACAGGGAGGGGTGGCGGATGGCCAGCGCGGAGGTCGTCGAGCAGCGCATCCCGACCCGCGAGGGTCAGTACGGCGAGCGCGTCGTCGCGGTCGAGCCCGGCGGGGTGGAGTACATCGCGCTGCGCGAGCGCCACGGGCGCGCGATCGACCTCTTCTGGACGTGGACGTCGCCGAACCTCGAGTTCGCGACGGTGTACGTCGGGACGCTCGGCATCATCCTCTTCGGCGGGAGCTTCTGGGCGGTCGTGGCCGGCATCGTCGCGGGGACCGCGCTCGGCTCGCTGACCCACGGGATCCTCAGCTCCTGGGGCCCGCGCTTCGGCGTCCCGCAGATGGTCCAGGGCCGCGCGGGCTTCGGCTACTGGGGCAACGTCCTCCCGGCGGGCCTCAACACCTTCACCGCTGCGATCGGCTGGTTCATCGTCAACAGCGTCAGCGGCGCGTTCGCCCTCATGGCGCTGTTCGGCATGCCGTTCTCGCTCTTCTGGCTCGCGTACCTCATCGTCGTCGCCGCGCAGGTCGTCGTCGCCTTCTTCGGCCACAACCTCGTCCACGCCTTCGAGCGCTACGCCTTCGTGCCCCTCGCGGTCATCTTCGGCCTGGCGACGATCTTCATCCTCTCGAACAGCCACGCCGTCGGGTTCAACGCGAAGGCGCCGCTCGCCTTCGGCGGCGACGTCGGCGCGTTCATGCTCACGACCGCGGCCGCCTTCGGCTACGCCGTGGGCTGGAACCCCTACGCGTCCGACTACACGCGCTACCAGCGCCCCGACGTCGATCGACGCGCCGTCGGCTGGTGGGCCGGCGTCGGCGTGTTCCTCTCCTGCGTCGTGCTCGAGATCGCCGGCGCGGGGCTCGGCACCGTCGCCGGGACGCAGTGGGGCCCGAACGACATCCCGACCGCGCAGATGGTGCACGCGATGCCGGGCCTGCTGTTCCAGGCGACGCTGCTCATGATCGCGCTCGGCGCGGTCGCGGCGAACGTCCTCAACATCTACTCCGGCGCGATGTCGTTCCTCACGCTGGGCATCCGTCTCACGCTCCATCAGCGCCGCGCCCTCGTGGCCGTCGCCTCCGGCGTCCTCGGTCTCGTCATCGGCATCGCGTTCCAGGCGAACGTCGGCCCCGGCAGCAAGTACGAGGACTTCCTGCTCGTCATCAGCTACTGGATCGCGCCGTGGCTCGGCGTCGTCTTCGCCGACTACGTCCTCCGTCGCGGCGACTTCGGCGACGAGTCGATCTTCTTCTCGCGCGCGAACAACGGCTGGGCCGGGTTCGCCGCGATGCTGGTCGCGGGTGTCGTGTCGATCTACTTCTTCGCGGCGCAGGCGCTGTACACCGGCCCCGTCCCGCTGGCCGCGCCGCAGCTCGGGGATCTCACCTTCCTGGTCGGCTTCGTGCTCGCGTTCGTGCTGTACGTCGCGTTCCACGGCTTCCGTCGCATCGCGACACCGCGGAGCGAGCCCGTCGAGCAGGTGGGCTAGGCACCGTCGACCGCTCTGGCGTCGGAGCGCGAGCGACGGCACGCCCGCGGCGGGCAGCTACCGCGACGGGCGCGGCGTGACGGCGGGGGACGGCGAGGCGCGCTCGCTCGAGGAGGGTGTGGGCGAGGGCGTCGTCACCGGGGAGACGACGCCGGCCGTCCCGCAGTAGGAGCCGCCGTAGCGTTTCGGCGTCCCCGCGACCCAGGCGTTGGCGTATCTCTGCCAGTCCGGGAAGTGAGCGACGACGTGGTAGCAGCTGCCGTAGTAGACGTCGGCGTCGTTCGTCGTCGGCTCGGTCCCCTTCACGTAGACCTCCGTCCGGCGATAGCCCCACGGGCACCCCGGGCCCGGAAGCTTCCCCGACCCGTTGCCGCCCATGGGCGCGGGGTTGACGCAGACGGTGACGCTCGTGACGTCCTCGGGCCGCTGGTACCACACCGCCGGCAGCCCGCCGACCACGCTCCGCATGTAGTCGCGCCACAGCACTCCGGGTCCCATCGCCGACGTGATGCCGCGCATGGCGGAGTTATCCGCGTTGCCCATCCAGATGCCGGTGAGACGCTGAGGCGTGAAGCCGATGGCCCACACGTCCTGGAGCTCGTCCGTCGTCCCCGTCTTGAGCGCCGCGGGCCGCCCGATCGACGTCCAGGGCCCGAAGAGCCACGAGCCATTCGGGTCGGTGTTGTCCTTCAGGATGTCGTCGAAGACGTAGGCCAGGCCGGCGTCGAGGACCCGGCGGCCCTCCGGCCGCGTGTAGTCCTTCACGACGCCTCCGCGGGCGTCCTCGATGCGCGCGATGAACGTCGGCTCGACGCGGACGCCGAGGTCCGCGACGACCTGGTACGCGCTCACCATGTCGATGAGGCGCATCTCCGCCGCGCCGATGGCGAATGAGAGCCCGTAGCGGCTGCGGTCGCCCCAGTCGCGGCGGATCCCCAGCTGCGCGACGGTGTCCATGATCGCGTCGACGCCCACCATCCGCCCGACGGAGAGGGCGGGGAGGTTGAGCGACTCGCGCAGCGCCTGACGCAGGGAGATCGGCCCGCTCTGCGGAGACCAGCCACCGGCCTGCGCCGCGTTCGTCGGGCAGTACCCTTTCGCGCTGCCGTCGGGCATGCAGAACGGGATGTCGTTGAGCATCGACGACGCCGTGAGCCCCAGGCGCTGCATCCCGGCGAGGTAGGTGAAGATCTTGAACGTCGACCCCGGCTGGCGGTACGCGATCCCGGCCGAGTCGTAATCGCCACGGACCTGCGGCGAGCCGTCGGCGTAGTCGGCGCTGCCGACGTACGCGAGGATCTCTCCCGTGGTGGGGTCCATCGTGATGAGCGACGCGTTGTGGACGTTGGAGTCGCGGAGCGCATCGACGTGATCGCGGACCTCCTTCTCGGCGAGCTGCTGCATGTTCCAGTCGAGGGAGGTGTAGACGTCGTAGCCGCCGCGATAGACAGCGACGGGGCCGAAGATCTCCGCGAGCTGCTCGCGCACGCGGAACACGAAGTGCGGCACCGCGATCGGGGTCGCCACCGGCGAGACCACGATGCGCTCGCGCGCGGCGGCGGCCGCCTGGTCCGCGGAGACGTATCCGTTGTCGACCATCGCCGCGAGCACGTCGGCGCGCCGCGCGCGCGCCGCGTCTGGCGACCGTACCGGGTCGTACTCCGATGGCTTCTGCGGCAGGCCCGCGAGGAGCGCCATCTGTCCGAGGGTCAGCTCGCACAGGTCGCCGACCCCGAAGTACGTCGCCGCCGCCGCCTTGATCCCGTACGCCTGGTTCCCGTAGTAGACCTGGTTGAAGTACATCTCCAGGATGCGCCGCTTGCTGTATTCGCGCGAGGCCTCGAGCGCGAGGATCGCTTCCTTGATCTTGCGCGTGAATGTCGGCTCGTCGCCGAGGATGCGGATCTTGATGAGCTGCTGGGTGATCGTCGAGCCGCCCTGCGCGATGCCTCCGCTCTCCAGGTCCGCTTGCGCCGCGCGCACGATCCCGCCGAGGTCGATCCCCGGGTTCTGCCAGAACGTCTTGTCCTCGATCGCGGTCGTCGCCTGCTGTAGGAGCTCGGGCACCTCGTCGAGCGACACCAGCTCACGCCGCTCGTCCTCGAGCCGGTAGAGGAGATGCTCGCCGCTGCGGTCGAAGATGCGCGTCGAGAGAGGCAGGGGAGCGCTCTCGAGATCGTGGACGCTGGGGAGGTCGGCGGTGAAGAAGCCGATCACGCTCGCCAGGGCCGTCCCGGCGAGGAGCGCGGACACCGCGACGGCGACCCCCAGCGCTCCGGCGGCGATCCCGACATGCGACGCCGCCCGCCGAGGGCGACGGCGCGACCAGGAGCGCCAAGCCGTGTGCTGCACCCGTAAGGCCATGAGGGACGACGCCTCTCACGTTCGAGCGTGGCGGATCGCCTTGCGGCGGCCGGCATCGACCGTACGCGATGCCTCGCCGACGCACAGCCGCCAACGGTCCCCATCTGCGCATGCCGGACCGCGCGATGGAGAGGGGTCCCCGGCGGAGGGGGAAAGGGATCGTTGGATGCCAACGCCCGCGCGGATCATCCGACCCTCGCACGCGTCGCCGACCGTGCCGATGGATGCCTCGGGCCGGCCGAATGTCCCTCCGTCACTTCCCGCGGACGATCGGCCGTCCGCGCACGGACCCGGTACCTGCTTCCGTTCGTCGCTTCCCACGCCTTGAGGCGCCGATAGCGTCGTCTCCGCGGCGGATCTACCTCCGAAGGAGACGGCCCATGGCCAGAGCCGTGATCTTCGATGTCAAAGCCCGCGAGAGCCTGAAGCGCGGGATGGATGTCCTCGCCGATGCGGTACGCGTGACGCTCGGACCCAAGGGCCGCAATGTCGTGCTGCAGCGCAAGTACGGGCTGCCGCTCGTCATCAACGACGGCGTCACCATCGCGAAGGACATCGAGCTGAAGGATCCCTACGAGGACCTCGGCGCGCAGCTGCTGCGCGAGGTCGCGACCAAGACGAACGACGTCGCCGGCGACGGCACCACGACGGCGACGCTCCTGGCGCAGGCGATGGTCCAGGACGGATTCCGCAATGTCGCCGCGGGGGCCGATCCGATGCGGCTGAAGGCGGGGATCGAGACGGCGGTCGAGGGGGTCGTCGCGGAGATAAAGAAGATCGCCGTGCCGGTGAAAGGGCACGAGAACGTCGCCCAGGTGGCCGGGATCTCGTCCGCGGATCACGCGATCGGCGAGCTGATCGCCGACGCGATGGACAAGGTCGGCAAGGACGGGGTCATCACGGTCGAGGACTCCAAGGGCATCGCGACGGAGCTCGAGGTCGTCGAGGGCATGCAGTTCGACCGCGGTTACGTCTCGCCGTACTTCGTTACCAACGTCGAGCGCATGGAGTCCGTGCTCGAGGATCCCGTCATCCTCATCACGGACCGCAAGATCGCGGGGCTCCAGGACATCCTGCCCATCCTCGAGAAGGTCGTGCAGCTCGGAAGGCCGTTCCTCGTCGTCGCCGACGACGTCGAGGGCGAGGCGCTCGCGACGCTCATCGTCAACAAGGTGCGCGGGACCCTCGCGACCGTCGCCGTGAAGGCGCCCGGCTTCGGCGACCGCCGCAAGGCGATGCTCGAGGACTTGGCGACGTTGACGGGCGGCCAGGTCATCTCCGAGGACCTCGGGCTGAAGCTCGACCAGACGCGCGTCGAGCAGCTCGGACGCGCGCGCCGTGTCACGGTCGACAAGGACGACACGACGGTCGTCGAGGGCGCCGGGGGCAAGGAGGCGATCGAGGCGCGGATCAAGGCGCTCAAGGCGCAGATCGCCGAGACGACCTCGGATTACGACAAGGAGAAGCTCCAGGAGCGGCTGGCGCGGCTCTCCGGCGGCGTCGCCGTCATCAAGGTGGGCGCGGCGTCGGAGGTCGAGCAGAAGGAGAAGAAGCACCGCATCGAGGACGCCATCCTCGCGACCAAGGCCGCCGTCGAAGAGGGCATCGTCCCGGGCGGCGGCATCGTCCTTCTGCTCGCCCAGAAGGCGCTGGCGGACGGCATCGGGCTCGAGGGCGACGAGCGGACCGGGGTGCGCATCGTCGAGCGCGCTCTCGAAGCCCCCTTCGTCCAGATCTGCGCCAACGCCGGCAAGGTCGGCGAGCTGTACCTCGAGAAGGTGCGCGCGATGCCTGCCGGTCAGGGCTACGACGCGCGGGCCGACCGCTTCGTCGACATGGTCGGAGCGGGGATCGTCGACCCGGCGAAGGTCACGCGGAGCGCCCTGCAGAACGCGGCGTCGGTCGCCGGCATGGCGCTCACGACGGAGGCGGTCGTCGCCGAGATCCCGGAGAAGAAGGCGGAGACGGCGCCCGGCCTGCCAGAGATGGACATGTAGAGCTGATCCGGCGGATCCATGCGGTCACTGCACGTGCGACCGTGCGTGCGTCATTTTCATTCCTCTTGCGCGGCTACGACGAGCTCTTCGATGACCTCGCCGACACCCGGCACGCGCCCGGCGACCTCCTCCGCGTTCTCGGCATCGCCGACCTCCGGGACCTTTCCGCGCAGGCGCACGACGCCGCCCTCGACCTCGACCGCGATGCGAAGCTCGGTCGTCGCCGCGTCTTCGTGCAGCTCCCGCCGCACCGCACGCGCGATGGCCTCGTCACTGCTCACCGACATCTCGCACCTCGCCTGAAAGCGCTGCCAACAACGTAGGGACACCGATCGGCGCTGACTGCGGCCAGAGTGCTCAGGCGGGGCCCGCATCCGCCCTTCTCGTATGGGACGATGTCGCTCCGCGCTTCCGCCGTCCGCGGCTCACCGCGCGGTCGCGCGCGGTCCACCATGACGCGGCGTGATCCTGGCTCTGGTGACCGTGTTCCTCGTGAATCTGGCGCCGGCCTTCATGCCTCCGACGTGGTCCGTCCTGGCGTTCTTCCTCGTGACGTTCGATCTCCCCTTGCTGCCCCTCGCGGTCGGCGGCGCGATCGCCGCCAGCGCCGGTCGGCTCGCTCTCGCCCTCGCCAGCCGAACGTGGGGTTCAGCGCTCCTCGGCCCCGCGCGGCGCCGGTCCCTTCACGAGCTCGGAGCGTCGCTCGAGTCGCGCGCGCGCTGGGCTCCGCCGCTGGCGATGCTCGTCTACTCCTTCGGCCCGATCCCGTCGAACCAGCTCTTCGTCGCGGCGGGCCTCACGGGGATGCGGCTGGGGCCGATCGCGGGCGCGTTCCTGGCCGGCCGCCTCGTGAGCTACGCCTTCTGGGTCAACACCGCCCATGTCGCGAGCGAACGTTTCGAGGCGGTCTTCGAGGGCTACTGGCATGACGCCGTCTACGTCGCGGTGGAGATCGCCCTCATCGCGCTGCTCGTCGCCTTCACGCTCGTGGACTGGCCGCGCCTGCTGCGCTTCCACGCGGTCCAGAGCGATAGGCAGTAGCAGCCGGCTTCCCTGCGTGTTCCCTCTGTTCGACCTATCGAGCGCGGACGCATGGTCCTCCGCCGCGGTCTGTACGGCAGGCGCGGGTCGGGGCAAGGGCCTCTACGGTGCGAGGTTGCGGCGCGGAGCATCGGCAGGGAGGTCGATGAATGCTCACGTCACTCAAGCAGCGGACCGAAGGCGAAGGCACCCAGGCGACGCACACCCACGAGCCGAGGGTGCACACGCACGACCACTACCACCTGACGCACGTGCACGTGGAGGGTGAGCCACCGGAGTGGCGCCACCAGGCGAGCTGGCACACCCATGAGCACGACCATCGCCAGGTGGTGCACAGCCACGACTACGGGAGGGCCAACGAGGACGAGCACCACGCTCGGCGTGCGCACGTCCACGACCACGAGCATCCCGTCCACGGCGAGCACATCTAGCCGGTCCCTCGGGCACGGCGTGGCTCGGCCGGAGAGGAGGACCCCATGACCACCCTGCGACCAGCGCCGACGAAGACCGACAAACAGGTCCAAATGGACGTGCTCGCGGAGCTCGAGCGCGACTATCGCTTCCACCCGGGCGGCATCGGCGTCGAGGTCGACCACGGCGTCGTGACGCTGACGGGCATGGTCTCGACCTACCTGCAGCTGGGTCAAGCGGCCAACGTCGCGAGCGAGGTGCCGGGCGTCAAGGATGTCGCGAACAAGCTGACCGTCACGAGGGACACGACGCGTGACGACACCACGCTCGCTCGGGCGGTGCGTAGCGCGCTCACCTGGGACGCCGACGTCCCCGAGGAGCGCATCGACTCGATCGTCCGGGACCGCGTCGTGACCCTCAAGGGCACGGTCGAGAACTGGGCGCAACGCAAGGCCGCCCACGACGCTGTCGCGCGCCTCAGCGGCGTCGAGCACGTGAACGACCACATCGTCATCGAGCCGCGACCCCGCGGCGACGCGGAGATCTTCGAGGAGATCAAAGCGGCCCTGCACCGAAGGCTGCCGACGAGCGACGTCGACGCGGTCGTCGACGCCGGTCGCGTCATCCTCCAGGGCACGGTGACGTCGTACGCGCGCCGGTACGACGCCGAGCGTCTCGCCTGGACGACCAAGGGTGTCCGAGCCGTGCACAACAAGATCGCCGTCGAGCCGTAGCCATACGTCGTCGCACGCGCTGCTGACGGACCTCTACGAGCTGACGATGGCCGCGAGCTACGCTTGCCGGTCCCGCGCAGATCGGGGTGGCGACAGCCTTGTAGCGCGCTCGGTGGGTCAGATCTTGTGCGGCGGCTTGGTGAAGATGAAGACCGCATGACCGAGCAGACCCATCGACGACGCGAGCAGGTAGACCGGGCGGATGGCGAAGGGCCCGGCGTAGAAGAGAGCCGTTTCGCTGCATCCGTGTATCAGTGTCGCCGCCCAAAAGCCGATCCAAACGGCGAACGCGATGTGATGCCACCACGCGACGTGGGGCAAGCGGGCCAGTTGCGTCCCGAGGATCACCGAGATCCTGTCGGGTGCGTGTTGCAGTCGCGAGAGCACTATCGGACCTCCCAAGCGCTTTGCTGCTGTCCTCTCTGAACGTGACTATCAAAGGTCAGCCCGCCGACGGCTTGATCATCGCGCGTAGGGGACGAAGGGTTACGCTCGGCCTGGTGCTCGACCGCTGTGGGAGGATGCGACCCGCGGCAAGGAGGAATGCGTCAGCGCGCTCAGGCGTGGTGGATGCTCCCATTGCTCACGGCGCGTACAGCGGGCGGTAATCCCCTCCATGCTTCGAGCAGGAGCCGGAGCGGCCACCCGACTTGCTGAACGTGAGATCGGTGCACTGCACAACGTAGCCAGCGCCGTTCCAGAAACTCGCAATGCAGCCGAAGTAGGTACAGAAGTTCGATGGCGGCGAATAGATGAGGGACCCCGAACAGAAGTTGTAGCCCCACGGGTTCGCCGCCGCGCCACAGAGGTTTGCGGCCGTCGTTGGCGCCGACGTGGGCGGCGCAACGGGGGCGACGGTCTGCGGGATGGGCGTCGGCGTGGCGACGAGTGATGTCGCGGCAGGAGCGAGCGGGACGACCGTCGCAATTGCACTCGCGGTAGGACCGGGAGTGGATCGGGTTGCACCGTCGAGCGACCACACCGGATGTATCTCCATCCAGCCATGGTCCGCGTCCAGCACGTACGGCCCGACCACGGAGATGTGTGAACCGACCGTGGGTATCGGGATCGTGTTCGCGTAACCACTGCACGCACTGACCGCGTCGGCCTGTGTTATGGGCAGCGCGCATATGACCTCGACAACGAGGTCTCCCTGCTCGTCCGTGAGGTTCTTCGCGTTGAGCAGCGATTCTTGCCCGGCATCGAGGCTCAGCCCGATATGCCAATCCCCGTCAGCCTCACGCCGAGTGAACGTCACGATACCCGCGGCGGTCTTGCACGGATCTTGGACCACGAGCCGGTACGGGTTGTAGACGTGGTCGTGTGGGTCACGCCCGGCGCAAACGCTGCCAGAGACAGCAGCGATGGCGAACGTGGGGACAGACGAGGTCGGTGGTCGGCTCGCCGAAGAGGCGCCGAGGGTCGCAGTGGCCGAGACGCGCGGCGATGACGGAGCGCTGCTCGGTTTCGCGCTCTCCAACACGGCTGGTGATGCTGTCGCGTTCCCCGTGCGCCCCAACTGCGCCGCTCGGTCTGCCGCGAGATGGTCGGCATCGACGGTCGCCGTCAGCGTGCTCGTCACGAGAAATCCCGCGACCACGTAGCCGAGCCAGGTGCCGACAACGGTAAGGCGATTCGCGGACCGAAAACCTGGAAGACGACTGCGCACGCCCCACGCGTTCGTCGCGAGGAGGACGACGGAGAGTGCGAAGAGTCCGAGGAACGCCGAATACCAGTAGCCGCCGAAGAGTGAGATCGCGATAAGGATGTAGCCGACCGTCGCGACGACTTGATTCGCGCGCCTGGCGGTCCGAAAGCCAGGGACGCCAGCGCGACGGAGGAGCGTGGCAAGACGGTTCATTGAGGGACGAATCCCCGTGAGGCCAGGGTCAGTGTTCCACCATGGACGATCCACCGAGCACCGAGATACGCAACGTCGTAGTAGCCGCTGTATACCGACTGCGTCACGTAGCCGCGCGGGTTGTTGGGGAAGTTCTCCGTCGCGATGACATTGCCGAAGACCCGCGCGGACGTGGCGGAGAGGCGCGTCGTGCTCGTCGCGACGAAGCGGGTCGTGTATGTCTGCGAGTAGCCGTTGACCCAGTCCGTGTACGGCTGCGCTAGCCGCGAATCCTCCGACAGCATCGACCATGCGCTGTAGAAGTCGCGCGCCTGGAGATAGCCGTAATAGGTGGCCATCACCTGTACTGCGACGACGCTCGGGTCGCCGATGCTCGGCCCAGCCGCCGTCGTACCTCGTTCGACAAACGGCCGAGCAGAAGTCGCCGCGACGGCGAACCCGAGACCCTGCGCGGCTGCGCCGGAGACGCTGACGATCTTCCAATCGGCGATGCCGACCAACTGGCCATCGGCGTTGACCACCGGGCCCCCCGAGTTGCCTGGGTTGATGGCGGCATCGGTCTGTATGAAGTAGGTCCCGCCGTCGCTCTTCAGACCCGAGAAGATGCCTTGCGTCGCGGTGATGCCCACGAACGACGGATAGCCGACAACGGTCAGCGGATCGCCGAGATGCAGTTGCTGTGCATCTCCCCACCGAAGGGCGACGGCGCCGCTAGCGTCGAGACCCGGTACCGAAAGAAGCGCGAGGTCGTCCCCGGAGTCCAGGGTGCTAATGACCGCCACACCGATGCGTCGGTCGTTGAATGAGATCGTGTATGGCCCACGGCCGGTGACGACGTGCGCCGCCGTGAGGACCGCGTTCGAACCGATGTAAGCCCCCGAGCCATGGCCTGCGGGCGAATCGATCAAGACCGTTGCCGCAGCCGCGACCTCGGCAGGTGGACGGCGGACGGTGGGCGAAGGAGTCGGTGCGACAGTCGGCACTGGAGTAGGTGGGACTGACGCGATGAGCAGCGTCGCTGTCGGTGACGCCGAGGCTGCAGCCACAGGAACTGCGCTTGCCGGTGGGGCCTGCACGATGGTGATGCAGGAAGTCGCAGCGAGGAGCGACATGAGGAGCCATGGCGCTGGACGCATCCCGCCGGTATCCCGCTTAGCGCGCACCTGACGAAATCCTCTTAGGTGACCCATGATCGTGTGAGCCTCGCGAGGATCTCCACCCATCAGGAGAGGGCGAAAGCGGCCACTCGGGAATCAGGCATTGAAGCCCGGGCCCGACGAGGTCAATGTCAGCCCTGATCGAGAATGCGCCGCTTTTCCGCTTCGAACTCATCGGCGGTCAGAACGCCTTGATCCTTCAGTTCGGCGGCCCGCTTTAGTTGCTCATACCTGTCCGGCTGTGGCGCGGTCACCTGTTGCACGACCTGCTGCGGAACGGCAGCCCTCTGCCGCGCGTAATGGGTCATCTGTAGCAACTTGTCGCGGATCGACTGGCCATTGGAGGCTGCTGGCAGGCCTTCGACGCTGTGACCGCCTGCGGTTTCCAGAAGAAGCGTGCCGAATCCCAAGAGCGGCTTGTGGAACTTGATGTCGCGGATATCGGTGAGGTACACGCTCTCCTGGTCTTTCGCGAGCCGGCCACGCGAGTAGATGATCCGATGTGTGGTGAGCGTGAGTTTCTGAGAACTCCATCCCCAGTCCTTGCCCACGCTGACCACGAACTCATCCGGAAAGAGTTGCAGTCCACCAGGCAAGGCTCGGCTGTCGGGGGTCACGGGGAGTGGACATGTGGTCTGCGCCTGGCGGAGGGCGGCCTCGCGCACTTCTTGCGCGTGTCTCGCACGGGTCTCCTCTGCGTCGCGTAACGCCTTCTGCTCGGCTTCGCGCTTCGCCTTTGCGTCGGCCGCTACTTCGCGCACCTTGTCGAAGATCCCCACCCTTCGCCCCTCCTTGCCCTTGAAGGGTTGAGTCTGTACTAGCCGGTCAAGCAGGCCTAGGATGCCGGTCGCCGCCGGGAATTCGGGCGCGTGGGAGTGGCTGCGAAATGGTCGTCGCCGCCGTGTGGGCGATCGCGGGTCTCCTATTGCTGGGCGCCGAGGTCGTTGTGCCCTCGATGTTCTTCTGGCCCGTGGGGGTCGCCGCGATCGCAACGAGCGTCGCAGCCGGAGTCGGACTCGACGGTATTGAGCAACAACTTGCGGTCTTCGTGGTGACCGGTGCTCTTCTGTTGATTCTGACGCGCACTGCCGCCCGGCGCTACTTCCTCACGGCCTCGCCGCAGTTTCGAAGCAACGCTGCGGCGATACCGGGGGAGATCGCCGCTGCTCTCAGTGAGATCGACCGCATCCGGCCAGGCCAAGTGAAATTGCACGGGATCGAGTGGCTCGCTCGTTCACGCGGGCGGTCGATTACTGCGGGCACCACCGTGCGCGTGGTCCGCGTCGATGGCATCACGCTGATCGT
>JAGWSB010000113.1 GCA_028876375.1 Chloroflexota bacterium | reverse complement strand
CCTGCGGCGCCGGCGGGGCGCGCGCCGCGCCACGCCACGCGCCGCGCGCCGACCGCCGCCGCGCGACGACGCGGACGACGACGAGCTCGTCCTCGAGACCGAGCCATGATCCGCCGCGTCTGGCAGCTGCTCCTCTCGGTCCGCACGGCCCTCGTGCTCATCCTCCTGCTCGCGGCCGCGACGCTGGTCGGCACGCTCGTCATCCAGGCCCCGGCCGTCGTGCCGCTCGCCGGCCCCGACCGCGACGCCTGGCTGGACAAGGTCCGCCCCCGCTTCGGCGTGTGGACGGACGCGCTCGCTCTCATCGGCGTCTTCAACGTCTTCCGGACGTGGTGGTACGAGGCCCTCCTCGGCGCCCTCGCGCTCTCCGTCAGCGCGTGCTCGATCCATCGCGCGCGGACGCTGTGGCGCGAGTCGTACCGCCCCCACCTGCGGCTGGCCGCGTCCATGTTCGAGCGGCCGACCGCCGCGGCCGCGACCACGACGGCGCGCCTCGAGACAGCGGTCGCGTCGCTGCGCCGCGCGCTCGCGCGGCGCGGCTACCGCGTCGTCGCCGTCGAGCGCGACGGCGTCACGCACGTGTACGCCGACCGTCACCGCCTCGCGCGCTTCGGCACGCTCCTCTCGCACCTCAGCCTCGTGCTCCTGCTCGTCGCCGCCGGCATCGGTACCCAGGTGCGCTGGGACGACGACGCCTTCGTCGTGCCCGAGGGCTCGACGCGCGACGTCGGCCTCGACGGGCTCGCCGTGCGCGCCGACAGCTTCGTGGCCGAGTACTACCCGACCGGCGAGCCGAAGGACTACCGCAGCGACCTCGTCCTCTACCGCGGCGGCGCGGAAGTCGGGCGGAAGACGATCCGCGTGAACGATCCGCTCGAGTACGACGGCGTCCGCTTCTACCAGTCGTTCTTCGGTCCGTCCGCGCAGATGCGCGTGACGGACGCGTCCGGACGCCGGGTGTACGACGACGGGGTCGCGCTCGCGTGGCGCGTCGACGGCGACCGCCCGGCGGGATCGCTGTCGCTCGACGGGACGGGTCTCACGGCGTACGTCGTCGCGCCATCGACCGGCGGACAGGGCGACGTCCTCATCCGTCCCGGCGAGATGCGCGTCGAGCTCTATCGGAGTGGATCGTCCGCGCCGCTCGCGAGCGGGAACGTGACGCAAGGCGGCGAGATCGAGCTCGGCGGCCTGCGCTTCGCCTTCGTGCGCGAGCGTCAGTTCACGGGCCTGCGCGTCGCGCGCGATCCGACGGTGCCGCTCATCTGGACGGCGAGCGTCCTGTTCGTCCTCGGCCTCTCCGCCGTCTTCGCCCTCCCGTACCGCCGCCTCTGGGCACGCCTCGCGGTCGCCGACGCCGGAGCGCGGGTCGCCGCGCTGACCGTCGGCCGGCGCGAGGGCGACGACGAGGTGGCGGAGATCGTTCGTGAGGCGGCGACGGCCGTCTCGAAGGAGTAGCGCATGGACAAGATGTCGCAGTACATGCTCGTCGCGGCGCTCATCGCGCTCGCGCTGGCGAGCGTGTTCTACGTCTGGGAGACCTTCGGCCGCCGCACTCTCGCCGCGCGCGCCGTCACCGCGGGCGGACCGGGCGCGCAGGTGGCCGTCGCGGACGCCGACGGATCCGGCAAGTACGCGTCGCTCCTGCTGTGGAACGGCCTCGCGTTCCTCACGCTGTGGATGATCTTCCGCGCCGTCTACACCGGGCACGGCCCCTTCTCGAACATGCACGAGTTCGCCGCGGCGTTCGCGTGGGGCATCGTCGCCGCGTACACCTACGTCGAGCTGCGCACGCGCGTGCGCGCCATCGGCGCGATCGTCGTCCCCGCGGCGCTCGCGGTCCTCTGGTACGCGAGCACCATCTCGCCCGACGCCAGGCCGCTCGTCCCGGCGCTGCAGAACAACCTGCTCCTCACCGTGCACGTCGCCGTGTCGATCGTCGCGTACGGGACCTTCGCGGTCTCGTTCGGCGCGGCGGTGCTCTACCTCCTGCGCGAGCGCGTTCCCGCCGGGATCCTCCCCGACGCGCGCGTCCTCGACGAGGTCGGCTACCGCTCCATCACCGTCGGCTTCCCGTTCATGGCGCTCGTGATCATCCTCGGCGCGCTCTGGGCCGACGTCGCGTGGGGCCGCTACTGGGGCTGGGACCCCAAGGAGACCGCGTCGCTCGTCACGTGGCTCATCTACGGCGCGTACCTGCACGCGCGCACGCTCCGCGGCTGGAAGGGTGACCGCAGCGCCGCTCTCCTGGTCCTGGGGTTCGGCGCGGTGCTCTTCACCTACTTCGGCAACCTGTTCTTCGGAGGCCTGCACTCGTATGCGGGTATCGGGCGCTAGCGCGCGCCTGCGCGACGCGCGCCGGCTCCTCGGGATCTTCGGCGCGATCCTCGCGGTCGCGCTGTTCATCGGCGCGCTCCAGCCCGGCGAGGCCTCCGGCGCGAGGTACGTCGGCGCTCCCGGTCCTGACTTCGTCGCCACCGGGGCGGACGGCTCGGCCGTTCGCCTGAGCGACCTCCGCGGGCGGCCGGTGTGGCTGACGTTCTTCTCGACCTGGTGCGTCAACTGCCGCGCCGAGGACCCCGACATCGACCGCCTCGTGCGCGAGCGCCGCGACGCCGGGAGCGACCTCGCCTTCCTCGCCGTCGGAGTGGGGGAGACGCCCACGAGCATCTCCGACTACGTTCGCACCGTCGGCCTCTCGTATCCGTGGGCCGCGGATCCGCAGGAGTCGGCATCTCGCCGCTACGCGGTGCTCGCGTATCCGACGCACGTCTTCCTCGACCGGCAGGGCGTCGTGCGCGACGTCCGCATCGGAACGCTGCACCTCGACGAGATGCGGCAGCTCGTCGCGGCGCTGGAGACCCCGCGGTGAGGGCCCAGATGTACATCCAACGTTCACCCCGTCCCGCGGCGCGCGTGGACCACATTGACCCGATGTGTGGATGCCGCGCCGCGCGTCACCGCCCCATCGTTCGGGCGAAAGAGAGCGTGATCCGCCGATGAACGTCGTGGAGATCGCCGTCCGCTTCACGGTCGCGTGGCTCGCCGTCGGGCTCGGGCTGTTCGTGGCGGCGGGATCGTTCCGCGAGCTCCGCCCCGCGGTCGCCGTGCACGGCTCGGCGCGACGGGGCCGCGCGTGGCGGCCGCTCTACGCCGTTCCGTTCCTCCTCGCGCTCGCGCTCCTCGGCGTCGGCGTCGTCGAGGCGATGAGGGCCGTGCCGTGGTGAGACGTCTTCTCTTCCTTGCCGGGATCGTGGCCGCGGCCCTGCTCGCGGCGACGCTCCTCGGTCCGTCGCTGCGCGGCGTTGCGCACCCTCTGGTGCCGCAGGGACCGGATGGGACCTACCAGTGCTCGACGTGCCACGGGCCTGGGGCGGACCCATCCGCCATCCCTGCGGGGACGACCGTCCCGCTCCCGCCCCCCGACCACGCCGCCTACAAGCCCGACAGCTGCGTCACGTGCCACGCGACCGTCGTCGCGCAGGACCCGACGACGCCGTCCTATGCGCTGTGCGCGACGTGCCATGGCCAGAAGGACAAGCTGACGAAGCTGCCGGACGGCGAGACGCTCCAGGTCTCCGTCGACGTCGCCGCGTTCCGCTCGTCGGTGCACGGCGACTTCTCCTGCACCGAGTGCCACCCGAAGCAGCGGACGATCCCCCACGCCCCGCTCACCGCGGCCGACCTGCGGGCCTTCAAGCAGGAGATGGGCAACGTGTGCCAGAGCTGCCACGCCGAAGCGACGGCGTCCTACGCGGAGAGCTTCCACGGCATGGCCGCGCGTCTCGGCGTCTCGCGCGCCGCCACGTGCACCGACTGCCACACCGCGCACGCGGTGAAGGCGCCCGCGCAGTGGACGCTCGCGGAGCGCGCGACGCAGTGCGCGACGTGCCACACGGGCGCGACCGCTTCCTTCGCGAGCGGCTGGATGGGGCACCGCGAGCCGTCGCTGGGCTGGTTCCCGATGGTGTTCTTCGCCTCGAAGTTCTTCGTCGCGCTGACCGCGCTCACGCTCGGCGTCGGCATCGTCCACGTCGAGCTCGACGTCCTGCGCTGGTCGTCGAACAAGATCAGGGGCAGGAAGGAAGAGGTCGACCAGTGAAGGCTCCCATTACGATGCCCGCGCCTCCCGGCGTCGCGTTCCCGCGCCCCGCGCCCGCCGCGTCCGCGCGGACGGCGCGGGCGGAGTACGTCGAGCGCTTCGACGTGCACCAGCGCATCCAGCACATCCTCATGCTCGCGTCGTTCACCGTCCTGGCCCTCACCGGGCTGCCGCAGAAGTTCGATCAGCTCGGCCTCAGCCAGTGGGCGATCGCCGTGCTGGGTGGGCTCGAGACGGTGCGCCTCATCCACCACAGCGCCGCGTGGGTGATGCTCTTCGACTGCGCCTATCACGCCGCGTACCTCATCGCCAGCGTGGCCGTGAAGCGGCGTCTGCCGCTCGGCGCCTTCGCGACCCCGCGGGACTTCGTCGACGCCTGGCGAACGCTCCTGTACTTCCTGGGTCTCTCGCGCAAGAAGCCGGCCTACGACATGTTCACCTACCTCGAGAAGTTCGACTACTTCGCGGTGTTCTGGGGCATCGCGATCATCGGCGGGTCCGGCCTCGTGCTGCTCTTCCCGGTGGCGGTGACGGCCATCCTGCCCGGGTACCTCGTCCCGGTGTCGTTCGTCGCGCACAGCGACGAAGCGGTCCTCGCCGTCGGGTGGATCCTCGTGGTCCACATGTTCTACGCGCACCTCGCACCGCGCGTGTTCCCGTTCAACACCTCGATCTTCACCGGCCTCGCGCGGCGGGACGATGCACGACGGGAGCATCCCCGATGGATCGCCCGCCTGGCCAAAGATGCATCCAAAGATGGATAGGGGTGCGGCTGTGCGACCGACATCCTCTCCCGGCGTGGAAGACCGTCCGCGAAAGGGGGCGTCCTCATGAGACCGCCCGTTGCTCCCGCGATCACCCTCGCCGCCGCGGCGATGTTCGTCATCGCCGCGTGCACGACGTCGACCCCGACGCCATCGCCGTCACCGACGGCGCAGTCCGCGGCCGCGACGCCTCCGATGCCGGCGGTCGCCGGACGGGTGCGCGCGGTGACCGCGGCCGACAAGATCCCGTACCCGAGCCAGAAGGTCTCCATCACCCTGACCGGCGGGTACGCGAGCCATGGCAACAACATGGAGGTCACGAGCGGCCTTTCGAACGTCGCCGTCGGAACGGACGTCTTCCTCGAGGGCATCGCCAGCGACGAGAAGGGCGTGAAGGTCACGTCGTGGAAGTGGAGCCTCGAGCCGCCGGCGTTCTCGGCCGCGAAGCTCGACGTCTCCGACCCGCAGCACCCGCGCTTCAACGCCGACCGCGTCGGCCGCTACACGATCAAGGCGACGGCCACGAACGAGAAGGGCGCCGCGACGACGAGCACCATCGTCGTGAACGCCGGCGTCTACGCCGGCGAGGCCCTCTGCGCGACGTGCCACAACGGCAGCGTGCAGCCGGACATGGTCGGGCAGTGGCAGCAGTCGAACCACGCCCGCCAGCTCGACTTCGCGTACGCCTCGTACTCCGCGACGAGCGACTACTGCATCCAGTGCCACACCACCGGCTACAACGAGGCCGACACCGCGCGCGGCTTCGACGATCGTGCCAAGGCGGCGGGCTGGGACCCGGCGAAGGGCAGCCTGGCCGCGTTCCTCACCGGCCAGAAGATGACGGTCAACAGCGTCCTCTCGTCGCCCGAAGGCGTCCTCGCCAACATCCAGTGCGAGGCCTGCCACGGACCGGGCGGCTCGAGCCACACCGCGGTCAAGAGCTTCGAGGCCGGCGTCTGCGCTCAGTGCCACAGCGCGCAGCCCGCGCAGTGGGCGACGAGCGGGCACGCGAAGACCGGCCGCTTCGGGCTCGAGGAGGCGGGCAACCCTTCCTGCGCGACGTGCCACACCGGGCAAGGCTTCGTCGAAGGCGTCGTCCGCGGCAATGACCTCGTCTACCCGAACATGGCGACGGCGGACAAGCCGGCGAACATGCTCGTGGCGACGGACCAGGCGCCCATCGCCTGCGCGACGTGCCACGACCCGCACCAGGCGACCGATCCGGGCGACCCGCGCGCGCAGCACTCGCTCCAGCTCCGGATGACCGGCGAGGTGAAGATGCCGAACGGGACGAGCGTCGACGCCGGCACCGGCGCGGTGTGCGTGAGCTGCCACGCCGACAAGCGGACCGTGCAGTACATGCAGCAGTTCGTCGACGGCAAGCAGACGCGAGGAGCGCACGGCGACACGCAGGCCGACGTCCTTTACGGCACCGGCGTCGTCACGTACGGCGAGTCGTTCCGCGACTCGCCGCACCTCAAGGCCGCCGACGCGTGCGTCACGTGCCACCAGGCCGACAACCCGACGATGGACGGCACCCCCGGCGCCCACGGCGCGACCATCGCCGCCAACGTCGGCGGGCACAGCTGGAACATGACCGGGACGTACACGGGCAAGTACAAGGGCGGCCAGGTGACGGGCCTGCAGGTCGACAACCTGGGCGGCTGCAACGCCAAGGGCTGCCACGCCGGGGCGCCGCTCACCTCCTTCGA
>JAGWSB010000112.1 GCA_028876375.1 Chloroflexota bacterium | reverse complement strand
CCGTCGCCGGCGGGGGGCACGAGGACCGCGGGGTGGTCGTAGCGGAGGCGCGTGAGGTCGCGCAGGCGCGCGAACAGCGCCGGCCGCAGGCGCGCGCCCTGCGGCCGCGCCGCGCGTCGCTCGGCGCGCGCGCCGGTGAGGCGGAACAGGACGGTGTCCGCCGTCACTGCGGCACCGGTCCGGTGTCGGACCAGATGGTGAAGCGGTCGAGCTCGGCGTCGAGCCCGCGGCGCAGCTCGTCGGTCGTCCGCAGCCTTCCGGCGCCGCGCAGCTCCTCGTAGCGCGGGACGTCGTCGTTGCGGTAGAGGATGCCGACGGGGATCGCCTCGCGCTCCTGCGCCAGGGCGCGGGCCGCGGCCAGGTCGGACGGGTCGTGCTCGCGCACGTTCTTGTAGACCTTGGCCAGCGCCGGGGAGAGCGCGATGCCCTTCGGGTGCTGGAGGATCACGGTCTTCTGGGGGTCCTGGACGTAGGCGTCGAACGCGCCGGGCATGAACTCGGGGCACCGCTGCACGACGCGGATGAACGAGAAGCCCTTGTGGCGGTAGGCGGCGGAGACGATCTGGTAGAGCACGTCGGCGATCCAGTCGACGGCCTGGGCGACGAACGAGACGTTGGTCATCCCGAGCGCGGCGGACAGCGGATCGAAGGCCTCGAGGTAGGAGCCCTTGGGGGTCGTGTTCGTCTTCGTCCCGATCGGCGACGTGGGCGAGGCCTGCTTCTTGGTGAGGCCGTAGATGCGGTTGTCGTGCATCAGGACGGTCAGATCCATGTTGTAGCGGATCGCGTGCATCCAGTGGCCGGCGCCGATGCTGAGGCAGTCGCCGTCGCCGGTGCTGACGAACACCGGCAGGTCGGGGCGCGACATCTTCACGCCCTCGGCGATCGGCAGCGCGCGGCCGTGGAGGCCGTGGAAGCCGTAGGTCCCCATGTAGTGCGGAAGGCGGCTCGAGCACCCGATGCCCGAGACGAAGACGGTGCGCGCCGGATCGAGCTGCTCGTCGCGGCAGAGGCGCTGCATCGCGGTGAGGATGGCGTTGTCGCCGCAGCCGACGCACCAGCGCGAGACGAGGCCGGACTGGTAGTCCTCGATGTCGTGGTGCGGCTCAGCCATGCAGAGAAGGCGGTCGACGACGGGGGTGAGCACGCTACTTCACCTCCTTGAGGAAGCCCGCGAGCGCGGCCCGCACGATCCCCGGCTTGAGCGGCCGGCCGAAGGTCTCGGTCCAGCAGTCCACGTCGACGAGGTACTTCGAGCGCAGGAGCATCGCGAGCGCGGAGTAGCGCCTGTTCTCGCGGTCGATGAGGGCGTCCTCGACGCGGTCCGACCAGCTCGCCTCGACCGTGACGACCTTCCTGAAGCGCGCCATGATCTCGCCGATCCCGCTCGGCATCGGCTGGATGAACCGCAGGTGCAGCGACGAGACGCGGCGCCCCTCGGCGCGCAGCGCGGCCACGGCCTCCTCGATCGCGCCCTTGGTGCTCCCCCATCCGATGACCAGCAGGTCACCCTCCGCGTCGCCGAAGACGTCGGGGCAGCGCAGCGTGCGCTGCAGCGCGGCGAGCTTCAGGCTGCGGTGCCGGAGCCCGTCCTCGTGCGTCTCGGGGTCGTACCCGATGCGGCTGCGGCGGTCGTGGGTGATACCGGTGACGGTGTGCATGCCCCCCGGCTGACCCGGGATCGACCGCCGGAAGAGCCCGGTCGTCTCGTCCCAGCCGTACGGCAGCGCGCCCTCGGGGACGGGGCTCTGGTCGACGGGCGGCGCCACCCAGTCCTCGCTGAAGGCGGGGCGGCGGAACGGCTGCTGCGCGGTCGCGAGGCTCGCGTCCGAGAGCACGACGACGACGGTGTTGAACGTCTCCGCGATCTTGCGCGCGGTGATCATGGTGTAGAAGCAGTCCTCGATGCCCGACGGCGCGATGACGACCTTCGGGGCGTCGCCGTGCGCGCCGAACATCGCCGGGAGGAGGTCGCCCTGCTCCGCCTTCGTCGGCAGACCGGTGCTCGGCCCGCCGCGCTGGACGTCGACGACGACGAGCGGGATCTCGGCCATCACCGCGAGCCCGATCCCCTCCTGCTTGAGCGAGAAGCCCGGTCCGGACGTGATGGTGACGGCGCACTTGCCGGCGTACGAGGCGCCGATGGCGAAGGTGACGGCCGCGATCTCGTCCTCGGCCTGGTGGACGATCCCGCCGACCTTCTCGAAGATCTCGCTGAGGTAGTGCGAGGCCGACGTCGCCGGGGTGATCGGGTACATCGCGCAGATGTCGATCCCGGCCGCGAGGATGCCGAGCGCGATGGCCTGATTCCCGTTGATGACGACGCGCGTCTCGGTCGCGGGCCGCGCGGGTATCTCGAAGCGCAGGTCGACGTTCTCGTCCGCCCACGCCCAGCCCGCCTCCAGGAGACGCACGTTCGACTCGATGACCTTCCGATCCTTCTTGCCGAAGGTGATGGCGACCTGCTCGCGGGCGAGCCCGAGGTCCAGGCCGTAGATCTGGCAGAGGACGCCCAGGACGAACATGTTCTTGCCGCGGTGCGGGTCGGAGACGAGCTTGCGGCACTCCCGCTCGAACGGCGCCTCGATGACGCGGTAGCCGTCGGCCACGAGGCGGTCGTACGTCTCCGCGTACGCGCGTTGGATCTGCGGGTCGCGGTCCTCGCGCCACATGCTCTCGAGGAGGATCGTGCACCCGGCCTTGAGCTCGCCGGCCCTGACCCGTCCGAGGAGGACCTGCTCGTTGAACGCCACGACCAGGTCGCACTCGTCGCCGCCGTTCGTGATCTCGTGGCCGGCGACGCGGACGCGGTTGCCGCTCGCGCCGGCGACGCTGCGCGCCGGCGGCTGGATCTCGGCGGGGATGATCTCGACCGTCCAGATGCCGCGCCCCGACCGCGCGGCGATCGCGGCGAACGACTGTCCGCAGCGCTGCGCGCCCTCACCGGAGTCGCTGAGGACCTCGACGATGTGCTCCTCGATGAGCGTGCGCTCCCTCGCCGGCGTCGTCCGGGGCTCGCGGACCAGCATCTCCGTCATGCCGGCACCTTCACCCTCGCGTACCCCAGCCGGTCCGCGGCGATCCCGAACAGGGTGTCCTCCGCCGCCGTCTCCTGGTACACGACGTCGCTGTCGACGAGGCCGAGGTACCTCTTCATGCTCCGCGCCGCCTTCCGTCCCGCCCCCATCGCCAGGATGACCGTCGCGGCTCCGGTCACGATGTCGCCGCCGGCGAAGACGCCGTCGAGCGACGTCGCGAGGTCGTCGTCGACCTCGATGTAGCCGCGCGCGTCGAGCTTGATGCGCGAGGTCTGTCCGAGGATCGGATTCGCGTTCGTGCCGATGGCGAAGACGACGGTGTCGCACTCCAGCTCGTGCTCGCTCCCCGCGACGGGCAGCGGGCGCCGCCGGCCGGACGCGTCGGGCTCGCCGAGCTCCATCGTGCGGCAGCGCAGGCCGCGCACGCCGTGGTGGCCGTCGTCGAGGACCTCGATGGGGTCGGTCAGCCAGTGGAAGTCGATGCCCTCCTGCTCGGCGTGGTGCAGCTCCTCCGCGCGCGCCGGCGCCTCGGTGCGCGACCGGCGGTAGACGCACATGACGTCGGCGCCCAGGCGGCGCGATACCCGCATCGCGTCCATCGCCGTGTTCCCCGCGCCGACGACGGCGATCCTCTTCCCGATCCCGACCGGCGTGTCGTGCGCCGGGAAGTCGCGCGCCTGCATGAGGTTGCAGCGCGTGAGCAGCTCGTTCGCCGAGATGACGCCATTGAGCGACGCGCCCGGGATGTCCGGGAAGTCGGGCGTGCCCGCGCCGACGGCGATGAACACGGCGTCGAAGCCCATCTCCTCGACCATCTGCTCGATGGTGAACAGGCGCCCGACGAGCGTGTTGCAGCGGAACGTGACGCCGAGCCGCGCGAGCTTCGCGATCTCCGCGTCGAGGACCTCGTTCGGCAGCCGGAAGTCGGGGATGCCGTACCGCAGCACGCCGCCGGGCTGCTGGAAGGCCTCGAACACCGTGACGGCGCACCCGGCCTTCGCCATGTCCGCGGCGCAGGCCACCCCCGCGGGGCCCGAGCCGACGATGCCGACCTTGTGTCCGGCGGGCTCGATGAAGGGGACGCTCGCCCACCCTTCGCGGATCGCGGCGTCGCCGACGAAGCGCTCGAGGCGCCCGATGGCGACCGGCGCGAGCGTCTGCCCGACCGTGCACACGCCCTCGCACTGCGACTCCTGCGGGCACACCCGACCGCAGATCGCGGGCAGGAGCGTCGTGTCGGTGAGGACGTCGTACGCGCCCTTCACGTCGCGCTCGCCGAGGCGCTGGATGAACCCGGGGATGTCGATCCCGACCGGGCAGCCGCGGACGCACGGCTCGTCGGGGCAGAAGAGGCAGCGCTCCGTCTCGCGCAGGGCTTCCTCGAGCGAGTAGCCGCAGGCGACCTCACCGAAGGTGCGCACTCGCTCGGCCGGCTCCTGCTCGGTCATCGCCGTCCGCAGCTGCGGGATCGTCCGGATGGTGCGCTTCTTCGCCACTACGTCACCGCCGCGCCCTGCGTCTGCCAGCGCTCGAGCGCCTCCTTCTCCTCGGGCTGGAAGCGGCGCAGCCGCATGAGCAGGTCGTCGAAGTCGACCTGGTGGCCGTCGAACTCAGGGCCGTCGACGCACGCGAACTTCGTCGTCGTCCCGACCTTCACGCGGCAGCCGCCGCACATCCCCGTGCCGTCGACCATGATCGGGTTGAGGCTGACGACGGTCTTGATGCCGCGCGGTCGCGTCAGCTCGGCGCAGGCCCGCATCATCACCGGCGGCCCGATGGCGACGAGCTCGTCGACGTCCGAGTGGCGCTCCAGCGCCTGCTGGATGCCGAGGGTGACGAGGCCCTTGATGCCGACGGACCCGTCGTCGCTGCAGATGGTGAACTCGTCGCAGACGGCGCGGAAGCGGTCCTCCCAGAAGACGAGGTCCTTGTTCCGGGATCCGATCACCCCGATGACGTAGGCGCCGCTCTCCTTGAAGGCCCGCGCGATGGGGTACGTCGGCGCGATGCCGAGCCCGCCGCCGACGATGACGACCTTCTTGGCCTCGCCGACGTGGCTGGGGTGGCCCATGGGGCCGACGAGCGCGTAGAGGCTGCCGCCGGCGCGGAGGTCGCGCTGCATCTCGCGCGTCGTCTTGCCGACGGCCTGGACGACCAGGGTGATCGTTCCCGCCGAGCGGTCGAGGTCGGCGATGGTGAGCGGGATGCGCTCGCCCTCGGCGTGCGACATGACGATCACGAACTGCCCCGGACGGGCCGCCCGGGCCAGCTCGGGGTGCCGCACCTCCAGCAGGTACGTGACCTCCGAGAGATCCTCGCGCCGGACGACCTCGAAACCCTCGCTGGAGAGCACTGCACAAGTACTTTTCGCGTCGGCCCGATGTCAGGGCATGTGGCGGAAGACCCTAAGGGGCGGACCTTTCGCCCCGTCGCCCCGCCCGGAAGCCCTCTGCATAAGCGTGCGCTTATGGCAGCCATAGGCGCGGTCGATACCAGCTCCGCCTGTCGCTCAGCTGCGCAGCAGGCCCTTCGCCGACGCGACGGTGACCGCCGCGAAGAGGAGGACCGCGATCACGTTCGTCGTCGCCGCCCACTGCCACAGCGAGGCGCTCGCGAGGAGGTCGCCGGCGATGCGCGCGGCGAGGGAGAGGTGCAGCAGCGCCAGCGGCGCGTAGAACGCGCGGGTGAACGGCAGCGCGATCCCCAGGACCGCGGGGACGATGACCAGCTCGTGCGCGAAGATCATCGAGAGCACGAAGCCGATGAACACGGTGTGGATGAGCGCGTCGTACGCGAAGATCGTGGGCGCGTCGGGCGCGACCATCCACGTGACGCCGCCCGCCGCGAGCCACACGTAGCCCGCGATGAGCGCGAGCGCGATGTAGCGCGTGACGCCGCCGCGGCGGACGCTCCGCCACGCGATGTCCCACACGCCGAGCCAGGCCGCGAGGCCGAGCAGGCCGACGCCCGCGGCGACCGTCGCCTGCGGCAGGCGGACGGAGGCGACCGCGCCGACCATCACGAGCGCGGCCGCGAGGACGAACGCCAGGCGGCTCCATCTCGGTGGATGCGTGAGCGCGGACAGCTCGAGGCGCTCGCCCACGATGGTGAGGACGAGGAACGCCGCGATGAGCGGGATGAGGCGCGAGATGGGGATGCCCAGCGCGAGGCAGAGCGACGCGAGCATCCAGGCGACGCCGCCCACGCCCATGGTCGCGATGCCGGTCTCCCGGCGCAGGCGCCACATGTACGCGGACGTGATGGCGAACGCGAGGCCCGCCGCCGCGAGAGCCCACGACGCGAACGGAAGCCCGACGAGGAGCGCGACCGAGCCGATCGCGGCGAGCGTCGGAGCGGCATAGGCCGGACGCCGCCGCAGGGCGACGGCGCGCTCGAGCGCGATGACCGTCCCGAGGAAGCCCATGCTCATGAGCGCTCCGTGGGACGCCGGCAGGGTGTCCGGCGCCGCGACGCTCAGGCCGAGGCGTGCGAGAGCGCCCCACAGTCCGCCCAGGAGCGCGGCCACCGCGACGACGAGGAAAGGCGCGCGGCTCCGCGCGAAGCGCGGGCCGGCCGCGCGCGCGCCGGCGGCCCGGTCCGCGCGG
>JAGWSB010000111.1 GCA_028876375.1 Chloroflexota bacterium | reverse complement strand
CGGGCGCGCCGCTCGGGTGCGACGGCTCGCGCGTCGCGTTGGGCGCCGAGCCGGGACCGCCCGGCGTGCCCGGCCGTCCGCTCTCGATGCGCTGCTGCGCTTCGATCGCCCGCTCGATGCCGCTCCGCGCCGCGGCGGGCAGCGTCGCTTCGAGCGCGCGCAGCCGCGCGATCTGCTCCTGCGCCGCGGCCGTCGCGCGCGCGATCGCGGCGTCGCGCCCCGCGCTCTCCGGCTCGCGTGCGACGACGGCCATCTCCGTCTCGACGCGCGCGAGCGCGCCCTCGTACTCGGACATCGCGACCGCGACGGACGAAGGATGCCGCGTCGCCACGGTCTCGAGCTCGGTAAGACGGCGGTCGAGCTGATCCGTGAGGAGATCGAGGCGAGCGGCGTCGTTCGCGGCGAGGGCGACCTGGACGTTCTCGACGGCGCGCTTGAGCGGGAACGCCGGGTCGCCGGGGAGGCTCCCCGCGGCCGCCGAGCCCGCGCCGGCCGCCAGCACCGCTACGACGAGGACGCCCGCCAGGAGCGGCCGCAGCGCGCCGAGCCACCGCGCGCCCTTGGGCGCGAGCGGAGCGACGGGCGCGGCCATGATCTCGGCGCGCACGCGCGTGCGCAGGCCGCTCGGCGCCGCGACGCCGCGGAAGCGCGCGAGGTCTTGCGCGAGCGCCTCGAGCTCGCGGTCGTTCTCGCTCATCGATCGGCGCCTTCCGCCGCGGGAACGTCGTCGCCGCGCAGCACCGCGCGCAGCGCGGCGAGCGCGCGCATCTGGATGCCGCGGACCGTGGCCTCGGCCTTGCCGGTCAGCTGCGCGATCTCCTTCGTCTCGCGTCCCTCGATGAACTTGAGGATCACGATCTCCTGCTGGACCTCGGTGAGCCGGCCGATGGCGGCGCGGAGACGACGAGCCTCGTCGGCGCGGATCGACGTCTCCTCGGGGCCGGGGAGATCGCTGGCGTGGTCGAGGGCATCGTCGAAGCTCGCGTCCGGCCGCGCGCGGCGGAAGCGGTCCGCGACGACGTTCCGCGCGATGGTGTACAGGTACGCGAGGAACGGCCGCCGCGGCTCGAAGCGCGGCATGGCGACGAGCGCGCGCTGGAACACCTCGCTCGTCACGTCGTCGGCCTCGGCGTCGGAGCGCAGCCGGAAGTAGACGTACCGGTAGACCGCGTCGACGTGGCGCTCGTAGAGCTCGGCAAAAGCGCGCCGGTCGCCGCGGGCGGCCCGACGGGCCAGCTCCTTCTCATCGGCCGGTCTATCGCCGGCCGTCGTCTCAGCGTTGACCGCGTCGTCGCGCATCCGTCACCTGTCGCCCATATTCAGCCCGTATTCAGCCCGGCCGGAGGGTGAGCGGCCCACCGGCGAAGTATCGGGCGGGTATCGGGCAGACCCAGCGCCCGACGTCCCTCAACGCGGACAGGCGAGGGCGCGATAGGCAGGCAACGCGATCCAGGCCCCCGGCGATCGGAGGAACAGATGATCGGCAAGCTACTGAGTCTGCTCAGCACCGCGAAGGGCGCGGCCGCCGTGACCGTCGTCGCCGCCGCTGCCGTCGGTGGCGGTGTGGTGGCCACGAACACGGACGTTCAGGACGCTCTGGGGAGCGCCGTGCAGAACATCACGCATGCGTCGCCGAAGGCGGAAGGCAGCGCCGACGCGTCGGGCCAGCCGGCCGTCGTGGCCGCGCGCAACACGGCCGACAAGAAGCTGCGCGACGCGTTCCAGAACGACCAACAGAAGCTCGAGAAGCTCCGCGGCACGAAGGTCGAGGGCGCCGACCGCGGCAAGCTCAACGACATCGTCAAGACCGCGGACGACAAGCTCCGCGCGCGTCTCGACAAGGCGCTCAACGACGTCGCCGCTCTCACGCTCGGACGTGAGGGACTCGTGAACGGCGCGGGCAAGCCGAGCGGCTCACCCGGCGCGACCGCCACGGCGACCGCGACCCCGACCGCGACGCCCACGGCGACCGCGACCGCGACGACGAGCGTCTCGGCGAGCGCGACACCGAAGGCCCTCGCGAGCTTCAGCGCGGCGCAGCAAGCGCAGGTCGACGCGATCGTCACCGCGGCGATCGCGGACATGGACCAGACCACCGCCGATGCGGAGAAGGCCGTCGCGGCCCTCCCGACCGCGAACCCCGGCAAGCCGAGCGACGCGGGCAAGCCGAGCGGCCAGCCCGGCGCGAAGCCCAGCGACGCGGGGAAGCCGAGCGACGTTCCCGGCGGGAAGCCGAGCGACGCGGGCAAGCCGACCAGTCATCCATAGCCGCCGGGCCGGCCCTGCCGGCCCGACCCCCGAGCGACGCGTGGAGCACCCCGGCGGTGGGCCGGGGTGCTTCACTTTCCGGCGATGAGCTCGCCCGGATGAGCGCGCGCCTCCTCGTGGCCGGGACCGCGAGCGGCACGGGGAAGACGACGGTGACCGCGGCGCTGTGCGCGGCGTTCCGACGCCGCGGGCTCGGCGTGCAGCCGTTCAAGGCGGGTCCCGACTACATCGACCCGACGTACCACACGCAGGCGTCGGGACGCGCGTGTCGCAACCTCGACAGCTTCCTTCTCGAGCCCGCGATGCTCCGCGCGGTCTTCGCCCGCGCCGCCGCGCGCGCCGACCTCTCCGTCATCGAGGGCGTGATGGGCCTGTACGACGGGCGCGACGGGACGACCGAGACCGGCTCGACCGCCGAGATCGCGAAGCTGCTCGATGCTCCCGTCGTCGTCGTGCTCGACGTGGGGGCGCAGGCGCGGACGGCGGCGGCGATCGCGCTCGGCTGCGTCCGCTTCGACCCGCGGGTGCGCATCGCGGGCTTCGTCCTCGAGCGCGTCGGGAGCGACACGCACGCACGCTGGGTCACGGACGCGATCGAGGACGCGACCGGGCTTCCGGTCCTCGGCGCGCTGCGGCGCGATGCGTCGCTCGCGCTCCCCGAGCGGCACCTCGGCCTCATCCCGACCACGGAGCGCGCGCTCGCGGCGTCCTTTATCGACCGTCTCGCGGACGTAGCGGAGGCAAGCCTCGCGCTCGACCGCCTCCGCGCCATCGCGGCGTCAGCGCCCGACCTTCCGCCCGCGCCGTCGCTCGGCGCGCGCGGCGCTCCGCTCGCGCGCATCGCGATCGCGCGCGACGAGGCCTTCGGCTTCTATTACGAGGACGCACTCGAGCTCCTCGAGCTCGCGGGCGCGGAGCTCGTTCCGTTCTCGCCGCTCGCCGATCGTGCGCTCCCGCCCGCCGTCGGCGGGCTGTATGTCGGCGGCGGATTCCCCGAGCTGTACGCCGAGCGCCTCAGCGCGAACGAGGCGATGCGGGCGGCGATCGTCGCGACGGCGGCACGCGGGGTCGCCGTGGTCGCCGAGTGCGGCGGGCTCATGTACCTGGGACGCGCGCTCATCGACCGCGACGGCGTCCGCCGCGAAATGGCCGGTGTCGTCCCCATCGAAACGGCGATGCGCGCGGACCGCCCGACGCTCGGGTACCGCACGCTGACAGCGCGGCGCGACGGGCCCCTCCTCGCGCGTGGCGAGACGGTGCGCGCACACGAGTTCCACTACTCGGAGCAGATCGGGGACGTGCCCGCGGACAACGGCGCCTTCGACGTCGCCGAGCGTCCGGGCACGACGTACGGCTACGCGACGCCGACGATCCTCGCGTCGTACATGCACGTGCACTTCGGATCGATGCCGGCGATGGCGCGGCGCTTCGTCTCCGCGTCGAGCGCCGCTGGTATCCTGACCACCGCCAACTGAATAGCCCCGCGAAGGTGTCCGCGGTCGGAAGGCCGCGGAGATCAGCGAAGCCGGTGCGAATCCGGCGCGGTCCCGCCACTGTGACCAGCGTGAGCTGGAAGCCAGGTCGCCTCCCTTCGCGAGGACCGCTACCTCTCGCGAGAAAGGGGTACGTCCATGAGAGCCCTGCGCTTGCTCGCCATCGCCGCGCTCGTCCTCGCCGCCTGCGGCCGCCCGGCCGCCGCGCCCTCGCCGACGCCCGTCCTCACCGCGTCGCCCGCGCACTACCCCGTCACGGTGACGGACGACCGCGGCAAAGCGCTCACGCTAGCCCACGCGCCGCGGCGGGTCGTTTCGCTCGCGCCGTCGGCGACGGAGATCGTCTTCGCGCTCGGAGCGGGCGACCGCCTCGTCGCGGTCGACGACTTCTCCGACTTTCCCGACCAGGCCAAGACGCTGCCCCACGTCGGCGGAGTGCGCGCGAGCCCGGACAAGATCGTGTCCTACTCGCCCGACCTGATCCTCGCGATCGCGTCGGGCGACCTGCCGACGCAGCTCGACACCCTCGGCGAGCCGCTCTTCGTCTTCGACGCGAACGACATCGACGGCGTGTACCGCGACATCGACGCCGTCGGCAGGCTCCTCGACCGCGAGGACGCCGCCGCGCGGCTCGTCGCGCGGATGCGGTCCCGCATCGACGCCGTCGGCGAGAAGGCGAGGGCCGCGACGACGCGGCCGCGCGTGCTCCACGAGGTGGACTCGACCGACCCGTCGCAGGTCTTCGTCGCCGGGCCGCACAACTTCATCGACTCGATGATCACGATCGCCGGCGGCGTCAACGTCGCCGCCGACGCTCCCGTGAAGTGGCCGAAGCTCTCACCGGAGCAGATCGTCGCGCACGACCCCGAGGTGATCGTCCTCGGCGACGCGGCGTACGGCGCGACGGCCGCGATCGTCGCCGCGCGGCCGGGGTGGGGCACGATCACCGCGGTCCGGCGGGGGGCGATCTATCCGATCGACGAGGACATCGTGAGCCGCCCCGGGCCTCGGATCGTCGAGGGATTCGAGGCGTACATCCGCCTCATTCACCCGGAGCTCTTCGCGAAATGAGCGAGGAGCGCGCGCCGCGCGAGAAGATGCGCAAGGGCCTCGTCATGGTCTTCACCGGCGATGGCAAGGGGAAATCGACGGCGGCCATCGGCATGGCCGTTCGCGCCAGCGGACATCACATGCGGGTTCACGTCATCCAGTTCATCAAGGGCCGCTGGAAGAGCGGCGAGGTCGAGGCGGCGAAGCGCCTCGCGCCCGACCTCACGATCGAGCGCGCGGGCCTCGGCTTCACCATCGAGCGGCTGCGCGATCCGCGCATCCCGATGGACGAGCACCGCGCCGCCGCTCAGGCGGGGATCGTCGAGGCGCGCGAGGCGATCGTGTCGGGCGAGCACGCCATCGTCGTGCTCGACGAGATCCTCGGCGCGATCACGGCGGAGCTCGTGACGCTCGACCAGGTCCTCGGCCTCATCGACGCGAAGCCGCCCGGCCTCCACCTCGTCCTCACCGGGCGCAACGCGCCGCGCGAGATCGTCGAGCGCGCGGACCTCGTCACCGAGATGCGGCTCGTGAAGCATCCCTACGAGCAGGGCATCGTCGCGCAGCGCGGCGTGGAGTTCTGAGTGCGCAGCGCGCTCCTCGCGCCCGGCCTCGCGCTCGGCTTCCTCACCATCGCCCCGCTGCGCCTGTCCTCCGACGTGCCGCGCCGCGCCTTCCCGCTCGCCGTCGCGCTCTTCCCCGTCGTCGGCCTCGCCCTCGGCGCCGTCGCCGGCGCGGCCGACGCGGCGCTCGAGCGGTTCGTGCCGGGCTCGGTCGCGGCGGCGATCGACCTCGCGCTCCTCGCCGTCGCGACCGGCGGTCTGCACCTCGACGGCCTCGCCGACGCCGCCGACGGCCTCCTCGGGAACATGCCGCGCGAGCGGCGCCTCGACGCGATGCGCGAGCCGGGCATCGGCGCGTTCGGCGTGGCCGCCGTCGCTCTCGTCCTCGTCGTCGAGTACGCGGCCCTGGCGGCGACCCCGCCGGCGACCCGTGTCGTCGTGCTCGCGGTCGCGCTCGCCGTGTCGCGCTGGTCGATGGCGCTGATCCTGTGGCGCTTCCCCTATGCGCGCCCGGCGGGGATCGCGACGCCCTTCCGCGACGGCCTCCGCGCCGCGCACGTCGCGGTCGCGGCGGCCGTGACCGCGGCGGTCGCGAGCGCGCTGCTCGCGTCCGGAGGGATCGTCCTCGCCGTCGTCGGCACTGCCGTCGCCCTGACGGTCGGGTGGCGCGCGGTGGATCGACTGGGCGGGTGCACCGGCGACGTGTACGGCGCCGCGGGCGAGCTCGCGTTCGCGACGTGCCTCGTCGTCGGCACGGGGATCCTCGCGTGATCCTGTGGACGGCGGCGCTCGCCCTCGACCTGGTCGCCGGCGAGCCGCCGGCGTGGGCGCATCCGGTGGTGTGGCTGGGACGCGCGATCGCGCGGCTCGCCGCTGCCGCGCCCGACGATCCGCGTGCCGAGGCGCGCCACGGCGTCCTCGTCGTCGCCGTCCCCGCCGCGGCCGCCGCGCTCGCGGGTCTCGCGGTCCGTCGTGTCCCTTCACGCGCCGCTCGGATCGTGCTCTCCGTTTGGCTGCTGAAGGCGTCGTTCTCGCTGCGCGCGTTGATCGAGCGGACCGGCGCGGTGGGGGAAGCGCTCGCGGCGCGCGACATCGACGGCGCGCGCGACGAGCTCCGTCACCTCGTCAGCCGTCCGCGCGGCGAGCTTGACGCCGCGCACGCGGCGTCCGCCGCCGTCGAGTCGGTCGCGGAGAACCTGACCGACTCGTACGTCGCGCCGCTCCTGTGGTACGCCGCCGGCGGTCTGCCGCTCGCGCTCGCGTATCGCGCCGTCAACACGGCCGACGCGATGGTCGGCTACCGCGGCGCGTACGAGCGGCTGGGGAAGGCCAGCGCGCGCGCCGACGACCTCCTCGGCTACGTCCCCGCCCGCTGCGCCGCGGCCGCGCTCATCGCGGCGGCGCCCGCCGTCGGCCTCGACGGCTGCGCCGCGCTGCGCGTGG
>JAGWSB010000018.1 GCA_028876375.1 Chloroflexota bacterium | reverse complement strand
TCGTACGTGAGCGTCCCGCTGCGCGAGACGAAGCCGATCGCGCCCTCCGAGAAGTTCTCGGCGGGCATGATCCCCATCTTGCACGCGCCCGGGCTGATGGCGCCGGGGCAGTTGGGGCCGATGAGCGTCGTCGCGGGCGCCTCGGCGAGGACGGCCGCGACGGTGAGCATGTCGTGCACGGGGATGCCCTCGGTGATGCAGACGACGAGGCCGAGCTCCGCGTCGATCGCCTCGAGGATCGCGTCGGCGGCCCCGCTCGCGGGGACGAAGATGAGCGACGCGTTCGCGCCCGTCGCGTCGACGGCGGCCGCGAGCGTGTCGAACATCGGGATGCCGTCGCGCTCCGTCCCGCCGGATCCCGGGCTCGTGCCGCCGACGACCTGGGTGCCGTACTCCTTCATGCGCGCCGCGTGGAAGCGGCCCTCGCGGCCGAGGCCCTGGATGACGACCTTCGTGTCGCGGCCGAGCAGGACGCTCACTTCTTCTTCGCCACCGCCTCGCCGGTCCCGGCGCGGCTCTCGCGCGCGAGGCGCACCGCCTCCGCCGCGGCGTCGTCCATCGTGTCGCGCGAGACGAGCGGCGCACCCTCGAGGACCGCGCGTCCCGCCTCGGCTTCCGTCCCCGAGAGGCGGATGACGAGCGGCACGCGCGGCGGGCGCTCCTTCATGACGGCGATGATCCCGCGCGCGACCTCGTCGCCGCGCGTGATCCCGCCGAAGATGTTGATGAGGACGCTGCGCACCCGCGCGTTCGACAGGACGATCTCGAGCGCGGCCTTGACCACCGCCTCCTTGGCGCCGCCGCCGACGTCGAGGAAGTTCGCGGCCTTGCCGCCCGCGAGGCGGACGGCATCGAGCGTGCTCATGACGAGACCGGCGCCGTTGCCGATGATCCCGACGTCGCCGTCGAGCTGGACGTAGCTGAAGCCGAGCTGCCGCGCGCGCTCCTCGAGGGCCTCGTCGGCGGTCACTTCCTTCCAGCCCGAGAGCTCGGTCTGCCGGAAGAGCGCGTTGTCGTCGACGTCCAGCTTCGCGTCGCCCGCGACGACGGAGCCGTCCTCCTGGATGAAGAGGGGGTTGATCTCGAGGAGCATCGCGTCCGTCGCGCGGAAGACGCCGTAGAGCGCCTGCGCGAGCGCGGCCACCGCCGCCACCTGCGCCGTCGGCACGCCCGCCTCGAAGCCGAGACGCCGCGCCTCGAACGCGAGGAGGCCGAGACGCGGATCGGGCCATCCGCGCGCGATCTTCTCCGGCTGCTCGGCCGCGACCTGCTCGATCTCCATCCCGCCGACGGTCGAGAGCATGACGACGGGGCGGCGCCGGTCGCGGTCCATCGTCACGCCCAGGTACAGCTCGCTGCGCACCTTCGCCGCGCGCTCGACGTAGACCTTCTCGACCTTCAGGCCCTTGATGTCCATGCCGAGGATCGAGCGCGCGGCCTCGCGCGCCTCGTCCGGCGTCCGCGCGAGCTTGATGCCGCCGGCCTTGCCGCGGCCTCCGACGTGCACCTGCGCTTTGACGGCGACCGCGGCGGCGAGCTCGCCGGCGGCGGACGCCGCCTCGTCGGGCGTGAGCGCGAGCTTTCCGGGTGGAACGGGGATGCCGGCGCGCGAGAGAACGAGCTTCGCCTGGTATTCGTGCAGCTTCACCGGCGGCGCCGACCATAGCACCGCGGCCCGCTCGTCGTCGGCGCGGCGATCGACGTCCGGTGACACGATCCACGGCGCGGCACCACGGGAAGGTCTAGCGTCACGCGGCGTGACGACGCATCGCATCGCCGTGATCGCCGGCGACGGCATCGGCACGGAGGTCATAGCCGCCGGGATCGCGGCCGCGCGGCGCGCGCTCGAGGTGACGGGGACGTCGACGCTCGCGACGACCGACCTCGATTGGTCGTGCGAGCGCTACGCGCGCGAGGGATCGATGATGCCCAGCTCGGGTCTGCGGATCCTCGCGCAGCACGACGCGATCTTCCTCGGCGCGGTCGGCTTCCCGGGCGTGCCCGACCACGTCAGCCTGTGGGGCCTCCTGATCCCGATCCGCCAGGGCTTCGACCTGTACGTCAACCTGCGTCCCGTCCGCGTCCTCGAGGGGATCCCGTCGCCGCTGCGCGCGGGCACTCCCGAGAGCGTCGACATGCTCTTCGTCCGCGAGAACACCGAGGGCGAGTACGCCGGGGTCGGCGGTCGCTACCGGAAGGGGACGGCGGACGAGGTCGCGATGCAGACCGCCGTCTACTCGCGGCGCGGCGTGGAGCGGATCGCGCGCTACGCCTTCGAGCGCGCGCGCGAGCGGAGGAAGAAGGTCGCGTCGGTCACCAAGTCGAACGCGATCCAGTACACGGCGGTGCTGTGGGACGAGGTGGTGGCCGAGGTGGCGACGGACTTCCCCGACGTGCAGCTCACCAGCTACCTCGTCGACGCCATGGCCGCGCGCATGATCACGCACCCGCAGTCCCTCGACGTCGTCGTCGCGAGCAACCTCTACGGCGACATCCTCACCGACATCGGCGGCGCGCTGCAGGGATCGCTCGGCCTCGCGGCCTCCGCGAACCTCGACCCGACCCGGCGCAACCCGTCGCTGTTCGAGCCCGTCCACGGGTCGGCGCCGGACATCGCGGGCAAGGGCATCGCGGACCCGCTGGCCACGGTGTGGGCGACCGCGCTCATGCTCGAGCACCTCGGCGAGCCCGCCGCCGCCGCTCTCGTCATGCGCGCGCTCGAGCGCGTCGCGCGCGAGGGCCCGCGCGCCGCGGACCTCGGCGGCCGCGCGACGACGGGCGAGGTCGGCGACGCCGTCGCCCGGGCGCTCGGGGGATCGACGAGCCCGACCATCGACGACCGTTAGCCGCGCTGCGTTCGGAGCGTTCGCCACCTCGCGGTCGCACTGCATCGCGGGTCCTCACGCCCGGCCGCCCGCCGCGCCCATGCTGCCCGCCAACGACGGGACGAAGGAGGCGAGCGGCATGATGTGGGAACAGTGGCGCGCCGAGGTCGACCGCTCCGTTCGTGAGGGCGAGCTCGCCCGCGACCGGCTCGGTGCTCAACCGCGCGCGAAGCGGCCGGTCTCGCTCTCTATCTCGGCCACCAGCCGGCTCGGCCGGCTCATGAGCTGGTCGAGGGCGCGCGCGATCGTGGCGCGGTCGCTGGGGACGAGGTCGGGCGGCAGCTCCTCCTCGTCCAGCACCGTCGCCGCGCCCGCGGGGTCGAGAAGGACGTCGACGACGAGGTCGGTGTAGGCGACCTCGTCCTCCGCGATCGTCGTGTCGCGCGCGATGCTGCAGTAGTAGGCGAGCGTGCGACCGCGATCGAGCCAGTGATAGACGTTGTACGGGCGGTCCACCCAGTAGTGGGCGACCGTGAGCGTCCCTGCCGGCAGGACGAGCGTGGCTCCCTCCAGCGCGCGCTCCTGCTCGATCACGTAGCGCAGCACCGCGCGGCTCCCCGGAACGACGAGCGACCGGGCGCACTCGAAGGTGACCGCGGAGCCGTCGAGACGGCGTTTTCGCTCGACCATCGGCTTCTCTGACATAGGTTTGACGTTGTACTACACGTCAGTAGCATGACCAGCGCGGCATGAAGGAGCTCTACCAGGTCGTCGAGGTGGGCCCGTCCTGGTATCAGGACAACATCCCGTGTCAGGAAGCCTGCCCGGTCAAGACGAATTGCCGCGGATATCTCAACCTCGCGGCTTTCGGCGAGTTCCAGAAGGCCTGGGAGCTCGCCCTCGACCCCAATCCCTTCGCCTCGGTGTGCGGGTCCGTCTGCGCCGCGCCCTGTGAGACGGCCTGCCGGCGCAAAGAGGTCGACAAGCCGCTCTCGATCCGCTACATGAAGCGCTTCCTCTCGGAGTGGACGCACGCCAACCTCACGGTGGACGGACGCGCCTACACGCAGCCGCCGCCGCCGGTGTTCGGCCCGCCTTCGAAGCGGGTCGCGATCGTCGGCGCGGGATGCGCGGGCCTCTCCGCCGCGAGCGACCTCGCCAAGCTGGGCTTCGGCGTCACCGTGTACGACGCGCTCGACCAGGCGGGCGGCACCGCTCTCGCGGGCGTCCCGCCGTTCCGCCTGCCGCGCGAGGTCATCGACCGCGACATCCGCGGCATCGTCAACGACAACGTCGAGCTGCGCCTGTCGACCTACGTCGGGCGCGACGTCTCGCTCGCCGAGCTCCGCGACCGCTTCGACGCCGTCCTCGTGAGCGGCGGGTGCTTCGTCCCGAACTACATCGGCGTCCCCGGCGAGGACGCCGACGGCGTCATCGGCGGGATCGTGTTCCTCGAGCGCGCGTACCGCGGCCGTCCGGTCGAGGTCGGCAAGCGCGTCATCACCCTGGGCGGCGGCTACACCGCGATGGACTGCTCGTCGACGGCGTGGCGCCTCGGCGCGGAGGAGGTCACGGTGGTGTACCGCCGCGGCCGCGAGGAGATGGTCGTCGACGAGGAGGAGCTGACCGAGACGCAGCGCGAGGACATCCGCTTCGTCTACCTGGCGAGCCCGGTCGAGGTCCTCACCGACGAGAAGGGCCACGTCCGCGGGGTGAAGTTCGTGCGCAACAAGCTCGGCGAGCCCGACCGCGCCGGCCGGCGCACGCCGGTGGCGATCGAGGGCTCGGAGTTCGAGATCCCCTGCGACACGGTCCTCCTCGCGCTCGGGCAGTCGCCGGACGCGACGTTCCTCTCCGACATCCCCGAGTTCCGCGTGAAGCGCGTGCGCGACCTGGACGTCGACCCCGACACCTTCCAGACGAAGGTGCGCAAGATCTTCATCGCCGGGGACTACCGGACGGGCCCGACGACGATCATCGAGGCCGTCGCCGAGGGCCGCGCGGCGGCGCAGCAGATGGCGCGCTTCCTCGACGCCGACGCGTTCGCGGCGGACGTGCCCGAGTACCACGAGGTCGTGACGCTGCGGCGCTCGAGCACGCCGGACAACCTCGGCGTGATCGCCATGGAGGGCGAGCTGGCGCGCGTCTTCCACAACATGTCGGCCGACTACGACCGCATCCCCCGGCAGGAGATGCCCAAGCTCACCAAGTCCGAGCGGCGCGGCCTCTTCCTCGAGACGAACCGCGGCTACACCGCGGCGCAGGCGGTGGCCGAGGGCGACCGCTGCCTCAAGTGCAACTTCAACATCGAGATCATCGGTGAGCTCTGCATCATCTGCGGCGGCTGCGTCGACGTGTGCCCCATGGACGTCATCCACATCGTGGACATGGGCGACGTCGTCGACGACGGCGCGATCCCGGCGGTGAGCGAGGCCAAGCAGTGGCCGCAGGGCGTCGCCTTCCTCCTCGACGAGACCGCCTGCATCCGCTGCGCGCTGTGCGTCATCCGCTGCCCGACCGACGCCATCACCATGAACCGCTACGGCGGCATCGCGCCGTCGATCGGGCGCAAGCTCCCGGAGGAGTCGCTCGACGACGAGATCCACCTCGACCTCACCGTCGCGGAGCACAAGGCATCGCGGCCTTTGCCCATGTACGATCCTCGTCGGGCGGCGGGATACAAGGATCTGCAGAGCGGGCACAACGGGAACGGGCCTGGGCCCACCGTCGCGGAGACACGAACGGTCACTTCGTCGCGCGACGTCGCGCGGACACACTGAGCCGAGCGGAGGAGAGGCGTGCTGGATCTGCCGACCCAAGCCTGGGAGTGGGTGAGACGCAGCTACGTCTGGCGATCGTTCTTCCGCCACGGCTACCCGGACTCGCGGAAGAACCAGTCGCTCGCGGTCTTCACGAACGTCTTCCTGCACCTGCACCCGGTGAAGGTCCGCCGCCATGCGCTCGCCATCCCCTACACGTGGTGCATGGGCGGGCTCTCGTTCTTCCTCTTCCTCGTCCTCACGCTGACGGGGACGCTGCTCATGTTCTATTACCACCCGACGACCGACCTCGCGTACGCGGACATCAAGGACATGGAGACCGTCGTCGTCTTCGGCCAGCTCCTGCGGAACATGCACCGCTGGGCGGCGCACGGCATGGTCATCACCGTGTTCCTGCACATGGCGCGCGTCTTCTACACCGGCTCGTACAAGCCGCCGCGTGAGTTCAACTGGGTCGTCGGCGTCCTGCTGTTCTTCCTCACCATCTTGCTGTCGTACACGGGGTATCTCCTCCCGTGGGACCAGCTCGCGTTCTGGGCCGTCACGGTGGGCTACAACATCGCCGCCGCGACGCCGTTCATCGGGAACGAGGTCAGCTACCTGCTCTTCGGCGGGTTCGAGCTGGGTCCGAACGCGCTCCTCCGTTTCTACGTCCTGCACGTCGTCGGATTGCCCGTCCTCGCCGGATTCCTGATGGCCATCCACTTCTGGCGGATCCGCAAGGACGGCGGGATCAGCGGGCCCCTGTAGCAGATGCCGTCACTCGGACCGCAGCCGTTCCCGGGGCAGGAGAAGCGCCTGCGCCTGCTCGCCTTCGTCCGTCAGGACGCGGTCATCCGCGTCGACAAGCGGGTCGAGGACACGGCCATGGTGTGGCCGCACCTCCTCCTCATCGAGTTCATCGTCGCGATGCTCTGGCTCGTCGGCCTCTTCATCATCTCGGCGCTCTTCAACGCGCCGCTCCAGGACGTCTCGAGCCCCGACCACACGCCGAACCCGTCGAAGGCGCCGTGGTACCTGCTCAACCTGCAGGAGCTCCTCCTCCACATGGACAAGGCGCTCGCCGGCGTCATCGTGCCGACGATCCTGCTGTTCGTGTTCCTTCCGCTCATCCCGTACATCGACCGCAGCCGCGAGGGCGTCGGGCGCTACTTCACCGACAAGACGGGGCTGCGCATATTCCAGTTCTCCGCCGTCTACTCGACGGTGCTCACCTTCGCTCTCATCTTCATCGACTACCTCGCCAAGAAGGCCGGGTACATCGAGTGGTCCTCCGACCACCTTCCCGGCGGCAAGCAGCTCTTCCCGAACTGGCTCATCCCTATCGGCGTGATGTTCGGGCTGTCCGCGCTGCTCGTCTTCCTCGTGGACCGGCTCTTCGGCGCCACCACGCGCGGGAAGATGATCGCGCTGTTCACCGGCTTCGTGTTCGTGTACGTGGTCCTCACCTTCGTGGGAACGTCGATGCGTGGTCCGGGCATGGACCTCTACGCTCCGTGGAGCCTGCCCCCCACCATCCAGTGACGACGTGATCAGACCGCACGACGAGACCTCCATCCAGGCCGGCGGCATGATCGCCCGCCTCAAGCGGCGCCAGCTGCTGCGCATGGGCTTCCTCGGCGGGACCGTCCTCGCGGTGGGGGAGATCGCCGGCGTGTTCCTTCCGTTCTTCCACGTGAACAAGATCGTCGGCCTCGGGGCCAAGGTCCCCGCGGGGAAGAAGGCCGACGTGCTCGCGGGGTTCAAGTCGACGAACGACCACCCCGTCCTCTTCGTCGAGGGCAAGTTCTTCCTCATCCACCCGCCGGGGGCGATCGCCGCGGCTTACCGCAAGTGCGTGCATCTCGGGTGCGCGGTGCCCTTCAACGACGCCGAGGACCGCTTCCACTGCCCGTGCCACGGCTCGCTCTACGACAAGCACACCGTGGTCGTCCTCGGCGGACCGGCGCCGCGGCCGCTCGACCTGTTCAACATCGAGGAGTCGGGCGGCAACCTCGTCGTCGACACCAACCCGCTCAAGCTGCTCGTGCGCTCGGACAACAAGTGGGACCCCGCGCTGGCTCAGGTGAAGGATGCCTAGCGTCGACGTCAACACCATCCTCGCCGTCGTCGCCACCCTGCTGTTCCTCGCGCTCATCGGCTACTTCGCCTTCCTCATCCGGCATCAGGAGGAGGTCGAGCCCTCGACGGAGAAGCCGACCTACGGCGTCGAGCTCCTCGAGCAGCACTACGCGCCGAGCTCCACGGTCGAGCAGCCGACGCCGTACTACGTCGCGCCCATCCCCGCGTCGCCGGACCCGCTCGAGATCGCGTCGAACCTCGACAAGAAGGTCGTCCTCGGGGGCGCGCTCCTCTTCGCGCTGTTCGCGATGATCGGCGCCTACTTCGCCATCCAGCCGACGATCCGCGCCAACGCCGAAGAGGACCAGATGCGCATCAACATCGACTACGGCAAGGAGCTGTTCGCGCAGTACTGCTACGACTGCCACGGCCGCGACGGCAAGGCGGGGAAGACCCCCGACGGCAAGACGCTCCCGGGCCTCCCGCTGAACAAGCCGGACTTCAAGTACGCCAACATCAAGAGCGATCCGACCAAGGTGCACGACACCCAGACCCTCATCACGAACACCATCACGCGCGGACGCCCCTTCACGCCGCCGCGCTATTCGATGCCGGCGTGGGGCAACTCCGACGGCGGCCCGCTCTCCGCGTGGCAGGTCATGGAGCTCGAGGACCTGATCATGTACGGCACGGACCAGGACTGGGCCGACATCGTGACCATCCGCCAGCAGAAGGGCCAGCCGGTGGCCGAGCAGATCCCGAGCCCGCCGGCGGTCCAGAGCGGCGCGGACGTGGCGAAGACGGTGTGCACCGTCTGCCACACCTTCGACGCGGGCGCGAACAGCCCGAACCCGCTCGCGCCGAACCTCAACAACTACGTCTCGCGCGGTCCGTTCAACGATCAGCTGAAGGCGCTCAAGGCGTCCGGCGACCCCGACTGGCTCGTCAAGTGGATCACCAACCCGCCGTCGGTGAAGCCCGGGACGGCGATGCCGCCGTACGGCTCGGCGGCCGGCGGTCCTCTCAGCGAGGCCACCATCCGCAGCATCATCTCCGACGTTCTGTTGAAGGGGCAGTGACATGCTGACCGAGGTCGGCGAAGCCAACGAGTTCTACATGGTGCTCATCACGGTCGTCATCCTCATCGCGCTCATGTACTTCCTCCAGAAGTGGTGGACGACGTACCGCTAGAGCGGCCCCGCCCGCGCCTGCCCACGCTCGCCCTCCTCGTCGGACGCGTGACGACCATCAAGCTCGCCTACTGGAGCGCGCTCACCGTGCTCGAGGTCGGCCTCGGGCTGTGGGTCGGGCCGTTCGACGAGCGGTTCCGCGTCTCCGTCGGCGTCGCCGTCCTGCTCACGCTGGGCGCGTGCGCGTGGGCGGCGCGCTCGGCACGCGCGGCGGACGCGCGCGTCGGCGGCCTCGAGCGCTCCATCCCGACGGTCGCGACGACCTTCGTCGTCGCCTCGGTCGTCGCCAGCCCGGCGAGCCTCCCGCTCCTCATCGTCGAGCGGCAGCGCTCGCTCGAAGGCTGCTTCCCGGCCGTCTGCCACTGGGAGGCGATCTGGTGGTGGGTCGCCGCGCTCGCCGTCGGCACCATCCTCATCCCGCTCGTCTTCGCCGTGCGCATGCGCGGTCCGGCGCCGGCGCGCACCTAGACTCGCCGGGGATGGCGGGGATCGTCGCGCGGCGCGCGCCGCGCCGCGTCAGCGCGTGGTCTCTCGCCGTCGCCGCGGCGATCGCCATCCCTTTCGCGGAGATCGCCTACGTCCTCGCTCCGCCCCTGTCCGACGTCCGCCTCGACGACGCGGTGCAGCACTTCATGATCACGACGAACGTCTCGCTCCTGTCGGCCGCCATCTCGCTCGTCGTCCTGCGCTCCGCCCTCGAGATGCGCCACTGGCCGTCGGTCCTCGTCGGGCTCGGGTTCCTGTCGCTCGGCGGGCTCTTCTTCCTGCACGGCATGGCGACGCCGGGGGTGCTCCTGCGCGGCGGATCGGCCGAGGTCGCGGCGCCGGCGATCCTCGCGCTGGGCGCCCAGCTGGCGATGGCCGTGCCGGCCTATTTCTTCGCGGCGCGCTACACGCCGCTGCTCGGATGGCTCGAGCGCTCGACGCGGGTGACGCCCCGGCGGCTCCTCCTCGTCGTCGCCGTCGCCATCGCCGCGTTCGACGTCTTCACCATCTCGCATGCCGCCGACGTGAGCGACGTCCTCGAGAGCATGACCGGCTACGGGCTCGCCGCCGCGTACGGAGGCACCGCGCTGCAGGCCAACCTCGCCTGGGTCGGGGCGACGGCGGGGCTCACCGTCGCGCTCCTGGCCTTCAGCGCGTATCGCCAGACGTCCGAGTTCACGCGCACGCGCCTGCCGACGCAGGCGGCGCTGGCGATCGCGTTCCTCTTCCAGGCCGAGGCGCAGGTCGCGGCCGTGCTCGGGCCGGTCTATTCGCTGAGCTTCTGGACCTACCACACGCTCCTCGCGCTGGCGACGGTCGTCGCCATCGCGGCGCTGTTCATCGAGCTCGACCGCCGTCGCGGGCTCGAGCGCTTCCTCCCGGCGACGGTCGTCGACCGCGTCGTGACCGGCGAGGCCCTCTCGCTCGAGGGCGAGCGGAGGACGGCGACGATCCTCTTCACCGACCTGCGCGGGTCGACCGCGCTGGCGGAGCGGGCGACGCCCGAGGCGACGGTCGCGACGGTCAACGCCTACCTGCGCACGATGGCGCGCGCCGTGATCGACGCGGGCGGGATCCTCGACAAGTTCACCGGCGACGGCCTCATGGCCATCTTCGGCGCCACGACGGATCCCGCCGCCGGCGCGGCGGCCGCGGGCCGCGCCGCGCTGCGCATGCGCCGCGACCTCGCGGCGCTCAACGCGGAGCGCTCCGCGCGCGGCGAGCCCGTCGTCGGGTACGGCATCGGCATCAACACCGGGGAGGTCGTGCTCGGCGCGGTCGGCCTCCCCGAGCGCTCCGACTACACGGCGATGGGGGACGCGGTGAACACCGCGGCGCGGATGGAGTCGCTGACGAAGGAGCTCGGCGTCGACGTCGTCGTCTCGGCGTCGACGGCCGCGCACTTGCGTCCCGACCTCGATCTTCGCGCGCTCGGGAGCGCGACCGTGCGAGGCAAGAGCGACGCGGTCGAGGTGTTCGCTCTCTACGACGCCGGCGCGACCACCTGAAGGCCGGGCGGCATCGTCGCCAGCCACTGCGGGCTGCGGACGAGGCCGACCACGGTGGCGATGAGCTCGAGCGTCGCGCGCGAGAGACGGCGATCGCGCCGGTGCGCGAACGCGATCGTGCGCGTCAGCGTCGGCGGCGACAGCCGCACCACGCGCAGCGTCCCGGCGCGCACGGCGACCATGCTGGGGACGATCGACACGCCGATCCCCGACTCGGTGAGCCGCAGCACCGCGTCCATCTCGCCGCCTTCGATGGCGTAGCGCGGTTGGAAGCCCGCGGCGGCGCACGCCGCGAGCGTCGTCGCGCGCAGGTCGTACCCCTCGCGGAACATGACGAGCGGCGTCTCGCGGAGGTCCGCCAGGGCGATGCGCTTGCGGTCGGCGAGCGCGTGGCCCGGCCCGACGGCGAGGACGAGGTCCTCGCGCAGCAGGGGCACCGTCTCGAGCGAGGGGTGCCGCACCGGGAGGATGACCAGCGCCAGGTCGAGGTCGCCCTCGTCGAGCTGGCGGACGAGGTCGCGCGAGCCGGCCTCCTGGAGCCGCAGCTCGATGCCCGGATAGGTCGCGTGGAAGCGCGACAGCGCCTCGGGCAGGATCGCCGTGCCGATGCTCGGCGTCGCGCCGACGCGGATGTTCCCGCGCCGGAGGCCGCCGAGCTCACGCGCCTCGTCGACGGCCGATCCGACGTCGGTGAGGATCTGGCGCGCCCAGGGGAGGAAGGCCTCGCCCGCGGGCGTGAGGGTGACGTTGCCGCGGACGCGGTGGAAGAGCGGCGCTCCGAGCTCCTCCTCGAGCAGCCGGACCTGCTTGGAGATCGAGGGCTGCGCAATGCCCACGTCGCGAGCGGCGCGCGTGAAGTGGCGCGCCTCCGCGACCGCGACGAAGTAGCGCAGCTGCCGCAGCTCCAATGCCTCCATAGCCTACGGCTATCGTCACCATCGCGCTCATATCTTTGCCATCTGCCGACGACCTGACTACGGTGTCGATCAGATGGCGACGACCGCTCTTCCCGCCCAGCGGAGGGCTCTCCGCCGCGATCTGTGGTGGCTGGAGCCGCTCCTCATCGTCGTCGGCCTCGGACTGTTCGTCGTCTACGCCTTCGTCACCGGCGTCCAGACCAAGGGCTACCACTACGCGCCGTACCTCTCGCCTTTCGCGTCGCCGTGCATCTCCGCGAACTGCGAGACGTTCAGCTTCGGGCGCGCGCTCCTGCCGGCGTGGTTCCCTCCGGCCTTCTTCGTGGTCTGGATCCCCGTCGCGTTCCGCGCGACGTGCTACTTCCTGCGCCGCTCCTACTACCGCGCGTTCTTCTGGTCACCGCCGGCGTGCGCCGTCCCCGACGCGCGCTCCGCCTACAAGGGTGAGACGGCGTTCCCGTTCATCCTCCAGAACGTCCACCGCTACGCCTGGTACCTGGCGGCGCTGCTGTGGGTCGTCGACGTCTACGACGCGCTCCTGGCGTTCCGCTTCCCGGCGGGCTTCGGGATCGGCCTCGGCTCCGTGCTCATGACCTTGGACGTCGTCTTCCTGGGTCTGTACGTGTTCTCCTGCCACTCCTGCCGCTACCTCTGCGGCGGGTACCTCGACCGCTTCCACGGGAGGCCGTTCCCCTACCGGGTGTGGTCGACGGTCAGCCGGCTCAACACGCGTCACGGCGTCTTCTTCTGGCTGAGCATCCTCTTCGTCGTGCTCACCGACCTGTACATCCGGCTCCTGGTGAGCGGGGCCATCACCGACCCGCGGATCGTCTTCGGATGAGCGTCCAGCCGCGCGCAGAGCACGACGAGCGCACCTACGACGTCATCGTCATCGGCGGCGGCGGCGCGGGGCTGCGCGCCGCCATCGAGGCGACCTCGCAGGGCGCGAAGACCGCGGTCGTCTGCAAGTCGCTCTTCGGCAAGGCGCACACCGTCATGGCCGAAGGCGGCATGGCGGCGGCGCTGCGGAACGTGTGGCCGGAGGACGGCTGGGACGTCCACTTCCGCGACACCATGCGCGGCGGCAAGCTGCTGGGCAACTGGCGCATGGCGCAGATCCACGCGCAGGAGTCGCCCGACCGCGTCCTCGAGCTCGAGGAGTGGGGCGCGATGTTCGACCGCACTCCCGACGGGCTCATCCTCCAGCGCGACTTCGGCGGCCACCGCTACGCGCGGCTGGCGCACGTCGGCGACCGGACCGGCCTCGAGCTCATCCGCACGCTGCAGTACCGCGCGATCGAGCTCGGGATCGACGTGCTCATGGAGTGCAACATCCAGCGGCTGCTCATGGATGACGGCCACGTCGCCGGCGCCTTCGGCTATTGGCGCCAGACGGGGCGATACATCCTCCTGCGCGCCAAGGCGATCGTGCTCGCGACGGGCGGCGCCGGCCGCTCCTGGCGCGTCACCACGAACTCCTGGGAGTCGACGGGTGACGGGCTCCGGCTCGCGCTCGAGGCGGGCGCGGAGCTCATGGACATCGAGTTCGTCCAGTTCCACCCGACCGGGATGGTGTGGCCGCTCAGCGTGCGCGGCCTCCTCGTCACCGAGGGCGTCCGCGGCGACGGCGGCACGCTCAAGAACAAGGACGGCGAGCGCTTCATGTTCCGGTACATCCCGGAGTTCTTCAAAGCCGAGACCGCGGACAACGCGGCCGAGGCCGATCGCTGGTACGAGGACAAGAAGAACAACCGCCGCACCCCCGACCTCCTGCCGCGCGACGAGGTCGCGCGGGCGATCAACTCCGAGGTGAAAGCGGGCCGCGGCACGCCGCACGGCGGCGTGTGGCTCGACATCGCGTCGCGCCGCTCGGCCGACTACATCAAGAGGCGCCTCCCGTCGATGTACGTCCAGTTCAAGGAGCTGGCGGACGTCGACATCACCAAGGAGGCGTTCGAGATCGGGCCGACGTGCCACTACTTCATGGGCGGCATTCGCGTCGACGCCGACTCGACCGCGACGACGGTGCGCGGCCTCTTCGCGGCCGGCGAGTGCGCCGCCGGACTGCACGGGGCGAACCGCCTCGGCGGCAACTCGCTCTCCGACCTCGTCGTCTTCGGCCGGCGCGCCGGTCTCCATGCCGCGCAGTTCGCGGCCGCGCAGCGCGCGCCGGGCGCGGTCGATCCCACCGAGCTCGACGCCGCCGTCGCGCGCATGCGCGCGCCGCTCGAGCGCCAGGGCGGGGAGGACCCCTACGCCATCCAGAGCGACCTGCAGGACACCATGCAGGACCTCGTCGGCCTCATCCGTACGCAGAGCGAGCTCGACGAGGCGCTCGTGCGCATCCGTTCGTACCGCGAGCGCCTGTCGCGGGTGAGCGCGCCCGGTGCCGCGCGGTACAACCCCGGGTGGAACCTCGCGCTCGACCTCGAGTCGATGCTCACGGTGTCCGAGGCGGTCACGCGCGCGGCGTCGCTGCGCAAGGAGAGCCGCGGCGGGCACACGCGCGACGACTTCCCGAAGGCGGATCCGGAGTGGGCCAAGGTGAACGTCGTGGTACGCCGCACGGACGGCGAGCTCGCGCTCCAGACCGAGCCGCTGCCGCAGATGCCCGCGGAGCTGAGCGAGATCGTCACGGGGGAGGGCAAGGCGACGGCCGCGGCCGCGCCGCACACCACATGAGCGAAGCCGTCGAGCCGGCGCGACGCGAGGCGACCGTCCGCGTCTTCCGCGGCGAGGACCGCGCCTCCGGCGGCTTCGTCGACTACACCGTGCCGGTCGATCCGGGCATGGTCGTGCTCGACGTCATGTTCCGCGTGCAGCAGATGCGCGCGCCGGACCTCGCGGTGCGCTGGAACTGCAAGGCGGGCAAGTGCGGCTCCTGCAGCGCCGAGGTCAACGGCCGCCCCCGGCTCATGTGCATGACGCGCCTCTCGAGCCTGCCGGCGACGGAGCCGATCACGGTCGCGCCGATGGCGACGTTCCCGCTCGTCCGCGACCTCGTCACCGACGTCTCGTTCAACTACGAGAAGGCGCGGACGTTCCCGAACGTGAAGCTCGCGCCCCCCGGTCCGGACGGCAAGCGGCGGATGTACCAGGAGGAGGTCGACCGCGTCCAGGAGTTCCACAAGTGCATCGAGTGCTTCCTCTGCCAGAACGTCTGCCACGTCATCCGCGACCACGAGGAGAACAAGGCGGCCTACTCGGGGCCGCGCTTCTTCGTGAAGATGGCCGCGCTCGAGATGCACCCGCTCGACACCCACAGCCGGGTCGAGATGCTGCGGGCCAAGCACGGCCTCGGCCTCTGCAACATCACCAAGTGCTGCACCGAGGTGTGTCCGGAATCGATCCGCATCACCGACAACGCGATCATCCCGCTCAAGGAGCGCGTGGTGAGCGAGTACTACGACCCGCTCGCCTGGGTGAAGCGGCGGATCTTCGGCGAGAAGGAGCCCGCGGCGCCCGCCGAGCGCTGAGCCGTGGCCGGGCGGATCGTCCTCACCGTCATCGCCGCGATCGTCGCGGGGTTCCTGCTGTTCACCGCCGTGGTCAGACCGGCGGTGGAGCGCGGCGGCTGGACGGAGCTCGCCTTCGTCGTCGCCGTTTTCGTCGCCGTGCTGCTCGCGGAGCGCTGGGCCCGCACCCGCTGATCTCGCGCGGCGATCGTGCTTCCGCGGGGGGGTGGTAGGCTCGCCCGCTAGCGCGGAGGGCAGATGAGGGAGCCGCAGCTGTTCGTCGGTATGGTCGCGGCGATCGGCGTCGCCGCCGCTCTCGCGATGATCGCCCTCAGCGAGAGGCGACGGTCGCGCTCGATGCAACGCCGCAACGCCCTGCTCTCGACGGCGGTGCAGGTGTCGCACGCCGTCGGCTCGAGCCTCGACCAGATCGACGTGTTCCGCGAGCTCTACCGCCAGGTCGCCTCGGTGCTGTCGGTCGACGCCTTCTTCGTCGCCATCGCCGACCCCGCTCACCGGCGCGTCTCCTACCGCTTCCTCGTCGACGACGCGAAGGAGATCGAGCCCACGGAGCGCGAGCTCGAAGGGACCATCGCCGGACGGTGCATCGAAGGGGGCGAGCCGATCCTCCTGCGCGACGCGGAGCGCGACCGCGAACGGCTGCAGCTCCCGCGCGCGGCCTGGGGGACCGTCGAGGAGCGCTCCGTCGTCGTCGCCCCCCTGCGCGTGCGTGGAGAGGTCATCGGCGCGATCTCGGCGCAGAGCGGGCGCGTCGACGCCTACGACCGCGACGACCTCGACCTCATCCAGAACATCGCCAACGAGGCGGCGATCGCGATCGAACGCGCCGAGCTCCACGAGCGCACGACGCGCCTCTCCCAGCGCCTCGTCGACCTCTACCGCGTGGCGGTCGGGCTCGTCTCGCAGCGTGACCAGCACGCCGTCGCGCGGCGGATGTCCGAGGCCGTCGCCGCGCTCGTCGGAGGGGACGCCAGCGTGTACTCCGCGGCCGGCGGCGAGGCGCTCGTCCGCATCGACGCCGAGGCGGGGAGGGAGGGCGTCCAGTCCGTCCCCACGCGCGGCTCGGTGACCGAGCGCGCGCTGGAGACGGGGACGCGCGTCGAGATCGGAGCGCCGGAGGAGCTGCCCGAGACGACGCGCCGGCTGATGCTCGAGAGCGGACGCGCGTCCATCCTCATCCAGCCGCTCATCGCCGCCGAGGAGCGCGTCGGCGTCCTCTACGTCGCGTGGGAGCGTCCCCACGCGGTGAGCGACGAGGAGCGGGAGCTCATCGGGATCGTCGCCGGCCTCGGCGCGACCGCGCTGCGCAGCCTGCGCCTGTACGGCGAGCTCGAGGACGCCTACCTGTCCACCGTGACGACGCTCACCGCCACGATCCAGGCCCGCGAGGGATACCGCGAGGACCACCTGCGGCGCGTCGCCGCGGACGCCGTCGCGCTCGGGCAGCGCCTCGAGCTGCCCGACGACGCGCTACGCGCGCTGCGCTATGCCGCCCTCTTCCACTCCATCGGGAAGATCGCCGTCCCCAGCGCGATCCTCGGCAAGACCGGGCCGCTCACGCCGGAGGAGCGGCGGATCATGCAGGAGCACCCCGTCCTCGGCGCCCAGATCATCGCCTCGATCCGCTTCCTCAAGGACGTCGCGCCGATCGTGCGGCACGCCACCGAGCGGTGGGACGGGACCGGCTACCCGGACGAGCTCAAAGGCGAGCAGATCCCGCGTCTGGCCCGCATCCTCGCCGTGACCATCGCCTACCACGCGATGCTCGTCGATCGGCCGTACCGCGCCGCCCTCCCGGTCGAGGCCGCCATCGCGGAGCTGCGCGCCAGCGCCGGCTCGAGCTACGACCCGCTCCTGGTCGAGGAGTTCGCCACCATGATCCTCGCCCGCGGCGCCATCGCCCAGGCGGAGCAGGAGCTCGCCGGCGCCCGTGAGCTCGCCATCCTCTCCGAGCTGACGCCGCAGTTCCACACCCTCCTCGACCTGCAGCAGCTCCTCGAGCGCGTGCTCGGGCTGCTCGAGAAGCGCATGCCCGACACGCGCCTGGGGATCTTCCTCGGCGACCCGCCGACGGGCGACGTCGTCCTGCGCGCGACCGCCGGGGAGTGGCCGCCCAAGGCGCATCGCCGGCTGTCGCGGGGCCAGGGCGTCGCGGGGTGGGTGATGGAGCACGCGGAGGCGCAGATCGTCGACGACGTGCAGCTCGATCCGCGCTGGGTCAGCACCGGCGACGACACGCGATCGGTCCTCGAGGTGCCGCTCGTCGCGAGCGGCCGCCCCGTCGGAGTGCTGGCGCTCCTCCACTCGAAGGTCGGCGCCTTCGGCCAGCGTGACCTCACGCTGATGCAGGCCGTCGGCGCGCAGCTCGCGGGAGCCATCGAGGTCGCCGGGCTGCACGAGCGCCTCAAGGTCGCCGCGAGCACGGACGCCCTCACCGGGATCCACAACTACCGCTACTTCTGGGACCGCCTCGAGGAGGAGGTGTCGCGCGCCGAGCGCCGCAGCGGACAGCTGTCGATCGCGTACTTCGACATCGACGGCCTCAAGCGCGTGAACGACGAGTACGGCCACCTCGCCGGCGACGCCGTCCTGCGCACGCTGGGGAACGTCATCGGCGGGCACGTCCGTGGCGAGGACGTGCCGGCGCGCTATGGTGGCGACGAGTTCGCCATCGTCATGCCCGAGACGCCTCGCGAGGAGGCCGCGACCGTGGTGCAGCGCCTCATGGAGCTCCTCGACCGGACCGCCGTCGACCTCGGGGACGGGCGGTCGATCCCGATGCCGTCGCGGTCCTGGGGCGTCGCGCAGTACCCGAAGGACGCGCGCTCGGCGAAGGAGCTCGTCGAGAAGGCGGACGCGCGGTCCTACGCGCACAAGCGCGCCCGCTGATGCCCACGCTCGCGGAGCTGCGCGCGGAGAGGATCCGCCTGTGCCGCCTCACCGCCGATCGCGCGCTCGCCGACCTCGACGACGCCGAGGCCTTTCTGCACGACCGCCGGCTCCTCACGCTCGTCCCGGACTCGTCGTTGCCGAGCCTGTTCGCGGCGACGCACGAGGAGGCCTACGCGCCGGGCAAGGCGGGCTTCGGATCGTGGCCCAAGACGAAGTGGCGGTGGGGCGGCGAGCTCGCGGGCCGCGCGGGGGTGGTGACCCCCAAGGTCCACCGCGGGAAGATGCTGTTCCTCTCGCGTGAGGCGGCGGCGATCGTCGACCCGCTCTGTCGCGAGTCGCTCGAGCTCGCCGCGGACGGGCAGATGGGCGAGGAGGCGGCGGCGATCGTGCGACACCTCGCCGCCGCGGGCCCGACGAGCGTGGACGAGCTCAAGGTCGCGCTGACGCTCGAGCCGAAGACGCTCCGCGCGGCGCGGGAGAAGCTCGAGACCTCGGGTGCCGTCGTCGCCAAGGAGGCGCTCGTGCCGGTCGGGATCGAGCCGGCGCACCGGCACTCGAGCGTCCTCGCGCGCTGGGATCAGGCGTTCACGCAGCGCCGCAAAGCGTCCGTCTCCGCGGCGCTCGACGATCTCGTGGTGCTGGGCGTGCGCGCCGCGGTGGTCACGCACCAGGACGAGATCAAGTCGTGGTTCTCGTGGCCGGTGATCTCGAGCGCGATCGATCGGCTGGTGGCGACGGGCCGTCTGTCGCGTCCGGGACCGGGGTGGGTGAGCGTGCCGCAGTAGCGAGCGGCATCCGGGCGGTCGCTCACGCGCGCTGGGTGACGGCGACCCCCCGGACGATCTCCAGCCGGGCCTCGATCGTGGCCTTCACGGTGCAGCGGTCGACGGCTCGCAGCAGGCCCGCTTCGAGCTCCGGCGTCAGCGGCTCGGGGACCTCGATGCGCATGGAGACGCGATCGACGCGCGAGTGGTCGGGGGCCCAGTCCCAGTCGCACGAGACCGTGAGCGCGGCGTCGGCGAGACCGTGGCGCGCGAGGAAGCGGCGGCCGAAGAACGCGGCGCACGACGCGAGGCTCGCGACGAAGAGCTCGGTGGGCGTCGCGGCGGTGTCGTCGCTCGCGGGCGGGGGCTGATCGACGAACAGCTCGTGGCCGCGGATGTCGATGCGGAAGCGGTCCTTGGCCTCGTGTTGGACGGTGATGTTCACGACGCGGCGTGCACGCGCCGGCGCACCGCGGCGCGTCGCGCGTTCCACGGGCGCTGGAGCAGGAAGCGCATGTCCTCGCCCTTCTCGCTCTGATCGAGGAGCCGCCAGCCCATGTGGCGCACCCATTCGGGGATGTCGGTGCGGGCCTGCGGGTCGTCCGTGAGCAGCTCCAGCGAGCCGCCGCGCGGGAGCTCGCACACGTGACTGAGGAATGCCCACAGGGCGCCGCCGCCCTTGCATGTGCTCGAGCGGATGTCGAGCTTGCGTGTCTCCATCTCGCGTACCTCCCGATGACTTAGGCCGAGCGCAGGGCCGGCCGCAGCCGCCGCGCGGCGCTCGAGCGCAGCCCCTGCCGCGCGAGCTGCGACGCCAGGACATCCAACAGCAGGTCGATGGCGCCGAGGATCCGCCGGTCGGACAGGCTGTAGCGGACGAAGGTCCCGTCCCGCTCGGCCCGCACGACGCCCTTCTCGCGGAGGATGCCCAGATGGCGTGACGTCAGGGGCTGGGCGGCGCCGATCGCGCGCGACAGCTCGCTGACCGTCCGCGACCCGTGCCGCAGCTCGACGATGATCAGCAGCCGGCTCGGATCGGCGAGCGCCTTGCAGATCTGGGCGTGGAGGCGAAAGACCTCCTCGCGAGTGACCTTCATGGTCCGTCCCTCCGCATCCCAGGACATGCCTGTATCCGCATATCCATATCTGCCGACGAAGCTATGTCGCGCGGCCGCCCCGGTCATGGGCCGCTCAGCCCACCGCGACGAGACCTCCGGAACGGCCGTGACGTGACCATCGCCAGGCGACCGCGGCCTCTCGCTCCGGGACCATCGCTGGGAGACATCCGAATGGAGCCGCCGATGGAAGGTAACGACAGCCTCTCTCTGGTCCTCTTCTCCGGGACGGACGACAAGCTGGCCGCCGCGGCGATCCTCGCGGCGGGCGCGGCGATGATGGGACGGCGCGTCAACGTGTTCCTCCAGTACTGGGCGCTCGACTCCTTCCGCAAGGAGCACATCCACCGCGACCACGGCGCGGTCCCCGAGGCGGGCGCCGAGGGTGCGCGCCTCGTCGAACGGTCGGAGAAGAAGCAGAGCTGGTCCGACGTCCTCATCCAAGCGAAGGACGTCGGCGAGGTGAAGATCGCCGCCTGCGCCAAGTCGATGGAGATGTTCGGCATCACCAAAGACGACCTGGACCCCATCGTCGACGAGGTCGCCGGCGTCGCGGCCTTCATGGCCGAGGCGACCGGACCCATCACCTTCATTTGAGGAGGCCGACATGACGACCGAGCTGCCCGCCATCACGAAGTCCATCGACGCGCGGGGCATGGCCTGCCCCGGACCGCTGATGTCGCTCATCGGCGCCATCCGCGCGGGCGCCGTCGGCGAGGCCTTCGAGGTCCTGTCCAGCGACGCGGGATCGCGCACCGACATCCCGGCCTGGGTGGCCAAGGCGAAGCACGAGATGGTGGCCGTCGTCGACGAACAGGGCTACGCGCGGTTCGTCGTGCGAAAGGCGCACTGAGATGCCCGCCCGGGTCGTCGTCCTCGGCGGCGGCGTCGGCGGGACGCTCGTCGCGAACCTGCTGTCGAAGCGGCTCGGCCGCGACGCGACGGTCACCGTCGTCGACGGCTCCGGCATGCACGTGTACCAGCCGGGCTTCCTCTACGTCGCGCTCGGCCAAGCCGATGCGCTGTGGCTCGCGCGCGACGAGCGCACCCTGCTGCGGAAGGACGTCGAGCTCGTCGTCGAGAACGCCGCCCGGGTCGATCCGACCGCACAGGTCGTGCAGCTGGTGCGCGGCGGCACGATCCCCTACGACCACCTCGTCCTCGCCACCGGCTCGCGGATCGTGCGCGAGCAGATCCCCGGCCTCGTCGCGGGCGCGCACGACTTCTACTCGCTGGACGGCGCGCTGCGCCTGCGCGAGGCGCTTCGCACGTTCCGCGGCGGCCGCGTCGTCATCGGCGTCGCCGGCATCCCGTACAAGTGCCCGCCCGCGCCGGTCGAGTTCACGCTCATGGTCGAGGAGCTCCTGCGGCACAAGGGGCTCCGCTCGCGCTCGCAGGTCACGCTGCTGTCGCCGCTCAACCGCGCGTTCACCGTCGAGCCCGCTTCCAAGCTCGTCCAGCCGATCATGGAGAAGCGCGGCATCGAGCTCCAGACGTTCTTCAACGTCGAGTCGGTCGACCCGGACAAGCACACCGTGAGCTCGCTCGAGGGCGAGACCGTCGAGTACGACCTCGCCATCCTCGTCCCGCCGCACCGGGGCGCGAAGGTCCTCGAGGATTCCGGCCTCGTCGACGATGGCGGTTGGGTGCCCACCGACCGTGCGACGCTTCAGCACACCGCCCACGAGCGGATCTTCGCCCTCGGCGACGCGACCGACCTGCCGATCTCGAAGAGCGGCTCGACCGCCCACTTCGAGGCGCCGATCGTCGCCAGCCGCATCGCCTCGCTCATCAAGGGCACCGCCCCGCGCGAGGCGTACACGGGACGCGTCATGTGCTTCCTCGAGACCGGGAACGGCCGCGCGACCGCGCTCCGGTTCGACTACGCGCACCCGCCGACGCCGCCCACGCCGTCGCGGATGTGGCACTGGGCGAAGTGGGCGTTCAACCGCGCGTATTGGATCACCGTCCCGCAGGGACGGATCGCATAGGGAGGCGGACATGTCCGTGACCGTCACGCGAACGCTCGACCTCAAAGGCCTCTCGTGCCCGCTGCCCATCGTCAAGACGGCGAAGGCGCTCCGCGAGCTGGCCGCCGGCGAGGCCGTCGAGGTCCTTGCGACGGACCCCGGATCGGTCAAGGACTTCGCGGCGTGGTCCCACACCACGGGCAACGAGCTGCTCGAGTCCACGCAGGACGGGGCGGTCTACCGCTTCGTCATCAGGAAGAAGTGAGCGACATGACGACGACGTTCGAGCTTCCCCGCACCGAGACGCCGCCGGAGCCCAAGAAGACCGGGAGCTTCACGATCATCGCGTGGAGCGGCGACCTCGACAAGATCTGGCCGACGCTCATCCTCGCCACGACCGCGGCCGCATCGGGACGGCCGACCTCCATCTTCTTCACGTTCTGGGGCCTGTTCGCGCTCGTCCGCAACGACCGGGGCATCACCGGGACGAGCTGGATGCAGAAGATGCTCGCCTTCATGAACCGCGGCGGCATCGCGAACGTGAAGCTCTCGAAGATGCACTTCGCCGGGATGGGCAAGGCGATGATGATGTCGCTGGCCAAGAAGTACAACGTCGCGTCGCCGCAGGAGCTGCTCGAGCTCGCTCAGGACGCCGGCGTCCGCCTCATCCCTTGCCAGATGACGATGGACATGATGGGCCTCAAGCGCGAGGACCTCATCGCCGGCATCGAGGAGCCCGTCGGCGCCGCGACGGTGATCGCGCTCGCGGAAGGCGACACGACGCTCTTCATCTGACGAGCCGCGGGGGCGACGCCCGAAGGCGTCGCCCCCTTCAGCTCAAGCAGGTACCGGCGCGAGCAGGTCCTGGACGATCGTCTGCTCCTTCTGGAGCTCCGCGACCGTCGCGGCCACCTTCGACCTCGCGAAGGCGTCGAGCTGGATGCCCTTCACGATCTGCCACCGTCCGTCGGACCCGACGGTCACGGGGAAGCTCGAGATGAGGCCCTTCGGAACTTCGTAGCTCCCGTCCGACACGACCGCGAGGCTCGTCCAGTCGTCCGACGGGGTCGGCGTGACGAGGCTCTTCACGTGGTCGACGACCGCCTGCGCGGCCGAGAACGCGCTCGAGGCGCCGCGCGCCGCGATGACCGCCGCTCCGCGCTGCTGGATGGCCTTGAGGAAGTCGCCCTCGAGCCACGCCCGGTCGATGGCGTCGGTGACCTTCTTCCCGCCCACGAGAGCGCTGGTGAAGTCGGGATAGAGCGTCGAGCTGTGGTTGCCCCAGATGGCGAGCTTCTTGACGTCGCGCACGCGCGCTCCGGCCTTCGCCGCGATCTGCCAGCGCGAGCGGTTCTGGTCGAGGCGCGTGAGGGCGGTCCAGCGCTCGTCCGGGATCTTGCCTCCGGCGGCGTGCCGCGCGATGAGGCAGTTGGTGTTGCACGGGTTGCCGACGACGACGACGTGCGCGCCCGCGCTGGCGTACTGCGCGATGGCCTTGCCCTCGGCGACGAAGATCGGACCGTTCTCGCGGATGAGGTCGTTGCGCTCCATGCCCGGGCCGCGCGGCTTGCTCCCGACCAGGAGCACCCAGTCGGCGTCCTTGTGCGTCTCGCTGCGCTCCGCGCTCGCCGAGATCCGGGAAAGAAGTGGGTACGCGCCGTCCTCGAGCTCCATGACGACGCCCTTGGCCTTCTCGATCATCTGCGGGATGTCCGAGAGGCGGAGGTCGATCTCCGTATCCGGGCCGAACATCTCGCCGGCGGCGATGCGCGGCAGCAGCGCGTACGCCACCTGTCCCGTCGCTCCTGTGACGACCACCTTGACCTGCTTCGCCATGTCCGCCTCCCTACCTTCCGGCCTCGGTCCCCCCGCACACCGCCTCGGCCTCGATCTCCACCAGGATCCTCGGGTCGATGAACCCGACCTTCACGATGGAGCTGGCCGGCCGGATGTCGCGGAAGGCCTCGCCGTGGATGACCGCGACCCTCTCGATGTCACTCGTGTCGGAGACGTAGACGCGCGTCATGACCACGTCGCTGAGCTTCCCACCGAGCGCCGCCAGGGACTCCTCCACGATCTCCAGAGCGCGCCGGGTCTGCTCGGCGACGTCGTCGGAGACGACGTTGCCATCCTCGCCCAGTCCGGCGGTACCGGCGATGCGGATCACATTCCCGTGCCGAACAGCCCTCGAGTAGCCGAACCGGAACTCGTACGTCGACCCGGTCCCATGCCGCCTGCGGCCGCCCGTGCCCGAGGTGGCCTCAGGCATGTACGGGCGCTCCCATGCGGCGGATGACGGCGTCGGCGAACTGGCTCGTCCCGACGGCGGTCGGGTCGTCCGCGGTCGGCTTGAGGTCGTACGTGACGTCCTTGCCCTCGGCGACGACCTCCGCGATGGCGCGCTCGAGGCGGTCGCCCGCGGAGCGCTCGCCGAGGTGCCGGAGCATGAGGACGCCGGCGAGCATGACCGCCATCGGATTCATCTTGTTCTGGCCGGCGTACTTCGGCGCCGAGCCGTGGATGGCCTCGAACACCGCGACGTCGGTGCCGATGTTCGCGCCGGGCGCGACGCCGAGGCCGCCCACGAGGCCGGCGACGAGGTCGCTCACGATGTCGCCGTACAGGTTCGGGAGGACGATGACGTCGTACAGCTCGGGCTTCTGGACGAGCTGCATGCACATGTTGTCGACGATGCGGTCCTCGAACGCGATGTCGGGGTACTCCTGCGCGACCTCGCGAGCCACCCGGAGGAACAGCCCGTCGGCGAATTTCATGATGTTCGACTTGTGGACCGCCGTGACCTTCTTGCGGTGGTTCTCGCGGGCGTAGTCGAACGCGAATCTCACGATGCGCCGCGACCCCATCACGCTGATGTACTTGATCGCGATCGCCGCGTCCTCACGGATCTTCGTCTTGCCTTCCTGCTCGATGACGGCGCGCACCCTCGCGAGCTCCGGCGTGTTGATGTCGAACTCGATCCCCGCGTAGAGATCCTCGATGTTCTCGCGGACGATCACGAGGTCGACGTCGCCCTTGGGCGCGCGCACGCCCTTGTACGTCTTCGCCGGACGAAGGTTCGCGTAGAGGTCGAACTCCTTGCGCAGAGCGACGTTGACGGAGCGGAAGCCGGTCCCCAGCTCGGTCGTCAGCGGGCCCTTCAGCGCGACCTTGTTGCGGCGGACCGAGTCCAGCGCCGCCTGCGGGAACGGCGTGCCGACCTTCTCGATCGCGGGCATGCCGATCTCCTGGACGTCCCACGTGATGTCGACGCCGGTGGCTTCGATCGCGCGCCGGGTCGCTTCGACGATCTCGGGTCCGGTGCCGTCGCCGGGGATGAGCGTCACGACGTGGCTCACTTCGCTGTCCTTTCCTCCGCCGCCTGCGATCTTTCTCCCCTCTGACCGCCGAAACGCGGTGCCGGGTCGCGGATGGGGGAGGTCGAGGGCGCCACGGAAGGACCTCCCGAAGGCCCATCGTACCGAAGCGTGCCTCGCGCCGCTGCTGACACGGACCATCGCGGACGCTAGGGCCGGCCGCGCACCACGCCTTCGCGCCGGCGGCGCTCGAACTCGTCGCGCGCGCTCTCGTAGAGCGAGCGATCGGCCAGGACGTCGACGGCCACGAGAGCCATCGCCTTCGCCGCCGCGATCGCGTTGTCGAACGCCTCGGGCGTCCCGGCGAAGTCGCGGAACTCGACGGAGTGCCCCGGCGTCCCGTCGGGCGCGATCGCGATGTACGGGTGGATCGAAGGTATGACCTGGCTGATGTTGCCCATGTCGGTCGAGCCCATGCGCTCGTCGCTGACCGCGGGCTGGATGGCCACGCCGAGGCCGGTGAGGTGGTCCGCCCAGCGCTCCGCGAGCGGCGTGGAGGGGACCATGTTCTCGTAGCCCGCGTTCTCGTTGACCGTCACCTTCACCGTGGTGCCCGTCGCGGTCGCCGCGCCCTGGGCGCAGGCGATGAAGCGCCGCAGCACCTCCTGCTGGTACTGATGGTCGAGCGCGCGGACGCTCCACTTCGACGCGGCGTAGGCCGGGATGATGTTCGCCGCGCTGCCGCCGCTGGTGACGATCCCGTGGACGCGCGCGTCGGAGCGAAGGTGCTGGCGCATCGCGTTCACGGAGTTGAAGGTCTGCAGGACGCCTTCGAGCGCGTTGAGGCCGCGGTCCGGCTGCGCCGCCGCGTGCGCCGCGCGCCCGGTGAACTCGACGTCGACGCGGTTGGACGCGAGCGACGTCCGCGAAGGTAGGGTGCGGCTCGAGGGGTGGACCATCATCGCGACGTCCACGTCGTCGAATCCGCCCGCGCGGAGAAGCGCGACCTTGCCGCCTCCGCCCTCCTCCGCCGGCGTGCCGATCGCGGCGACCCGGCCGGGGACGCTGTCGAGGACGGCGCGCGCGCCGATCGCGCCGGCGACGCCCATGATGGCGATGAGGTTGTGCCCGCACGCGTGGCCGATGTCGGGCAGCGCGTCGTATTCGGAGAGGACGGCCACCGTCGGCCCCGAGCCCTTCCCCGACGCGTCGCCGCGGTACGCGGTCTCGAGCCCGCGGTACGCGCGATGCACCTCGAAGCCCGCGTCCTCGAGGAACGCCGCGATCCACTGCGACGCCTGCCGCTCCTGGTAGCCGATCTCAGGGTTCGCGTGGATGCGCGCGGAAAGCTCGGCCAAGGCGTGACGCTGCTGGTCGATGGCGGCGACGGCACGGGCGTGCAGCGCGGAGCGGGACGGCATGGAGCGAAGACTATCGACGGGCGCGCTTCGGTGCCGAGCGGTGCCCCTCGACGAGGGCGACGATCACGCCGTCGAGCGCGCGGTCGGCCTCCTCGAAGAGGGCGGCGACCTGCGCGGCATCGAGGGAGCGGCGCTTGGCGACGGTCGCGATCTCCGACATGAAGCGGCCGCGGAAGAAGAGGAAGGCCTGCGTGGCCTCGGCGATGGAGAGGCCGTGCTTCGCCGCCTCGATCCCGTACTCCTTGCCCAGCGCCTCGGCCTGCGCGACGAGCTCCTCGCGGCCGCCGCGGCGCTGGGTATCGAGATAGCCGAGGAGGAGATCGCCCATGCGGCGTCCCTGCTCGCGGAACCACTGCAGCGAGCGGGGGTCGAGCCGCGAGTGCCACTCCTGCCCCGAGAGCGATCCGATGTCCGAGCGCACGCGCTTGCGCAGCTCGGCGGCGACGCGGTCGGGCGGCTCGCCGAGCGCGGTGAGGAGCGATCGCCGCGCGCGGGGGCGGGGCAGCATGTGCTCGATCGCCGCGCGCGGGAAGCGGCGGTGGCCCCCCGGCGTCGTGAACACCTCGACCTTCCCGGTGTCCGCCCAGCGGCGCAGCGTGTCCGGGTCGACGCCGAGGATGCGGCTCGCCTCGCCGAGCGTGAGCCAGGTGCGGTCGTCGGCCTTCACGCCGCGATCGTAGCGAGGGACGGAAAGAGCGCCGGCCCCACCCGGCCGGCGCCCACTTCCTGTGGAGGGGTGTGACGCAGGAAGCTATGACGCCGAAGGCAGCATCCGGAGGAGCGCGGGCGCCGACCCGTGGCGCGCCCGCATGTCGTACGCGGTGGCGACGATCTTCACCGTCTCGCCGCTGGCGTCGCGCACGGGCTCGTGGCGGACCGTGATCATCCGGTCGGCGACACGGACCTCGTCGAGGACGATCTGGCCTGCCGCCGCGAGCCGCACCACGCTCGGAGTGACGAGACCGGCGCGCACCTCGATCGACGGGTCCGTTCCGCCGAGGCAGCTCCCGCTCGCGTGGAGGAGGAAGCCGTCACGGTCGTACTCGAACATGAGGATCCCCGCGCGAGCGAGCAGCGGTGCGAGGTCGCGTTCGTCGTCGTTCATCGCGGGGCATACGTTCGCGGAAGCGCCGCGGGCGGGCATGCGACCGCCGCATCGATCCCTCTGCGAGGACCGTCGTACCGCCTCGTCCATGCGTCGTACCGCGCTCCGCCGGGGGATCGTTGAGCCGTCGTGAGGACCCTCGCGCCGCTCCTTCTGTCCGTTCTGCTCGCTGCCGCGTGCGGCGGAGCGGCCGTGCCCCCGCCCGCCCGGTCGCCGGCCGCCGAGGCGGCGTCGTCGACGGCGGCCGTCACCGCCGCCGCGTCCCCGCCTCTCGCCGCGACGCCGCCCGCGCCCGCCGCCGTGCCGAGCGCTTCCCCCGGGGCGGCGGCGACCCCGTCGTCCGCGGCTCCGGTCGGGGCACGCATCGACCATCACGACCTGCGCCTCGATGCCGGGGACGTCGGCGGCGCGGCGCTGACCGCCGGCGGCGTCGCGATCGCCGGCGGGACGACGGGTACGTGGACGTCGTCGTGGTACGCGCCGGGCTTCGCGTTCACGCGCCTGGTCCCGTCGTGGGCCGCGGACACGACCGGCGCCGCGTTCATCCGCGTGCTGCTGCAGGCGCGCACGGCCAGCGGCGACGAGACGGCGTGGTACTCGTTCGGCGTGTGGGCCTACGACGACGCGTCGGTGCCGCGCTCCTCCTCGGACGGACAGCACGACCGCTTCGGTCACGTCGAGACGGACACCTACGTCGCGGCCGTGCCGCTCGCGGCCTACCGGCTCCGCGTCCAGCTGTTCCGTCCGACGGCATCCGCGGCGACGCCGCTCCTCCGTTCGATCGGAGCCGTCGCGTCCGACCCGACGTCGCTGACGATCGTGACGCCGTGCTCCGCCGGGTCGTGTCCTCTGCGCGGCGTCGGCAAGGACCTTGCGGTCCCGGCGTACTCGCAGGAGCTCCACGCCGGCGAGTTCCCGCAGTTCGACGGCGGCGGCGAAGCCTGGTGCAGCCCGACCTCGACCGCCATGGTCCTCGCCTATTGGCGCTCCGGACCGTCGCCCGCGGACCTGTGGTGGGTGCCGTCGGGCGACGCCGACCGCGCCGTGGACAGCGCCGCCCGCTACACCTACGACGCGGCGTACGGCGGGACAGGTAACTGGCCGTTCAACACGGCGTACGCGGCGCACTTCGGCGTGCGCGCGTTCGTGACGCAGCTGCGATCGCTCGGCGAGGCCGAGCGCTTCATCGCCGCGGGCATCCCGCTCGTCGCCTCGGTGAAGGTCGCGCCGGGAGCGCTGCCGGGCTTCCCGATCCCGCAGGGAACGGACGGGCATCTCCTCGTGATCCGCGGCTTCACGCCGGAGGGCGACGTCATCGCGAACGACCCGGCCGCGCCCAGCGACGCCGCCGTACGCCGGGTGTATCCGCGCGCCGCGTTCGAGCGCGCCTGGATCGGCGGATCGAACGGGACCGTCTACGTCATCCATCCGTCGACCGTTTCAGCCCCGGTTCAGGTCCGGGGAGCGACCCCGAACTGGTGACCGCCCCCCCTAACGGAACGAGCAAGCACCCGTTAGCAGCGCAGAGGGGCATTTGGCGTTCAGGAGGGGGAGCGCATGCGAATGACGATCAGCGCCGTCGCCGCCGCCATCACGGCTCTCGTTCTCGGCCTGCTCATCTCGAGCGCGTCGGCCGCGGCCCACGCGGCGGACGTCGCCCATCAGCACTCCGCCGCCGTCTACGCGGCGCAGGCCGCGGCATCGACCGAAACGACGGCGAACGAGCTGCGGACGTATCACCAGCGACTCCAGCAAGCGATGACGCAGCTCGACGCCTCGTACCGCGAGCTGCAGGCGCGCGACGCGGCATACCGCGATCTCCTCGCGAAGTCCGACGCCAACGCGGCGCAGCTCCAGCGGGCGAACGCGCAGCTCAGCGCCCAGCTCGCGACCGCGGCCGACGAGATCAGGCAGCTGCAGGCCGCGCAGACGCAGCCGCTCGCGACGGCGACGGGGTCGACGACGACGCAGCCCGGCGAGCGCTACGACGACGACTAGCGCGTACATATAGGTAAGGGTGAAGGGATGAACAAGAAGGAGATCGGCTCCGCATTGCGACGCGGCGTGCTCGCGGGCACCATCGCCGGCTCGGTGGCGGGCTTCGCCGCCTTCGCCGTCGCTCCCGCATATGGCGAGACGCGGGTCCCCGCGGTCGCGCCGTCGAGCGTCGACCTTCCCCCGGTGCCGCCGCTGCCGTCGCTCGCGCCGCTCCCGAAGGTCGGATCGGTGTCGGTGACCACGAGGGTCTCCCTGCCGGCGTTCCGCCCGCTGCCGCCGGCCCCGGCGGTCCCCGCGACGGTGCCCACCACCCGCGCGTCGTGACCGAGCGCGTCGAGCGCTCCTTCCGCGCGATGGGCACCACCATGCGCCTCGTCGTCTTCGCGGCGAGCGCGGCGGCGGGGGAGCGCGCTCTCGCGTCGGCCGAGGCGCGGACGCGCGCGATCGAGGCGCGCTTCAGCCGCTTCGAGGCCACCTCCGAGCTGTCGCGGATCAACGCGCTGGGCGGATCGAGCGTCGTCGTCTCGGCGGAGATGTCGGAGGTCCTCGATCTCGCCCGAGAGCAGCACGAGGCCACCGGCGGCCTGTTCGATCCGGCGATCCTGCCGGATCTCGAGCGCGCCGGCTACGACCGCACGTTCGAGGACATCGACCCCGCGGCCGACCGCCGCGACGCCGTCGCGCACGGGACGTTCGCGGAGCTGCGCCGCGACGGACGGCTCGTGCTCGTCCCGCCGGGGCTGCGCATCGACCTCGGCGGCATCGTGAAAGGCTGGTCGGCGGACCGCGTCGCCGACGCTCTGGGCGACGTCGGCCCGGCGCTGGTGGACCTCGGCGGCGACATCGCCGTTCGCGGAACGCCTCCCGGCGAGACGGCGTGGACCGTCGCCGTCGAGGATCCCTCGGGCGGGGCGCCGCTCGCGGCGCTGCGCATCGCGTCCGGCGCGGTCGCGACGTCCGGCACGTACCGCCGGCGGTGGTCCGGACCGGGCGGGGCCATGCATCACCTCATCGACCCGCGGACGGGCCTCCCCGCCGAGAGCGACCTCGCCGCGGTCGTCGCCCTCCACCCGCGCGCCGCGGTCGCGGACGTGTGGGCCAAGTGCGTCCTCCTCGAGGCGCCGGCGCGGCGGGCCGCGCTCGTCGTGTCATGTCCCGGTCTCGAGGTCATCCTCGTCCCGCTGTCCGGCTCTCCGGTCGGGACGCCGGGCGCTCTCGCGCGGTGCGTCGCCGGGACGGTGAGCGGTGTCGCGGCCTGAGCCGGCGGCCGTGGACGGCCGCACGCACCTGCTCGAGATCGTCGCCGTCCTCGTCGGCGCCGTGGGCGGCGGCCTCGCGGCCTTCCAGGCCGCGGGCGTGGTGCCGGTCATCGCGATGCCCGACAGCGTGACGACCCTCGTGTGGTACGTCATCCGCGTCACGGGGATCGCGGCGTACGTCGCGCTGTGGCTCACGACCATCGCGGGGATCGCCATCTCCGGGCAGATCGGGGGCAAGCGCCTCCCCGGCGCGATCGTCTACCCGCTCCACCAGCTCGGCGACCTCGCGCTGTCGCTCTCGGTGCTCCACGGCGCGCTCCTGCTCGGCGACCGCTTCGGCGGCTTCACTCCGACGAGCCTCGTCGTGCCGTTCGTCGCGACGTACCGTCCGGTGTGGACGGGTCTCGGGATCCTCTCCCTCTATCTCGCCGCCGCGGTCTTTTGGAGCGTCGAGGTCCGCCCCCGCGTCGGCTACGGCGCGTGGCGCGTCTTCCACTACCTCGCCTTCGTGTCGTTCGCGTTCGCGCTGCTGCACGGGCTGTTCAGCGGCACCGACTCCACGTCACCGGCGATGGTGCTCATGTACCTCGGGACCGGCGCGGTCGTCCTGTGGATGATCGGGCTCCGGATGCGGCCGACCGTGCCGACGCCTGCTCGTGTGACGTCGCGCGCCTGAGGCGCGCTCGGCTAGGCTCCAGCTGTGGAAGGGATCCTCGCGCGGTACCTGTCTATCTTCCTGCCCTTCCTCGCCACGGTCGTCCTCGCGCACCTCGTCCTGCGGTCGAGCGGGTCGTGGCAGACGGAGCGCATCGGCCTCGCGTCGCCGGCGCTCCTGCGGCGCATCCTCCTCGCGACGGCATCGGCCATCGGCATCATCCTCGCCGTCGACCTCGTGACCGGCGGTGACCTCGTCCTCCGCCCGAGCTCCCCGCGCTCGGAGATCCTCATCGCGCTCGTCCTCGTGACGCTCGTCGCGGCGCGCTCGATCCTGCGCATCGCCGAACGCCTGATGGCGCGGGGGCAGAGCTCCGCGGGCTGACCGCCCGCGCGGTCACGCCGCCTGCGACCAGTGCTCGCCGGACCCCACGTGCGCGGGGCGCGCGAAAAGATCGGGGCGGCCTACGCGATCAGCGCATGGAAGGCCGCGAGGTCGCCGGGCGCGCGGCGAGCCACCGCGTCGGGTCCGCCGTCCGCTCCGTCGAGGAGCGGCGCGAAGTAGCGACGCAGCGGCGGCGGGATCTCGCGCGCATCGGGGAAGTTCGTCGGGATGTCGGCGAAGAGCTCGGTCGGGTTCGCGTGACCGCCTTGTGGGAGGAACGAGCCGCGGATCCAATCGCGGTAGCGCGGGAAGGCGTCGATCTCGCCGCGCGACCCCTCGAGCGCCCCCCACAGCGCGGGCCAGCCCGCGTCGTCGTCCGGGCGGTAGCGCGGATCGTTGTGCGCGATGAAGTGGAACATCTCGTGGCGCGCGGACAGCACGACCTGTCGCGTCCCCTCGTACGTCTCGACGCCCGCGGCGAGCCAGACCTCGTTGCGGTCCGGCCAGTACCCGCCGCCGGAGCGAGCGTCGTAGCGATAGAAGGGACAGCGCGCGCCGAGGACGCGCACCGCCTCGGGGAAGACGGCCAGCGCGCGATCGACCAGGAGCGGACCCGGCGTCACGTACAGATACAGGCGGAACGCCCACAGCGCCCCGCGCAGACGCCGCATCCCCTCGGGCGTGAGCGTCGTCTCCGCGTAGCGAAGGAGGCGCTCCCCGGCGGCGTTCAGCGCGGCGGGACGCCGCAGCGGTCGGGCCGGCGCGTCCGTCAGAAGCCGCCGGACTGGAGAAGGCCGGCGAAGACGACGAGCAGCGCGATGGCCGCGACGATCGCCGTCGCGATGAGGGCGAGCGCGGCGCCGGCGAGGAGCGCGGCGCTGCGGCGCGTCGCCTCGCTGCGAGACATGGTCCGCTCGAGGGCCGCGTACGCGACGGCGCCCACCTCGATGATCGCCCGCGCGAGGAGGAAGACGCCGGCGGTGATGCCGGCGCCGACGACGACCACGACGAGGATCGTGAGCTCCACGCGCCGACTATAGGTACCCGCTCGCCGCGCGGGAGGTGTCGTCCGCCGCGGGCTAGGCTTCGCGACGTGCGGGACGGTCGAGTGGTCGTCTCGGTCTATGACGTGTCGTCCTCGACCCTCGAGGACTCGCGCTGGATCATCGAGCGGCTCGACCGTCTGGGAGCGCGCCCTCTCGTCGTCCACGTCATCCCCTCGCCGCCGAGCGCCGCTCTCGCCGACCTCGTGCGCGCCGAGCGGCAGCGCGGATCGCAGATCGCCCTCCACGGCGTCACGCATCGCGCGGAGGGCGCGGCTCGCGGACCGGTGCTCGTTCGCGCGCGCGCCGCGCTCTTCGCCGGCGGCGGCGCGGAGATGCTGACCGTCGACCCGTCGCGGCTCGCGGATCACCTCCGCCGCGGGCGCGCTCTCCTCGCGGAGCTGGGCGCGGACAGCGACGCCTTCTGCGCCCCCGGATGGCTCTCGCCGCCCGGGGTCGCCGCCGCGCTGCGCGCCGCGGGGCTGCGCTATCAGGTCGGCATGTGGACGGTGACGGACGTCGTCGCCGAGCGTGTCGTCTGGACGATGCCGCTCGGGTACATGGGCGTCGGAGGCGTCCACGAAGGGATCGTCACCGCGATCTCGGGCTTCACTCTGGCGGTGCGGCGGCACGTCCCGGTCGTCGCGGCGTTCCTCCACCCGCAAGGCGCATCCTCGTCGCGCGCGGCGGCGCGGACCCTCGACGCGATCCGTCGCCTCCTGACCGAGCGGAGGCCCGCGACGTACGCGGAGGTCGCCTGATGCATCCCGAGCTCTCCGTCGTCATCCCCGCCTGTGCCGCGAGCATCCGCATCGTCGCCGACGCCAGCGGCGACGCGCTCGATCGCGCCTTCTTCGCCTTTCTGGAGTGGGGCAAGGCGCTCTTCGGGATCCGCGCGCAGATGTCCTTCTGCGAGCGCGCGCTCTTCGACGAGGTGGGAGGCTTCCCGGAGATCGAGATCGGCGAGGACCGCGAGATGCTCCTCCGCGCGGCGCGGCGCGGCGTCACGGTCGGTCACGTCGACGAGGCGCACGTGGCGACGTCGCCGCGCCGGCTGCGCTCGCTGCCTCTCCGCCTGGGGATGGTCACGACCTTCGGGCGCTGGGCCCTCGCGCACGCGGGGATCGGACGCGGCTGGCCGTACTGAGCGCCGCGCGCCCGGCGGCGGCCCGGTGTGGTGGCCGCTGCGCGTCGCGGGCGACCGCGGCGGACGGCCGCGCGGCGTTCTCTGGGTCTGGACGGGCTGGGACGCGCTCCTCCGCCGCCTCCTGCCGCGGCGCGAGGTATGTCCCGGAGCGCTGGTCTCCTTCCGCGTCGCGACGTATCGCGGTAGGGACGTGCGCCTCGCCGATGGGACCATCGTCGGGCGGGGCGACCGCATCGTCGAGGTCCATCTCGACAGCGCCGCCCTCGTGCGCGCATCCGCGGGCGGCGCGGAGCCGCTCGCCGCGGCGCGCGCGATCGTCCGCGAGATCGCGGCGTTGCGCGCGCTCGCCGGGTCGGGCGCGCTGGGGGACGTGCGCGCCATCCATGGCACGAGCCTGCTCGCGCCGGGTGCCGTCGCCGCGGGGGCGGAGGTCCGTCCACTTCCGCGATCCGTCGGCGCGGCGTTCGTGCGCTACTTCTTCGTCGGCCTCATCGCGCTCCACCATCCGCGCGGCTGGGCCGGCGCGGCGCCCTA
>JAGWSB010000110.1 GCA_028876375.1 Chloroflexota bacterium | reverse complement strand
GTGGTCGGTGCCGGGCATCCAGAGCGTGGCGTCGCCGAGCATGCGGTGCCAGCGCGCCATCACGTCCTCGTACCCGCCGAACCCCAGGGCGTGACCGAGATGGAGGTCCCCCGTCACGTTCGGCAGCGGCAGCATCATCACGAAGGTCTTCTCGCCCGGTGCCCGCTCGGCGGGCGGCGTGAAGAAGCCCGAGCGCTCCCACCAGTCGTAGAGGTCCTTCTCGACGACCGACGGCCGGAAGTTCTTTTCGCTGTGCGTGGCCGCGGACTGCGGCGCTGGTAGCTTGGCCATCGGTCGTTGCCTGCCTTTCATCGATCTTTTCGGCCGGGATAACAAAAAGCCCCGTTCGTCCATCCAAGGACGAGCGGGACTCTCGTGGTACCACCCTGGTTCGCGCGCTCGCGCGCGCCTCGTTGCGGCGATAACGGGCCTACCCGATCCGGCTCGCGGGCGACCTTCCCGACCCACTGCGCCGCGGAACGCTTCCAGCCGGTGGCGTTCCTTCTCTATCGGCTCTGGGCCGGTACTCCTCCCGGTCGCTGCCGGTGCACGCGCAGTCTAGTCGGTCCGCGAGGCCTCGATCACCTGCGCGCCCTGCTCGAGGACGCGAATGCCGTGCGCCGCGCCCGCCGGCACGACGTACGTATCGCCCTCGGTGAGGATCCGCTGCTCGCCCGCGACGACCATGGCGATGCTCCCGCGCGTGACGACGCCGACCCGCTCGTCCTCGTGCTTGTGCGTCTCGACGATGGTGCGCGCGTCGAGATCCTCACAGCGGAGCGTGACGTGCTCGCCGTGCAAGGAGCGCTCGGCGACGCCCGGCTGCGGGCGGCTGGTGGGGAGGTCGCGGGCGCTCGCGAAGTAGAGCTTCGGCACCGCGCCTGCTCAGGCTCGCGGCTTCGCCGCGTGCGTCGTTCGAGCGCTCGTTCTACCGGCGGAGCCGGATCTCACTCGCTGCCTGTCTACGCGCTGCTGGCCTGCTCGCCTTCGAGGACGATCTGCTCGTTCTTGCTGAGGAGCAGCGGCTTCATCTTGCCCTCGATGCTCTCGTCCGTCACGACGACCCGGCGCACGTCGGTGCGCGACGGGATCTCGTACATCACGTCGAGGAGCACCTCCTCGATGATCGTGCGCAGCCCGCGCGCGCCGGTCTTGCGCTTGACCGCGCCGCGCGCCGCGGCGCTGAGCGCGTCGCCGGTGAGCTGCAGCTCGACCTTGTCGAGCGCGAGGAACTTCTGGTACTGCTTCACGATCGCGTTCTTCGGCTCGGTGAGGATGCGCAGCAGGTCGTTCTCGTCGAGCGCGTGGAGCGGGACGATGACCGGAAGGCGGCCGATGAACTCGGGGATGAGGCCGTACTTCAGCAGGTCGTCGGGCATGACCTGCTCGAGCACCGCCGTCGTCTCCTTCGTGTTGTCGCGGAGCGTGGCGCCGAAGCCCATCGTCTTCTTGCCGACGCGCGATTCGACGATCTTCTCGAGGCCCTCGAACGCGCCGCCGCAGATGAAGAGGATGTTCGTGGTGTCGATCTGGATGAAGTCCTGGTGGGGATGCTTGCGCCCGCCCTGCGGCGGGACGTTCGCGACGGTGCCCTCGAGGATCTTCAGCAGCGCCTGCTGGACGCCCTCGCCGGACACGTCGCGCGTGATCGACGGGTTGTCGCTCTTGCGCGCGATCTTGTCGATCTCGTCGATGTAGATGATCCCGCGCTGGGCGCGGTTGAGGTCGAAGTCGGCGGCCTGGATGAGGCGCAGGAGGATGTTCTCGACGTCCTCGCCGACGTACCCGGCCTCGGTGAGGCTCGTCGCGTCCGCGATGGAGAACGGCACGTCGAGGATCCGCGCGAGCGTCTGGGCGAGCAGCGTCTTGCCGCAGCCCGTCGGCCCGATGAGGAGGATGTTCGACTTGCCGAGCTCGACGTCGTCGACGCGGTGTCCGGCGCCGACGCGCTTGTAGTGGTTGTAGACGGCGACCGAGAGGACGCGCTTGGCCTTCTCCTGGCCGATGACGTACTGATCGAGGATCTCGTTGATGCGACGAGGGCTCGGGATCTTCGCGCCCGTGACACGCGCCTTCGGCGTGTCCATGAACTCCTCGTCGACGATCTCGCGGCACAGGGTGATGCACTCGTCGCAGATGTAGACGCCCTGGCCGGCGATGAGCTTGCGCACCTGGTCCTGGCTCTTCCCGCAGAACGAGCAGCGGTAGGGCTTGCCGCCCTTGGCCGGCGTGGTCACGGGACGCCGACCGGCGCGCGGGACTGGTCGTGCTGGAGCGAGATGAGCGACTCCTTGCCGACGTACACGTCGTCGATGAGTCCGTACGCCTTCGCCTCCTCCGAGCTCATGAACCGGTCGCGCTCGGAGTCGCGGCGGATGCGCTCGACGGGCTGTCCGGTGTGGTGCGCGAGGATGCGCGTCAGCTTGTCGACGAGCGTCTCCAGCTCCTTGACCTGGATGAGGACGTCCGGTGTGTTCCCGCGGAACCCGCCGGAGCCCTGGTGGATCATGATCCGCGAGTTCGGGAGCGCGAAGCGCTTCCCTTTGGCGCCGGCGGCAAGGAGCACGGCGGCCATCGACGCCGCCTGCCCGATGCACACCGTGTTCACGGGCGCCTTGATGTACTGCATCGTGTCGTAGATGGCGAGGCCGCTCGTCACCACTCCGCCGGGCGAGTTGATGTACAGATAGATGTCCTTCTCCGGGTCCTCGGACTCGAGGAAGAGGAGCTGGGCGATCACGAGGTTCGCCATCGTGTCCTCTATCGGATCGCCGATGAAGATGATCCGGTCCTTCAGCAGCCGGGAGAAGATGTCGTAAGCGCGCTCGCCGCGTCCCGACTGCTCTACGACCATCGGTACCAGCGTCATCCGGACCCTCCTCAGCGGTAGACCTTTTGAGCGTACCAGACCCCTGGACCGGCACGACCCTGTTCCGCCGGCTGATCCCGCTCGGCTACTCCTGCTTTTTGAGGAGCTCCCGGATGGCCTCGCGTCCTTCGGCCGTCGCGGACGATCGCTCGGGGACGACGATCCCGGACGGCCCTGCGGGAGGCGTGGGCGCGGCGCTCGCGAGTGCCTGCTCGGCGTCCGCGTTGGCGCGCTCGCCCGCACCGTGCACATCGAGGTCGGCGCCGAGCTCGCGCAGGATCGCGCGCTCGGCGTCGGGCGTGTCGAGCCCGATGAGCTTGTCGACGACCTTGCGGTCGCGCATCGAACGGGCCATCGCCGCGAGGACCTGCGGAGAGCGGAGCGCCTGAGGGTCCTGTTGCGCGAGGGGCGTGAGGGCGATCTCCTGCGCGAGCTCGGTGCTCGACACGGTGACGCTCTCCTTCTTCGCGATCGCGTCGAGCACGAGGAGCGAGCGCGCGCGCCGCTCGGCCGCGGGCCGCCACTGCTCGCGGATCTCCGCCTCCGTCTTCTTCGTCTGGAGGAGGAATCGCTCCCAGGTGAGGCCGCGCTCCTCGACCTGCTGGCGAAGATCGGCGATGAGGTGCTCGATCTCGTCCTGCACGAGGATCTCGGGCACCTCGACCTGGCTCGTCGAGACGGCGTGCTGGACGGCCTTGTCCGCCGCCGCGTCGCGGGCCTCGTGGAACGCGCCGTGCGCCAGCTCGTCGCGGACCGCCTTCCGCAGCGCCGCGAGGTCGGCGACGCCGACGGTCCGCGCGAAGCTCTCGTCGAGCGGCGGAAGGACCTTCTCGGCGACCTGCGACACGCGCACGGTGAACGTGCCGCTGCGCCCGCGCAGGTCCTCGTCGGCGTCCTCGGGGAAGGTGAGCTCCAGGACGCGCTCGTCCCCCGCCTTCGTCCCGATGAGGCCCTCGGCCAGCCCGGGCACGGCGTACTCGCGGCCCAGCTCGAGGTGGCCGTTGCGCGCCAGCGTCAGCTCGCGCGGCTTCGCATCGGGTCCGTCCGCCGCAAGCGGCTTGATCTTGGCGTCGATGTCGACGGTGACCACGTCGTCCTTGTCGGCGCCGCGCTCGACCGGACTCAGCTCGGCGTGCTGCTCGCGCATCCCCGCGATGACCCGCTCGAGGTCCTCGTCGGTCGGCGCCGTCGGCTCGACCTTCGCACCGTGTGACGCGTAGTCGCCCAGCGTCACGTCCGGGCGGACGGTCACCGTGGCGCTGTACGTCAGGTCCTTGTCCGGCTCGAACGTGCCCATCTCGACGTTCGGGCGGTCGAGCGGCTCGACGTTCTCGCTCTGGAGGATCTCGCGATACGTCTCGTCGATGACGTCCTCGGCGCCCTCGTTCCAGAGATGCTGCGTCCCGTAATGCCGTTCGTAGATCGGGCGCGGCGCCTTGCCCGGACGGAAGCCCGGGATGTTGGCCTGACGGTTGTGGCGCTCGAACTGACGATCCGCGGCGGCGCGAAGGCGCGCGGCGTCGACCTCGACGTCGAGCTTCGCGAGAGAGCCGGGAAGGCGCTCGAAGCGATAGCGGTACGAGCCATCACCCGACGTCTTGCGCTCCGCGCCGTCGGCGGGCGCGGTCACGCTCGGGTCGGCTGTCTGGGGATCGGTCGACATGGAGGGGTCTAGTGTATGGCCGGTCACCCCCATGTACTTCTACGAGATCCACGAAGGCGACGACGAGCTGGCCACGGCCGTCCTCTTGGCGCACGAGCGGGCCTTCCGACCCGACGAGTTCTTCGCGCTGGTCAAGAAGGCGCGCGCTCTCCTCGTCGGCAGCTACGAGGAGGAGACGCTGTCGGAGGCCATCGCGAACGAGCTCGAGCGCTCGAGCGGATTCATCCACGTGACCGACGACAAGCTCCTCGCCTCGGTGAACGTCGACGAGACCGAGGAGGGGACGTTCCTCGTCACGTCGGACGAGGCGGCGCGGACGGTCTACGTGCGCAGGGACGACGACGACAACTAGGCCCGATCGCATCGGCTTCGTCGGGCTCGGGATCATGGGCCTGCCGATGGCCCGGAACGTCCTGAAAGCGGGCTTCCCCCTCTCCGTCACGAACCGCACCATCGCCAAGGCGGAGCCGCTGCGCGCCGCGGGCGCGACGGTCTGCGCGACACCCAAAGAGGTCGCTTCGCGCAGCGACGTCGTCGTCACGATGGTCACCAGCTCGCCGGACGTCGAGGCCGTCACCTTCGGACCGGACGGCATCGCCGACGGCGCCCACGACGGCCTTCTCGCGGTCGACATGAGCACGATCTCTCCCGACGTGACGCGCGACATCGCGAAGCGCGCCGAGCAGCTCGGATTCCGCACCGTCGACGCCCCGGTGTCCGGCGGCGAGGTCGGCGCGGTCGAGGCGCGGCTGTCGATCATGATCGGCGGCGACGATGCGGACGTCGAGCGCGCGATGCCGCTCTTCCGCGCGATGGGCAAGACGATCGTCCACATGGGCCTTCACGGCGCCGGACAGGCGACGAAGCTCGCGAACCAGATCGCCGTCGCCGTGGACAACCTTGGAATGGCGGAGGCGCTCGTCTTCGCGGCGTCGCAGGGCATCGACCTACGCAAGGCACGCGAGGTGATCGCCAGTGGCGCGGGCGGTTCGTGGGCGATGGTCAACTACGCGCCGAAGATCCTCGAAGGCGACTTCGCGCCCGGGTTCATGGTCGATCTCCAGCAGAAGGACCTGCGCCTCGTGCTCGACGCCGCGTACGCGTCGAAGACGCCGCTGTCCGGGACCGGCCTCGCGCACGAGCTGTACACGTCGCTGCAGCGCAGGGGCGAGGGCAGCCTCGGGAATCACGCGCTCATCAAGGCCATCGAGCGCCTCGCCGGGATCGACGCGAGGGCGAAGAAGAAGACCTAGGCGTGCACACCGCGCTCGCTCACAATGAGGTGGGCGAGTGGCGAAGTTGGCAGACGCGACGGAATTAGGGTCCGTTGCTCGAAAGAGCGTGAGGGTTCGAGTCCCTCCTCGCCCACATTGACCGTTCTCCGGCCTGCGCTTTGGCCCGTCGCCATTGGCCGCGGCCGACATGGCTCGGCGCGGGGTTCTCGCCCACAAGCTCTTGTAGCGCGATCGCGGCCACGAGCGCCCGGTACTTCTCGCGGATGACGAGCTCCATCGTGGCGTCGCCGAGGACGACCCGCTCGCAGAGCTCCTCAACGAAGGCCCGCCGCACCTTCAGCGACGCGAGCGGCCACGCCTGCGCGATCTCCTCGGCGGCGTCGATGATCGGGCCGGGGTCGCGCTGGGACTGCGCCAGTGCGTCGAGCTCGCGTTGCGCGGCGGCGCGCTCGGCGGCACATGATTTGGACCGCATCGCGCGGCGACGTCGACCGCGACCTCCGCATCGCCCAAGCTCAGAGTACGAGACGAAGACCCGGATGTGGTACGTGGATCACAGCGGCGAGCGCTACACCGCTTCGGAGTCGGGGTGCGCCGACGGTCAGGTCGCTGCTCAGAACTACCGCCCACGGCTATGGGCGTACATTGAAGGAGCCGCGCCGCGGCAACGAGGACGGGACGCAGACGGAAGTCGCGGCGGCTCACTCCCGCGCCAACGCCTGTGAACGAACTGACGGACGGGATCGGAACCTTTTCGAGCGCACGCTGTAGAACAGATACGGTGCGCCGTCTCTGCGCTGTATTGGCGCTTCTTGCTGTCGGGTGTAGCTCCGCGCTGCCGAACTCCACCGTCCGGCCCTCCGAAGCGAAGAAGGTCGAGCAGACGAGCGCGGTCCCGGCTTCCTCGGCCGGCACCGAAGAGTCGGAGTGGGCGGAGCTTGCTGCTCGTCCGCTACGGCTTCCCAGCGTGAATGTCGACTCTCAATGTCCAGTGTCGAACATGCGGGCGATACCCGGCACTGCAGCTGGCGCGGGCGACGGGCCTATCTATGCAGTCGGGACGACGCCGCTTCCCATCGACCCGCGAGGTGCGAAGGTCTTGTTCACATCTGCCCCGGAGTACAAGGAACCCGCACTCATTCGGGGTCGTCGTCTGGACACATCTGACGTCATTCGCTTCACTGGCAGCAACGACACCCGCGGAGA
>JAGWSB010000109.1 GCA_028876375.1 Chloroflexota bacterium | reverse complement strand
GCGGTCGGCGGCGTCGTCGCGTCGCCGCGTCCCGTTCCCGCGAGCGCCATGAGGAGCAGCGCGAGGGCGGCTGCGACCGCGAGCGCCACGACGACAGCCCCGCCGGGCGCCGGCTGCAGCTCGAGCGCGCCGTTCAGCGCGCCCGCTTCGTAGAGCGCCGCGCCGGCGGCCGCGATGGCCGCGACCCGGAGCAGGAGGCGCACCTCTACGCCGCCAGCGCCTGGCGGACGGTCCCTCCTCCGATCACCTCGTCGCCCGCGTACAGCACCGCCGCCTGTCCCGGCGCCACGAGCGCGGGCTCGGCCAGGCGCAGGACGGCGCCGTCGCCGTCGCCGTCGACCTCGACCTCACAGGGGATCGGCGAGCCGCGATACCGCACCGCGGCGGAAGACGCGAAGCGCGCCGCCGGCGGCGTGCCGGCGGTGAAGGAGATGCCGCCGAGCGCGTACGCGCGCGTCGTCACCTCGTCGCGCGTCCCGACGACGGCGGCGTTGCGCCCGAGGTCGAGCCGCAGCACGTAGAGGCGCTCACCCTCCGCGACGCCGACGCCGCGGCGCTGTCCGACGGTGAGGCCGCCGACGCCCTGGTGCGTCCCGACGACGCGCCCGTCGGCGCGCTCGATGGGCCCCGGAACGAACGCCGCAGGCGCGCGCTGGCGCACCAGGTCGCGGTGATCGCCCGGCACGAAGCAGATGTCCATGCTCTCGGCCTTGCGCGCGTTGGGGAGGCCGTACGTCGCGGCGAGCGCGCGCGTCTCCTCCTTCGCGGCGAGCTCGCCGATGGGGAACACCGTACGCGCGAGCTCGCGCTGGCGGAGCATGTAGAGGGCGTAGGACTGATCCTTCGCCGCGTCGCGCGCGCGAAGGAGGCGCCACCGTCCGCCCTCGTCACGGCGCACGCGCGCGTAGTGCCCGGTCGCGATGCGCTCCGCGCCGAACTTCGCCACGACGTCCCGGAGCAGCGCCTCGAACTTCACGTACGCGTTGCAGGCGACGCACGGATTCGGCGTGGCGCCGCTCGCGTACGACTCCACGAACCGGTCGATGACCTCCCGTCCGAAGATCTCGGCGTAGTCCAGCGCGTAGAAGGGGATGCCGAGGTGCGCGGCGGCGCGGCGTGCCTCCTCCCCCGCCTCGTCCGTGCCACAGCAGCGCGGTGCGTCCGACGCCGTCGTGGCCGTCGTCAGGCGCATCCACACGCCGACGACGTCGTGGCCCTGATCGGCGAGGATCGCGGCGGCCACCGAGCTGTCGACGCCGCCGCTCATCGCGACGAAGACCCGTTCGCTCACCGCTCGTCGCCCGCGCGCTGCTCCGTCACGGCGCGGCGCTGACCGTCTCCCGCGACGCCGCGCGGAGGCGAGCGACGATGGCCGGGAGCGTCTCGAGGAGCCGGTCGACGTCGGCGTCGGTCGTGTCGCGCCCGACGGTCAGACGCAGCGACCCCTGCGCGATCTCGCGGTCGAGGCCGATGGCGGTGAGGACGTGCGACGGCTCCGTGCTGCCCGACGCGCACGCCGAGCCGCTGGACGCGGCGATACCCTCGAGGTCGAGCGCGACCACGAGGGACTCGCCCTGCGTCCCCGGGAAGCAGAACGAGGCGTTGTTCGGAAGGCGCCGTGTCGCATGCCCGGTGAGGATCGCGTCGGGGACGCGCTCGCGGACGCCCGCGACGATGCGGTCGCGCAGCGCCGCGAGCCGACGCGCGTCCCGCTCGCGCCGCTCCGAAGCGATGCGCATCGCGACGCCGAGGGCAACGATCCCCGGCACGTTCTCCGTCCCCGTGCGCCGGCCCTTCTCCTGCCCGCCGCCGGTCTGCACCGTCGCGCAGCGCGTCCCGCGCCGCGCGTAGAGCGCGCCCACGCCCTTCGGTCCGTAGAACTTGTGCGCGTTGACCGAGACGAGGTCGACGGGCAGGGAGCGGACGTCGAAGGGCAGGATCCCGACGCTCTGCACCGCGTCCGTGTGGAACGTCACGCCCTGGGCCCTGCAGACCGCGCCGATCTCCTCGATCGGCTCGATCGTCCCGATCTCGTTGTTGGCGTGCATGATCGACACGAGCGCGGTGCGCGCGTCGATCGCGCGCGCGACCGCGGCCGGATCGACGAGCCCGTCGCGGTCGACGGGAACGCGCGTCACGCGCGCCCGACCGTGCCGCTCGAGGTCCTCCGCCGTGTCGAGCACGGCGTGGTGCTCGATGGTGGTGACGACCAGGCCGTCGGCCTCGCCCTCGCGCGCCGTGAGGACGCCTCGCAGGGCGAGGTTGTCGGCCTCCGTCCCGCCGCTGGTGAAGACGATCTCGGCGGGATCGGCGCCGATCGCCGCCGCCACCTGTGCGCGCGCCTCGTCGACGAGCGAGCGCGCCCGCCGCCCCTCCGCGTAGACGCTCGAGGGATTGCCGGGGACGTCGCGGAGGACGCGTGCCATGGCCTCCGCGACCTCGGGATCGACCGGCGTCGTCGCGGCGTGATCCAGGTAGGTGCGCCGTATCACATAAGAAAGGATACGAGCGGGGTCAGCGCGTCTCGGGCTTGCTGACGACCTTCAGCCCCAGCTCCGCCAGCTGCGCCGCGTCGATGGACGCGGGCGCGTCGAGCAGGGGGTCGTAGCCGGTCTGCGTCTTGGGGAATGCCTGCACCTCGCGGATGTTCTCGGTGCCGGCAAGGGTCATCACGAGGCGCTCGATCCCGCCGGCGAATCCGCCCTCCGGCGGCGCGCCGTACTCGAGCGCGTCGAGGATGGCCCCGAAGCGCTGCGCCGCCTCCTGCTTGCCGATGCCCATCTGCTGGAACACCCGCTCCTGCACCGAGCGCTGGTGGATGCGCACGCTGCCGCCCGCCGTCTCGCGGCCGTCGAGCGCGAAGTCGTACTGCGTGCTGCGCGCGCGCTCCGGGTCGGTGTCGAGGAGCGCGACGTCCGCGGGCGTGAGCGGCCCCGAGAAGGGGTTGTGCGCGAACGTCCATCCACCTTCGGCGGTCCGCTCGACGAGCGGGAAGTCGTGGATGAGCACGGCGCAGTGGGTCGAGGCGTCGATGAGGCCGAGCGTCTCGCCGAGGTGCTGGCGCAGCGTCCCGAGCGCCTCGCTGGCGTGGCGCTCCGGACCCGCGACGGCGAGCACGAGATCGCCGTCCGCGGCGCCCGAGCGCGCGCGCACGGCAGCGAGCTCGTCGGCGGTGAGGAACTTCGCGATCGGCGAGCGGACCTCGGAGCCGGCGAAGGCGAACGACAGGAGCCCCTTCGCGCCCTTCCGCTTGGCGACGTCGGTCCAGGCGTCGATCTCCTTGCGCGCCGCGTCGGCCTTGCCCGGCACGACGAGACCGCGCACGACGCCGCCCGCGGCGAGCGTGTCGCGCACGACGGCGAAACCCGTCGAGCGGAAGGCGCCGCCGAGGTCGACGAGCTCCATGCCGAAGCGGAGGTCGGGCTTGTCCGAGCCGTACCGCCGCATCGCGTCGGCGAACGTGAGCCGCGGCCAGGGCTTCCGCTGGAGCGGCTTGGTGCTGAAGCGCTCGATGACCCGCGTGTAGACGTCCTCGATGAGCGCCATGACGTCCTCGCGCTCGACGAACGAGAGCTCGACGTCGAGCTGGGTGTGCTCGTACACGCGATCCGCCCGCGGGTCCTCGTCCCGGTACGCGCGCGCGATCTGAAAGTATTTGTCGATGCCGCCGTACATGAGGATCTGCTTCAGCTGCTGCGGCGACTGCGGCAGCGCCCAGAACTTGCCGGGGTAGTAGCGCGAGGGGACGACGAAGTCGCGCGCGCCCGTCGGGTCGGAGCGGATGAGGTTCGTCGTCTCGATCTCCCAGAAGCCGCGCTCGATGAAGTAGGCGCGGATGAACGCGACGACCTCGTGCCGCAGCCGCATCAGGTCGCGCGAGCGCTCGCGCCGGAGGTCGACATAGCGGTATTTCCAGCGCAGCGTCTCGTCGACGGGGGTCTCCTCGTTCACGTAGAAAGGCGGGGTCTTGGCTTCGTTGAGCACCTCGACCGCGCCGGCCACGACCTCGACGTCGCCGGTGGCGAGCTTCCCGTTCCGCGTGCCGGCCGGCCGCTCGCGGACCGTGCCGTGGATGCGCAGCACCCATTCGGAGCGGACATCCTTCAGCGCCGCGTGCGCCTCGGGCTGGTCCTTCGCGCTCGCGACGATCTGCGTGATGCCGTAGCGGTCACGCAGGTCGATGAAGGTGAGGTCGCCGTGGTCGCGGCGGCGATGCACCCAGCCGCAGAGGGTCACGGGCACGGTCGCGTCGACCGTGCGCAGCTCGCCGCACGTGTGCGTCCGCAGCATCTAGCCCTCCCCGCCGGGCGCGGCGAGGGTAGGCCGCGGTCGCCGCGCGACGTGACGACCGACCTCGGTGACCGCGGCGGCGAGCCGCGTCACGCGCTGCTCCTTCTTGGTCAGGTCGCGCACGATCACGTTGCCGCCGCGCGCCTCCTCGGTCCCGCGGATGACCGCGACCCTGGCGCCGTGCTTGACCGCGCTCTCGAGCTGGCGATCGAGCGGGCGCGTGCTGTAGTCGATGGCCACGTTGAAGCCGGCGTCGCGCAGCGGCTCCGCGAGCTGGAGGCGGTCGGCCGCGTCGGCGGGGTCGCCCGATAGGACGTACACGTCCGCCGCGGGCGCGCCGCCGAGGTCGACGCCCTGCTGCTTGAGCGCCTCGTAGAGGACGTCGAGCCCGCCGGCGACGCCGGTGCCCGGGATCTGCGGACCGCCCATGGTGCGAACGAGACCGTCGTAGCGCCCACCGCCCGCGACGGCGATCTCGCCGGCCCTCGCGAACGCGGGATCGGTGAGGATGTGCTCGAACACCGTGCGCGTGTAGTAATCGAAGCCGCGCACGAGCGTGTCGTCGACCTCGTACGCGATCCCGAGGCGCTCGATGCCCTCGAGCACGCTCGCGAAGTGCGCGGTGTCCTCCTCGCCGAGGAGGTCGCGCACCTTCGGCGCGCCCGCCGCGATCTCGCGGTCGTGCTCCACCTTGCAGTCGAAGATACGGAGCACGCTCGTCCGCAGACGCTCGCGGCACGCCGCGTCGAGCTCGCTCTCGTACTTCGCGAAGTACGCCGTGAGCGCCTCCTTCACGCGCGGCCGCGACGCCTCGTCGCCGATCGTGTTCACCTTCAGGCGGACGTCGACGAGCCCCAGCTCGGCGAGGAGGCCGCTGGTGAAGGCGATGATCTCGATGTCGGCGGCCGCCTCCGGCGCGCCGAAGCACTCGAGGTCCCACTGGCGGAACTCGCGGTATCGAAGGAGCTGCGGACGCTGGCCGCGGTACATCCGCTCGGCGCAGTAGAGCCGCACCGGCTGAGGGGCGCGGTGCATCCCGTGCTGGAGGTAGACGCGCGTGACCGCCGCCGTCGCCTCGGGCCGCAGCGCGAGGCCGCCTTCTCCGTGGAGCGAGACGTCGTACATCTCCTTGCCCGCGGCGTCGCTCGCCTCGCCCGCGGTCCGCGCGAACACCTCGCGGTCCTCGACCGTCGGCGACTCGATGGGGAGATAGCCGTAGCGCGCCGCACGGGCCGCGATGACCGCCTCGAGCCGCGCGAACGCCGTCGCCTCGGCGGGCAGGAGGTCACGCATGCCCCTCGGGGCCTGGTACTGCGGCATCGTGAGCTGAGGTTACAAGTTATGGTCTTGAGGTGCCCCGTCCGATCGTCCTCTTCGCCGCGCTGTCGCTCCTCACCGCCGCATGCGGCGGCGGCGCCGCGCCGCGCGGGTCCACCGTGTTCACGCTCCCACCCACAACCAGCGCTGGAGGTACCACCACGGCAGCTCAGACGCCCCCACCCTCCGCCTCGTCGTCGACCGCGCCCGCGACCACCGCTGTCGTCACCCTCGAGAAGGGCGGATCGTTCACCATCGCGCTCCGACCGGACAAGGCGCCCCAGACCGTCGCGCGATTCGCGCAGAAGGCGCGCTCCGGCTTCTACGGCGGCCTCACCTTCCACCGCGTCGAGGACTGGGTCGTCCAGGGCGGCGACCCGAGCGGCAACGGGACCGGTGGTGGGCGCGTGCCGAGCGAGTACAACGACCTCTCGTTCAAGCTCGGCGCGGTCGGTATCGCGCGCGGCCAGGATCCGGCGTGGAACAACGACAGCCAGTGGTTCGTCGTGAAGAAGGATTCGACGTTCCTCGACAAGCAGTACACGAACTTCGGCCAGGTGACCTCCGGTATGGACGTCATCATGGGCATCAAGATCGGGGACAAGATCAAGTCGATCACGATCCAGTAGAGCCTTCGCGGCCGTCCGGATGACCTGCTCTTGCGCGGCTCGTGCAGCATTCCGCGCATGAGGACCGGTCCGCCCATCCTCGTCTTCCTCATCGGCCCCGCGGCCGTGGGCAAGATGACGGTCGGCGCGGCGCTCGCGGCGCGCACCGGCCTCAAGCTCTTCCACAACCACCAGACGATCGACCTCGTGCTGCCGTACTTCACTTTCGGCAGCCCGCCGTTCGACCGGCTCGTGACGCAGTTCCGCCGCCGCATCTTCGAGGAGATCGCCGAGAGCGACCTTCCCGGCCTGATCTTCACGTACGTGTGGGCGTTCGATCAGCCCGCGGACGAGGCCGACGTCGAGCGCTACGCGTCGGTCTTCCTGGAGCGGGGCGGCAGCGTCCACTACGTCGAGCTGCAGGCATCACAGCGGATCCGTCTCGAGCGGAACGCAACGCCCTATCGGCTCGAGCGCAAGCCCTTCAAGCGGGACATCGAGGCGTCACGACGGAACCTCATCTCGATGGACGAGAGCCACCAGCTGGACTCGCGCGGCCGCTTCGCCGACCGGAAGGACTGGCTGCGGATCGACAACTCGGAGCTCTCGCCGGAAGAGGCCGCCGAGATGGTGATCGCCCACTTCGGTCTGCCAACGGTGTCGCCGAGAGTCGTGATCTGACCGCGTCACGAGCGTCGACTGGTTCGGCGGGACGCTCCTCGCGCCGGTCGCCCCGGTGATCGCGGCCTTCGTCATCCAGTCCGCGGGCGCGCCCATGCTCTT
>JAGWSB010000108.1 GCA_028876375.1 Chloroflexota bacterium | reverse complement strand
GCCGGTGTCGGTGTGCAGCGAGGTGAGGACGTTGGACGCGTCGACCGACCACATGCGCGTGCCGTCACCCGCGACCGTCGCCCACCGCTTCAGGCGCGAGCTCGAGTACAGATAGGTCGTGCCGGTGAGCAGCCGCGCGCCCGTCGGGACGAGCGACGGATCGACGTCGGGGCGGTCGATCGCAGCGGGCGCGACGGAGGCGCTCGGCTCGGGTGAGAGCGTCGGCGACGACGAAGCCGCTGGCGATGCGGAAGCCGTCGGAGGAGCGGATGGCTGCGGCGAGGCCGCGAGGGGCGGCGTCGAGGGAGCCACAGCGAGCGGCGAGGGGAGCGCGCTCGGGACCGCGGCAAGCGCGAGCGGGACGTTGCTCACGCCGGCGGGTCCGATGATCGCGAGGGTGCCGGACAGGGGATCGAAGGTGATGTCGCGGCCGGCCGGCGCGGGAAGCGTCGATCCGATCGTCCCGTCGGCAGCGAGCGTGGTGACACGTCCCGCGCCGCCCGACTCGGTGAGGACGGCGTAGCCGCCGTTCGGAAGCGCGGTGATGGCGCGCGGCGAGCCGGTGAGCGTGACGCCGCCGTGGCCGCTCAGGTCGACGAAGGCGGCCCCGTCCTTCACCGTGAGGATCGCGAACTCGCCGGAGAGGCCCGAGAACGCCGCGGCGATGCCGCCGGGGGCGCGGTCGAGAGGCTTGTACGTGGCCGCGTCGACGATGGTCGTGCCGCCGGAGGACACCAGCAAAGCGCGCTTGCCGCTCGGCTCGATGACGACCTGCCGCGGCGCGACGTCGACCTGGCTCACCGTCTGGACGGTCTTCGTCGTCGGATCGAGGACCGAGACGGCGCCGGTCTGCGGCGCCGCGCTCTGCGGCGCGAGCGTCGCGCTGGGGCCCGTCCCGCCGTCGACGATGATCGAGGCGACGACGACCTTCCCGGCGTTGTCGACCTGGATGCTCGTCGGCGTCCCAGGGATGCTCACGGTCGTCGCACTGACGACGCTGTTGCTGCGGCTGTCGATCGCGGTCACCGTTTTCGCTTGCGCGTCGAGGACGAGGACCTGGTCGGTCACCTCGTTGAGCGCGAGCGCGGTGGGAGTGCCCCCGACGGAGATGACCATGCGCGGCACGAGCGTGGCGGCGTCGAGTGCGGCGACGCTGGGCGGCGTCGTCCGCAGGACGTACAGCGTCCCCGTCCGGGAGTCGAGCACCGACTGCTGGACCGAGGCGACGATCGCGTCCTGGGGGCCCGGCCTCGCGAGCTGGGGCGCGGCCTGCTGCGGGATCCCGAGCAGCACGGCAATGGCGACCGCGACGGCGGCGAGCGCCCGGGCCGGCCAGATCGGCGACGGCAGACCGAAGCGCGGACGGCGGCCGCTCGGGACGGGCTCGTGGCGGAACCGCTCGAGCGCGGCGTCGACGGCGGCGGAGGGCGCCTCGAGCGGCAGCGCGGCGAGAGCTTCATCGAGACCAGTCCACGCGGACGTGGCGCCCTGGCAGGCGACGCACGACGCGAGGTGCACGTCGGCAACGGCCGCCGTCGCGGCGTCGAGCTCGCCGTCGATCCGGGCCGAGACGAGCGGCCGCGCCGTCTCGCAGGAGAGTGCGGGCGCCTCCGCGAGACCGCGATCGAGCGCCGCGAGCCACGTGACGGCCTCGGTGCACGATGCGCAGACGCGCAGGTGGCGGCTGGTGGAGAGGGCCTCGGCGGGCGTCAGCTCGCCGTCGAGATAGGCGGAGATGATCTCCCCAGACGGGTGCACGTCCCTAGGACGATCGGCGACCTTACTTTGTCGCGTACTCCCGCTGGAAGGCGGCGCGCGCGCGGGCGATGCGGCTGCGAACGGCTGTCAGGCTGGCGCCCTGGATCTCGGCGATCTCCTTATAGGAGTAGCCCTCCACGGCGTGGAGGAGCAGGGCGGCCGCGTTCTCGGGCGGCAGCGTCCGCAGCACGCGCTGGACATGCTCGCGCTCGCTGACCTGCGGCGACGGATCGGCGGCGCGGGGCTCGTCGCGCGTGTTCTCGACCTCGTGCACGCGCAGCCAGCGGAAGCGCCGGCGCCGCCGCAGGTGGTCGATGCCCGCGTTGTTCGCGACGCGGTACAGCCACGGCAGGAGCCGCGTGCCGCGCTCGAGCGTCGGGAGCGCCTGGAAGGCCTTGGTGAACGCATCCTGCGTGACGTCGTCCGCCTGCTCCGGGTCGGCGAGCAGGCGGAGGAGGAACGAGTAGATGCGCGACTTGTACGCCGTGTAGAGCGCGTCGAACGCTTCGTGGCGCGAGACCTCCGCGAGGGCGAGCAGCTGCGCGTCGGAAGGCGCTCCGGGCACGCTGACGACCGTGCTGCTGCCCGCTCGGCCGGTATCGATCGGGGAGTACGCCAGGGCGATGGCGCGCATATCGCCAAAGGCTAACGCGACAGCATGATGTTGAGTACGAGGTTGGCCGTCGGTTGGATCCGCTTTACCTGTTCCTTGTAGCCGTCCGCGGTGAAGTGGAGGTCGTACTGGACGTCGGCCTTGGGAAAGTCCATGTAGTACACGCCGCGCGAGTCGGTGTGCGGGCTGTGCTCACGGCAGCCGTTCGGCCCGATCTCGATGCATGCGTCCTGGATGGGGATCCCCATCTCGTCGACCACGACGCCCTCGACGCGGAAGTAGCCGCTCGGCGGAGCCGGCGTCGGCGTCGAGGGGGCCAGCGTCGGCGCGAGCGGGACCGGACGGCCATCGGGCGCGATGCCGATGATCGGCGATGCGCTCGGGTCGGGCAGAGCGACGTCGACGCTCGTCTGCCGATACCCCCACCCGAGCACGCCGAGCGCGACGAGGAGAGGGAGTCCCAGCGAGAGCGTGAGCCAGGTCACGGGGCTGCGGAAGTTGACGCGGATCCTCACCGATCGCAAGTGTGCGGCACGCCTGCCTACTGCGCCGGGAAGCCCTCGTACGCCATCGCGTTGTCGCCGCCGCTCGCGAGCTCGGTGACGATCGCGGAGAGCGTTCCGTCGGCGCCGTCCACGACGACGGAATACTGCGTGTCGTCGCTGAGCGTGGCGAGGTCGCGGGGATCGATGCGGATCGAGCCGCCCGGGGTCAGCGTGATCGGCTGCGTGAGGACGAGCGTCTGGTCCGTGAAGCGGTAGAAGCTGAGCTGCCCCGCCGTCGCGGTCGCCGACTGCACGAGGATGGGCGTCGTCCAGCCGCTCGCGCCGCCGAGCGTGCGTGTCACGTTGGGCAGGTACATGCGCCTCGACGCCGTCGCGGTCGCGGTGTACCCCATCGCCGTCGTGGGGCTGATGACGTTGACGTCCGCGGCGAGGAGGACCGGGGGAGGCGTGCCACCGCTCGACGTGGGCGAGGCGGAGAGGATGAACGAGAACTCGCCGTCGGCGAGGCACGTCGTGCTCGCGCTGGACCCGCAGACCGCCTGCTTCACGTCGCCGTTCGCGTAGTGCGGGTCGAAGGGGCGGCCCGCCCCCGGCGCGATGGGGCCGAGGTCGAACGACTGTCCCGCGCCGCTGCCGGCGAGCGGGGTGAACGCGAGCGTCGGGTCGACGGTCGCCGTGCCCATGTTCTGCACGACGATCGTGCTGACCCGGCCGACGCCCTGCGCGTTCTTCGCCGCGTACGCGCCGTAGAGCGGGGTGCCGCCGGAGACGAGCCCGTCCTGGCTGTAGGCGACGGGGTGGGCCGTGCCGGCGGCGTCGGCCTGCGAGTTGATGACGACGCCGAGGGGATCGTTCCCGGTGACCGTGACGGCGTACTGATGCCCGTCGACGAGCCCCGGCTCCCAGTTCGGGTCGATCGGCTGCGACCGGCCGGGCTGGATCGTTCGCTGTGAGGTGACCTCGGGCACGCTCCCGTCGAAGCTCACGAAGTGTGCCTGCACCTGCGCGACGCTGCTCCCCAGGTTCTGGATGATGAATGGCGTGTCGTAGCCGAAGAAGCGCCGCGTGACGTTGGGGAGGAACACGCTCGACGATCCCGTCGAGTACCCGTCGTACGACATCGCCTCGGAGAGGTCGCCCTTCCCCGCCTGCTCGTTGATGACCGAGACGACGTTGGCGCCGAAGCTCTGCACGACGACCGAGAACTGCGAGTTGTCGGAGAGGAAGGTGTCCTTGTCCGGGATGTCCGCGAACGACGCGCTCGGTCGCAGGTTCTGGATCTTCTGGCACAGGACGAGCGCTCCGGTCGCGAACGTGTAGTAGGAGACCTCGAGGTTCGTCGCGGCCGCCCCGACGTTCTGGACGATGAACGGCGTGTCCCATCCGTCCGCGCCGCCGAGCGTCTTGGTGATGTTCGGGAGGTACACGGTCTGCGTCGGCGTCCCCGACAGGTCGCACGGCAGCGTCGGCGTCGCGCCGACCTTCCACATGGCGGCGTCCTGGCGCGTCGCGCCGATGACCTGGAACTGCGGCGAGTCGTACTGCTGGTAGCCCTGCGACGCGGCGAGGAAGTGGAGCTGCTGCTGGGCGGTGATGAGGTTGTTGGGCGGGAAGTCGACCTCGTACGTCCCGTCCGCGGCCGTCCGTGTCGTGCAGTTGACGAGCGACGGACCGAGGATCACGCACACGTTCCCCAGCGGAGCATGCGTCTGCGCATCGGTGACGGTGCCGTAGATGTACGTGTTCGACGTCTGCGCCGTGGCGGGCGCGACGAGGACGCACGAGATCACGAGCGCTCCGAGCGCGACGAGCGCCGCCGGACGAATAGAAAGGAGTACGCGGAGCATGGACATACGTCACAGATGTAACGCGATCGCGCAGAAGGCTGTTAGTGAACGTTGGGTAAAGGCGACACGACGTCCGCTCCGCTACTCGAGCGTCAGCCTCTCGATCGAGCGGTGTGCGGCCTCGCCGGTACCGATGCCTCCGATGAGGAACATCCCGGCGGGCGTCGGCACGAGGTCGCCGAGAGCGCGCGGCTCCTTCGGCGACGGGAACGCGCGCCATTTGTTCGTCAGCGGATCCCATACCTCCGCGTCGGTGAACGGGACCCAATTCGTCCGGCCCGGCTCCTCGACGGAGCCGCCGGTGACGAGCACGCGTCCGTCGGGAAGCAGCGCGGCCTGCTCGACGAGGCGCGGCGTCACCAGCGATCCCGCGTAGCGCATCTTCCCCGTGACGTGATCGAATCGCTCCGCCGTGCCGGATGCGCCGTCCTGCCCGCCGATGAAGAGGACGTCGCCGTTCGGGAGCACGACCGTCGCGTGCTGCACGCGGGGTGTCGAGAGGTCGGGCCCAGCGCTCCAGCGGTCCTTGTCCGGATCGTAGATCTCGGTCGTCGCGAGCGGCCGGCCCAGCTGGTCGAGCCCGCCGGCGACGAGGACGCGGCCGTCGGGAAGCGAGACCATCGAGAAGCGCACGCGCGGATGCGAGAGCGGCGCGGCCTCGCGCCACGTGTCGGTCCGCGGGTCGTAGATCTCGCTCGTGGCCAGCGGACGCGTGTTGTAGTTCCCGCCGGCGACGAGCACATCGCCGTCGGGGAGCGCCGCGGCGCCGTGGTCGGAGCGCGCCTGCAGCAGAGGCGCGGCCTCGATCCAGGCGTTCTTCTCGGGGACGAACACGTCCACGCGGTCGACGGACTGGAAGTGGTCGCTGACCCACTCGACGCCGCCGGCGACGACGAGATGCCCGTTCGGCAAGGCCGTCGCGGTCTGATGCAGGCGCCCGGGCACCTTCCCCGGCAGCGTCGTCACCTTCCCCGTCAGCGGCGAGATGAGCTCGCTCGTCGGGTTCACGACGCGGGGGTCGTTCTCGTCGAGGCCGCCGAAGACGAGGATGTCGCCGCCTTTCACCGTCACTGCCGTCGCGTATGCGCGCGGGCGCTCGAGCGAGCCGGCAAGCGACCACTGGCCCGTTCGCGACGGCGGGGCGAACACGCTCGCGCGCGCGAGCGTCAGCGCGAGGACCGCGGCGAGGACCAGCGCCCCCTTCACCCTCCGCGAGAGTAAAGGGAGCGGGCGAGGGCCCCGTTACGAGACCGGTGCAGAAATATGACGGCCCGTTGACCTCCACCGGACCTGAGGATGCAGCGGCTCCTCGGCGACAGGGCGGCCGACAAGGTCTCGCCCTTCCGGAGGTAGACGAGATGGACGTTCGCAAGCTCGCGCTCGCGTCGGGCGCTTTCCTCGGTCTCCTCGCATCGGCGTGCACCGCGCAGCCGCCCGCGGTGCAGGGCGTTCAGAACCCGCCGGGCGGGTCGACGGTCGTGTCGCAGGTCCGCGCGGATCCGGCATTGACCGAAGGCATGCTCCCGGGCAGCTCGTCCTACATCGGCGCGAGCGCCGACGGCTCGCTCATCGGGTTCCTGACGTGGGACGGCTACGTCAAGTGGTACCGCACGCACTGATGCCGAAAGTGGTTGCCACCTTGCCGCCACTTTACGGCGTAAAATGGCCGCGAGGTGGCAGAGCGTCACTACCGCCGGCTGCTCACGCCGCCGAAGGGGAGCTTCTTTCTCTTCGGGGTGCGCGGCGTCGGCAAGAGCACATGGACGCGCGAGGCGCTACCCGGCGCCTACGTCGTCGACCTGCTCGACGAGGCGCGATACCAGCAGCTCACGGCCGATCCCGGCCTGCTCGCGCTCGAGCTTCGCGACGTGCCCCGTGGGCGCCTCGTCGTCCTCGACGAGGTGCAGCGGATCCCGGCCCTCCTCAATGAGGTCCACCGGGCGATCGAGACGGACCGACGACGCTTCGCCCTCCTGGGATCGAGCGCGCGCCGGCTCAAGACGCCCGATACGAACCTCCTCGCCGGACGCGCGACCGTGCGCACGATGTACCCGCTCGTCCCGGCCGAGCTCGGCACGGAGTTCGATCTCGAGCGGGTCCTCCGGATCGGCAGCGTCCCGCTCGTGTGGCGCGCGGAGGATCCCCGCGCCACGCTCCAGGCGTACGTGAACCTCTACGTGCGCGAGGAGGTCCGCGCCGAGGCGATCGTCCGCAACCTGCCGGCCTTCCTTCGGTTCCTCCCCGTGGCCGCGCTCTTCCACGGCCAGACGATCAATGTCGCGGGTCTCGCGCGCGACGCCGGGAGCGCGCGGAAGACCGTCGAAGGCTAC
>JAGWSB010000107.1 GCA_028876375.1 Chloroflexota bacterium | reverse complement strand
GAGGGCCCTCTCGGCGGAGCCCGGCCCTCCGAACGAACGGCCGCAGCGGTCGTTATGTAGGAGATGACGTCGCGCCTCGTGCGCTACACCCTCGCGACGCTGGCCGCGGTCGCGCTCCTCGGCGTGATCGCCCTCACGGCGATCGAAGCCGGCTCGCGGATGCAGGACCTGCGCGGAGGGACGGCGGGCGCCGCGCCGCAGGGCGGCATCGAGGAGCTCGCGCAGCGGCTGCTCACGCCAGCCTTCCCGATGCCCGACGGCTCGCAGCAGACCGTCGCGCTCGACCCCGGCGCGCTGCCGAAGAACGCGCCGTTCGACCTGCCGCTGCCGCCGTCCGCCCGCCTGGTCGGAAGCGTGACACGTGAGCGCACGAGCGGGTCGTCAACGCTCGTCTCGTTCGACGTTGTGCTCGACGTCCCCGGCCCGCCCGACGACGTGACCGCCTTCTACGACCGCGAGATGCCGAAGAAGGGGATGGATCCGCTCTCCCGGCCGCTGATGCCGCAGCAGGGTGGGTTCGTGTCGTCGGTCGGTCCGACCAGCACGAAGATGTACTGCAAGTCCGACCAGGGCCCGGCACCGTACGTTTCGCTCACCGTGTTCTCGAAGCCGGGCGCTCCGAACGACGTCCGCGTGCACTACGAGCCGGCCAGCCCGCAGATGATGGGCAGCCCTTGCCGCCAGGAACAGGGCGGTCCGCAGCCCTACCCGACGAAGCTCCCGACGCTCCACGCACCGCAGGGCGTGACGCTCCAGCCGAACGGCGGACAGGGCGACGGCAACAAGCAGACCTCTGACGCGACCGCTATCACGTCGACGAGCGTCGCCGACCTCGAGTCGGCGTTCGCGCAACAGCTGTCCGCCGCGGGGTGGACGCGTCTCGCCGGCAAGGCCGACGGACCGCTGGCCTGGAGCACGTGGAAGATCCCCGGTGAGGGCGACTGGCAAGGTCTGCTCCTCGTCGTCCAGGCGCCGGGCACCGACCGCCGCTCGCTCACCGTCCGCGCGGAGGCGGCCGGCTTCTAGGGGCCGCGGCCGCGCGCAGCGGCGTGTGCGCGTCGCGCACGGCGCCGCTAGGGTCGTGCGGTGGCCGACCATCCCGCCGTCGAGCGCGTGCGCGCGCACGCCGAGACCGCGGGCGCGCGCATCGAGATCCGCCGCTACCCGGCGGGTACCCACACCGCGCAGGACGCCGCCGCCGCGATCGGCTGCGACGCCGCGCAGATCGTGAAGTCGCTCGTGTTCCTCGCGGCCGGCGATCCCGTCGTCGTCCTGGTCTCGGGGAGCGACCGCGTCGACGAGTCGAAGCTCGCCGCCGTCCTCGGGGCCTCGTCGGTCCGGCGCGCCACCGCCAACGAGGCGCGCGACGCGAGCGGCTTCGTCGTCGGCGGCGTGCCGCCGTTCGGGCACACGACCCCGCTCCCCGTCGTCGTCGACAGCGCGCTCCTGCGCCACGACGAGGTGTGGGCGGCCGCGGGCCTGCCCGACGCGGTCTTCCCCATCAGCCCCGCGGATCTGGTGCGGCTCGCGCGCGCGACGGAGGCCGACGTCCGGGTCTAGCGATCGCTACTGGTCTTCGCTCTCCTCGTCCTCGTCTTCATCCTCGGAGTCGTACTCGTCCGAGTAGAAGCCGAGCTCCTCGCCCCGGTACACGGTGACGAGGAAGTCCTCGCGCTCCGGGTCGTGCGTCTGCACGAGCTCTTCGTCGATCTGGTCGATGAGCTGCTGGACCTCGTCGTCGGTCAGCTCGACCTCGAGGACGACCGTGCCGTGCACTTCGAACCGGCCGTAATGGACGTCGAGGCGGCCGACCCGGCGCGCGCCGCCGTAGACGACGAACACCTCGCTCGTCTCGGTGCGCACCTGTCGCTCGAAGCGTGCGGCTTCCACGGCCGCGTCAGCCTAAAGCAGAGCGACTAGCGCCGGGCGAGCGTCGCGGTCTTCGGTGCCGTTCGTCCGACCTTCGGCGGCGGCTGCGTCGCCTCGTCGTACGCGCGGAGGAACGCGGCGATCCCCTGGCCCGGCTCGACCGGCTGGTGGAGGTCCCGCAGCGTCGACTCCAGCGCGCTGAAGAACGCGACCATGTCGGCCACGGTGACGAAGCCCATGTGTCCGACCCGCGCGATCTGTCCTTCGAGGCGTCCCTGGCCGCCCGCGATGACCGTGTCGTAGCTCTCGCGGAGGATGCGGATGAGGTTCCGCGAGTCCACGCGCGTCGGGGGGCGGAACGACGTCACGCACGGCGAGGCGTGGGCCTCGTCGGCGAAGGTCTGCAGACCGATGGCCTGGATGCCGCGGCGCGTCGCGTACGCGAGGTCGCGATGGCGGCGGACGATCGCGTCGATGCCCTCCTCGGCCATCAGCTTCAGCGACTCCTGGAGGGCGATGAAGACGCTCACCGCGGGCGTCGTCGGCGTCTGGGCCTTCTCGAGCGACGCCTTGGCCTGCTGCAGGTCGAAGTACGCCTTCGGCAGGTCGGATCGGTCGTACGCCTTCCACGCGCGCTGGCTCATCGTGACGATGGCGACGCCGGGAGGAGCGCCCCATGCCTTCTGCGAGGCCGTGACGAGGACGTCGATGCCCCATTCGTCGACCTCGAGCTCGACGGCGCCCGCCGCCGACACGCTGTCGACGAGGAGGAGCTTGCCGGCATCGCGAACGACCTCGGCGATCTCCTTGAGCGGGTTGAGGATGCCGGTCGAGGTCTCGCCGTGCTGGAGGAGGACCGCCTTCGCGCCGTCCTTGCCCTTCTCTTTGGCGAGCTCCTCGCGAACGAGGTCGGGCTCGACCGCGCGCCCCCACGGAACGTCGACGCGTCGCGCGTCGACGCCGTAGGCGCGGCAGATCGACGCGAAACGCTCGCCGAACGCCCCGTTGACGAAGAGCAGGACCTTGTCGCTACGCGCCAGGGTGTTGGCGACAGCGGCCTCCATCCCTCCGCTGCCCGAGCACGTGAGCAGGAGGACGTCCCCCTGGGTCTTCAGGAAGTCCTGCAGCGCGCGCGTGAGGCCCGCGATCAAGGACGCGAATTCGGGCCCGCGGTGGTTGATCATCGGACGCGCGGACGCGGCGAGCACCGAACCCGGAACGAAGGTCGGTCCGGGGATCCTGAGGTTCTGCGGACGGTACAAAGCGGTCTCCCTTGGCGGTGATGAAGGACCTCGGGGAGCCCTCCCCCTCGGCGCCGGAGGCCCCTTGCTGAGGGCTATGATGCCCGACCCACATGCCCGGAACAACGGTCCCGCCGCGCCCGTGCAGGCTCGCCCCGTCGATCCTGTCGGCCGACTTCGCCCGGCTCGCCGACGCCGTCGGCGCGGCGGAGCGAGCCGGCGCCGACTGGATCCACGTCGACGTCATGGACGGGCGGTTCGTGCCGGATCTCACATTCGGGCCGAAGACGGTGGGCGACCTGCACCGCGCGACCGGCCTGCCCCTCGACGTCCACCTGATGATCGAGCGCCCGGATCGCTGGATCGACCGCTACGCGGACGCCGGAGCCGACTACCTGACCATCCACGTCGAGTCGACGCCCGACGTCGCCGGAACGCTCGCGGCCATCCGTGCCCGCGGCGTGCGTCCCGGCGTTACGCTCGACCCGGATACGCCGCTCGACCGCCTGCTCCCGCACATCGGCGCCGCCGACCTCGTCCTGGTCATGAGCGTGCGCCCTGGCCTCGGGGGCCAGGAGTTCATCCCCGGCTCGCTCGAGCGCATCGCGGCCGTGCGGCAAGCGCTCGACGAGCGCCGCCTCAGCGCCGAGCTCGAGGTCGACGGAGGGATCAAGCCGGGGAACGCCCGCGCGGCGCGCGACGCCGGCGCGACCGTCCTGGTGGCCGGATCCGCGGTGTATCTCGACCCGGACGGCGTCAGCGCGGCGATCGCGAAGCTCCGGAGGACGCTGGCCTAGCCGCGCCCCAGCTCGTCGAGCCGCTCGTCCGAGATCCCGAAATGGTGCGCGATCTCGTGGATGACGGTGTCGCGCACGATCTTCGCCTGCGCGCGAGGCGACGAGCTCATCGCCTCGATCGGGCGCCGGAAGATCGAGATGCGGTCGGGGAGCCACGGCTCGTCGTGGCGCTCGGTGAGGGGCACCCCCTCGTACAGCCCGAGGAGGTCCTGGCCCTCGGGGACGCGCGACGGATCCGGCGCGTCCTCGATGACGATCTCGACGTTGCGCATCCTCTCGCGATAGCGCTCCGGGAGATCGGCCAGCGCGCGCGACACGAGGCGCGCGAAGCGCGCGCGGCGCAGGTCCGACACGGCGGAACTCTCGCACACGCTGCGCCACAGCGACGCGCGGCAGCGCGCCGCCGGCCACGCCGTCGCGCCGATCACGACGCCGCCTCGCGCACGGCATCGACCGCGCACCGGCGGCGCATCTTCCGCAGCGCTCGTGACCGCACCCGGCACACGCCCGACTCGGACAGGCCGAGCTGCCGGCCGATCTCCTTCAGCGTGAGGCCCCGCCCGTACGAGAGGAGGAGGACGCTGCGCTCGAGGCGAGGCAGAGTGCGCAGCCCGCGCGCGACCTCGGGCCAGCGCGGGTCCCGCGGGCAGCGCGGCCCCGGACGTACCGTGAGCGAGGGGCGCGGCTCGTAGCCGGCGTCGAGCGCCTTGTCGAGAGACATCTCGCTGAAGGGGCTCTCCAGCTCCGCGTTGGCCTCGCGCGCCGAACGGAAAGCGCGCCGCGCCGAGCGCGTGAGGGGATCGCGCTCGCGGAGCGCGTCGAGCACCTGCCCGCGGACGCGGCTCGCGGCGTAAGCGCTGAAGGACGACCCGCGGTCGTCGCGATAGCGCTGCGCCGCCTGCACCAGGCCGAGGACGCCCCAGGCGATGAGGTCCTCGCGGTCGGCGCCGTAGCAGCGCGGGTCGATGGTGCGGAAGGCGACGGCGCGCGCGAACTTGAGGTGGGCCATGATGCGATCCGCGATGACGGCGGGATCGTCGGCGGGAGGTCCGCCGCAGACGGGATCCAAAGCGGCGCCACCGTACGGAGCGCCCTCCGATGCTGTCAACCGCCGATCGACACAAGCCGACCGAGACTTGTCCACAGCGTTCGAGGCGCGAGCCGGGGCCCTCTACGAGCGGTATGCGTATCCCGACTGGCTGCGCCGCCACAGCCTCGTCGTCGGCCGCGCGGCGCTCCTCCTGGCGCTCGACCACGCGGACGCGGTGGACGTCGCGAGCGTGGCGCTGGGCGGCTACCTCCACGACATCGGGCGTAGCCCGCTCCTGGCCGGGGATCCGCGCGATCACAACGAGCTCGGCGCGCTCGTCCTGCGCGCCGAGGGTCTTCCCGAATGCGCCGCCCTCGCGCTGCGGCACCCCGTGTACGCCGTGCACGATCCGCGGACGGCGCCGCGCGACCTCGCGGAGCGGATCGTCTATTACGCCGACCGCCGCGGCGGCATGACGATCCTTCCGCTCGACGAGCGCATCACCGAGACGGCGGTGCGCCATCCCGAGTACGCGGGTCCAATCGAGCGCGCGCGCCCGCTGGCGCGCGAGATCGAGCGCGCCGTGTACGCGCGGACGTCGTCGCGGCCGGAGGACCTCGCGCGGCTGGTCGCGGCGCGATGGCCGTGATCCGCGCGAGCGCGGAGCGGATCGGAGACCGGGCGGCGCGGCTCGCGCGCATCGGCGCGGCGGGCACGGCCGTGACGCGGCTCGGGCTGACGGCCGAGGAGCGCCGCGCGCACGACCTCGTCGCGCGGTGGCTCGCCGCGCTCGGCGCGCGCGTTCGCCACGACGAGGCGGGGAATCTGCTGGGACGCTTCGGCGGGGACGGCGCGGCCGTCCTCATCGGGTCGCACCTCGACTCGGTGCCGGAGGGCGGCCGCTACGACGGCGCGCTGGGCGTCGTCGTCGCCGTCGAGGCCATCGAGGCGCTCGTCGCGGCGAAGGCGGCGCTGCGGCGGCCGGTCGAGGTCGTCGGGTGGGCCGACGAGGAGGGCGTTCGCTTCGGGATCGGCCTGTACGGCAGCTCCGCGGCGTTCGGCCGGCTGCCCGCGAACGTGGAGCGCCGCGCCGACGCGCGCGGCGTGACGATCCGCGAGGCGCTCCGCGCGCTCGGCTTGCGCGGCGATCCCCGGCGGGCGCGCATCCGCCGCGGCGCGGTCCGCGCGTACATCGAGCCGCACATCGAGCAGGGGCCGCGCCTCGCGCGCCGGCGGAGCGCGCTCGCGGTCGTGAGCACCATCGTCGGGATCGCGCATGCGCGCGTGACCGTGCGAGGGCGGCAGGATCACGCGGGAACGACGCCGATGGCCGAGCGCCGCGACGCGCTCGTCGCCGCGGCCGAGCTGGTCGCCGCGGTCGAGGCGGCCGCGTCCGCGCGCCCCGAGACGGTCGGGACGGTGGGCGAGATCTCCGTCCGGCCGGGAGCGAAGAACGTGGTCCCCGGCGAGTGCGTGTTCTCGATCGACCTCCGCGCGCCACGCGAGCGCGACATCGACGCGACCCTGCGCGCGCTGCGCGCCGGCGCCCGCGGCGTCGACCGCCGCCGCGGCACGACGACGACGGTCGACCTCGTGAACCGGGTTCCCGTCACCCGCCTCGACGCGGATATGCGCGCGCTGCTGCGGCGCGCCTGCGGCGCGGCCGGGGTCGACGCGCCCGACCTCGTCTCCGGCGCGGGGCACGATGCGGTGAACCCGCAGCTCGACGGCGTGCCGACGGGGATGATCTTCATGCGCTCGCACGGCGGCAGCCACTCGCCGCGCGAGTCGGCGGATCCGCGCGACGCGGCGCGCGCGGCGACCGCGCTCGCCGAAGCCGTGCGCGAGCTGTGCGCCTGAGCGCGTCGCGCAGCCCTCGCCAGTTCACGTAAACTGGCAGACCGTGCCCACGGCGACGACGGGGTACCGCATCGGGGAGCTCGCCGGCCGGCTCGGCCTGACCGAGCGGACGATCCGCTACTACGAGGAGATGGGCCTCCTCGGTCTCGTTCGCCGCGTCGAGGGCGGGCGCCGCTCCTACACCGACGAGGACGTCCAACGGCTGAAGTTCATCCAGCGGCTGAAGATGCTCGGCCTCTCGCTCCAGGAGATGCACGAGCTCGAGCGCCTCTACCGGCAGGACGGCTCGAACCGGAAG
>JAGWSB010000106.1 GCA_028876375.1 Chloroflexota bacterium | reverse complement strand
GCGCGGAAGAGATCGTCCTCGTCCTCGCTCACCGTGAGCATCACGACGGCGATCTCGGGGTGGAGCGCTTTGAGCCGCTCCGTCGTCTCGACCCCCGACACGCCCGGCATGAGCACGTCCATCAGGACGAGGTCGGGCTTCACGGACCCGACGAGGGCGAGCGCCTCCTCTCCGTTCGTCGCCTGCCCGACCACCTCGTGCCCCCACGCGTCGAGGAGCGCCGCGAGCCCGTCGCGGAAGAGCGCGTGGTCGTCGACGAGCACGACGCGCACTAGACGACCTCGAGCACGCGCGGGCGCAGCGGGAGCGTGAGCCGGAACGCGGTCCCGCTCCCGTTCGCCGCGGACCAGCTCGCCGACGCGCCGATCGACGCCGCGCGGTCGCGGATGGCCTGCATCCCGTAGTGCGGCCAGTCCGTCGGTGAGGTCGACGCCGCGGCGAGGCCGCGTCCGTCGTCGGTGACGAGGAGCTCGAGCTCGCCATCCCGCTCCCCGATCGTGACCCGCGCGCGTTGCGCGGCCGCGTGCTTGCGGACGTTGGTGAGCGCTTCCTGCGCGATCCGGAAGACCTGGGCCTGCACGTCCGGCCGCAGTCGCAGCGCGCGTGCTGTCGCGTCCGCCTGCACGGACGTCGGTATCTTCGAGGCCTCCGCGAAGCGCGACGCGTACTCCTCGAGCGCGCCGACGATGCCGCGCTCGGGGGCGATCGGGCTCGTGAGGCCGAGGATCGCCTCGCGCACGTCCACGTACACGGAGCGCGCCGCCGCCGAAAGGTCCGCGAGGTGCCGCCGCGCCCGGTCGGTCTGCCCGACGGCGATGAGCTCCTCCGCGGCCTGCGCCTTCGTGTTCACGTAGCCGAGCACCTGGGCGAGGCCGTCGTGCATCTCGCGAGCGATGCGCTCGCGTTCGCCGCGGATCGCCAGCTCCCGCATCCCCTGCTGCAGCCTGTCGTTCTCGATCGCGACCGCGGCCTGCGCGGCGAGCGACGACAGCGTCTCGAAGTCCTCGGGGCCGAAGGGCCGCGGCCGCTTGCGCGCCCCGACGAGGAGCATGCCGATGGTGCCGCTGCCGCGCTGCAGCGGCGCCGCGAGGCGGACCGTCACGTGCGCGGGGTCGACGAACGAAGCGGGGTCCTCCGCCTCCGCGGGAGGCGCGCCGGTGGGGAAGGCGTCCTCGTCGCCGCTCTTCGCGGCGAGGCGGTGGCTCGCGTCGGGCTGGACGAGCGTCAGCACGGCGGCGTCCGCTCCGAGGAGAGTGCGTGCGGTGCGGACGATCCCGCCGAGGACGTCGTCGATCGCGACGTGCGAGCTGATCTTCGATCCGACCTCGCGCAGCGCCTGCAGCGCCTCGTTCCGGCGCTCGAGCGCCTCGTTCCGCTCGCGCAGCGCCGACTCGAGCCGGTCGACGTGCGGGAAGGCGATCCGCGCGGCGACGAGCGCGAGCGCGAGCACGAGAGCGGGTCCGACGAGGGCGTCGAAGGGCGACGGCAGCAGCTCGTCCAGGGACCGGTCGCTCGCGACGTCGATGACGCCGATGAGCACGACCGGAAGCAGGATCATCAGCCAGCGGATCGACCGTGTCACCCATCCAGGCTACTCGCGCGGACGTCGGCGATCGCTCGACGAGAAGGACGGTCGGCAGGGGCCACGCGGGAGGAACGGTCCCATCGACGTGGGCACATCGGTCCCCTCTCCGGCTACCCCATCGAGGCGCGGGCGATCCGCCCGCTAGCGTGTCGCCGGAGCTTGCCCTGACGCCGATGCTAGGCGCACCAAGGAGGGTGGACCGTGGGATACGAGTTCCGCTTCGACCGCTCCGGTTGCCTCAACTGCGGCGTGTGCATGGACGTGTGCCCCGTGCACGCTCTCGACATGTCGCGGCCGCGGCGCGGATCGATCGAGTCGGGCGCCGAGGCCGTCGCCAGCGGACGGGCGGCCGCGGCGGACGCCTGGATGATGGAATTCCCGGTCCAGGTCGGCACCTGCATCGGCTGCCAGCTCTGCGTGACGGAATGCCCGACGGCGGTCATCGCCATCGGCGCGTCCGCCGCGCCGGTCGCCCTCGCGGCGACCCAGGGGCCGCTCTTCGGGAAGCCGTCCGAGAGCGGGTGGGTGCCGCTCTCCGATCACACGCGCGAGTCGTTGAAGGAGCCGCGCGGCGATCCGTGGGGGAGCGCGTTCGCGTGGACGCCGGCGCGCCGCGACGAGCCCTGGCGGTCCTGGCGCTCGATGCAGCCGGCGGAGACGTCGCGCCTGGCCGCGCCCTGCCAGGAGGCGTGCCCGGTGGGGACCAACGCCGGCCTGTACGTCGGGCTCCTGTCGGAGGGGCGCGACGCCGAGGCCCTCGCCGTCGCCGCCGAGCACAACCCCTTCCCGTCGATCTGCGGCCGCGTCTGCACCGCACCGTGCGAGCCCGCGTGCCGCCGCGGCGAGCTCGACGAGCCCATCTCGATCCGCGAGCTCAAGCGCTACGCCGCCGATCACGGGGCGGATGGCTATCCGCGCCGCGTCCCGGCGGAGAAGCGCCGCGGCGAGAAGATCGCGATCGTCGGAGCCGGGCCGACGGGCCTCAGCGCCGCGTACGACCTCGCGCGCGCGGGCTACGGCGTCACCATCTTCGAGGCCATGCCCGTGGCCGGCGGGATGATGACCATCGGCATCCCGGAGTACCGGCTTCCCAAGCGCATCGTCCAGGCGGAGATCGACCGCATCCTTCGCCTCGGCGTCGAGATCCGCCTCAACACCGTCCTCGGACGCGACGTGACGCTCGACGATCTCCGCCTGCGAGGGTTCTCGGCGATCCTCCTCGCGACGGGCGCGTCGAAGAGCCAGCGGCTCGCCGTCCCCGGAGAGGACGCCGAGGGCGTGTGGCCGGCGACGCTCTTCCTCAAGAAGACGAACCTCGGCGAGCCGGTCGAGCTCCACGGCGACGCGCTCGTCGTCGGCGGCGGCTCGACGGCGATGGACGCCGCCCGGAGCGCGTGGCGCGCCGGCGCGCGCAGCGTGCGCATCCTCTACCGCCGCACGCGCGACGACATGCCGGCGCAGCGCGAGGAGGTCCGCGCGGCGGAGCACGAGGGCGTGGTCATCGACGAGCTCGTCGCCCCCGTCGAGGTCCTCGAGCGCAACGGCTGGATGATCGGGCTGCGGTGCGTACGGCTCGTCGCCTCGGGCCGCGGCGCCGACGGCCGCAGCGTCGTGACGCCCATCCCGGGCAGCGAGTTCGTCATCGAGGCGACCAACCTCATGGTCGCCGTCGGCGAGGCCCCCGACCCCTCGATCCTGCCGGCCGGGTCGAGCATCCAGGTCGCCGACTGGGGCGGCGTCGTCGTCGACGCGGGCACGCTCGTCACCGCGCAGACCGACGTGTACGCCGCCGGTGACCTCGCGACCGGCCCGCGCAGCGTCATCGAGGGCGTCGCGCAGGGGCAGCGCGCGGCGTGGGCCATCGACCGCGCTCTCCGCGGGCTGCCCGCGATCCCGTACGTCGCGCCGTGGCGGACGGCGGACGAGGCGGTCCGGACGCGCGACGTCCGCCTGGACCTCTCGACCCTCGCGCGGAGCGAGCCCGAGCTCGCGCCGGCGACGGGACAGAGCGAGGTCTCGCTCGGGCTCGTCGAGGGCGCCGCGCGCGCGGAGGCCGCGCGGTGCCTGCGCTGCGACGTCGTCACCCAGTGCCCCGCCGTCCAGATCCAGAGCAGGAGGTCGGCATGACCAGCGATCAGCTCGCGGCCGCGATCATCAAGGCGTTCCTCGGTGCCGGCGAGGGCTTCCTCGAGGGAACGCTCGCCGCCGCGCTCCCCGTCTTCTGGCTCCTCGCGCTCGCGCTGCACCTCGCGCGCCCATACATGCTCGCGACGACGCGGAAGTTCTCGCTCCGCCTCGCCGCCGACATCTGGTGGGTGCTCTACATCGGGCTCCGCGACGTCATCGTCGTGGTCGCTTTCATCATGAGCTTCATGTACCTGTTCCCCGACGTGGTCGTCGGGAACGACCTGCCCATCGGGGGATCGGTCGCGACGGCGCTCCTCTTCGGGGTGCTGCTCACCAAGCTCGTCGCCGACGCGGACGACGACCCACGCGCCTTCCGCGTCGTCTCGTACCTGCTCGCCGCCGGAGCGACGCTGTACATCGTCCCGACGCTCGTCGGCGTGCAGGTGAGCGCCCTGGGGCTGGGCAAGCCCTGGAGCGCGGTAGCCGCGAGCCTCGTCACCTCGCAGGACCAGACGGTCGCGACGGCTCTGTGGGCGGTGTCGATCGTCGCGGTCAGCGTGATGGGGATCGTCGCCGTGTGGTTCAACCTGCGGTCGGGCGAGACGAAGCTGGGGAGGGCTGAGCGATGAAGCCGGACGACATCACGAAGGCCATCGAGCAAGCGATCCTGCAGGGGGGCCAGCAGTGGCTCGTCGCCACCATCGCGGCCTTCATGCCGGCCCTCTGGGCGATGACGCTGATCATGCATCTCTCGCGTCCGTACGTGCTGCGCACGCTGCGCAAGCTCTCGCTGCGCTTCGGCGCCGACGTGTGGTGGCTCTCCTACGTGCTCGTGCGCGACGCCGTCACCATCGTGACCTTCTGCCTGAGCATCATCTTCCTCATGCCGAACCTGATCCTCGGCTCGGACCTGCCGCTCACCGCGCCGCTCGCGACGCTCTCCCTGTTCCTGGCCCTCTACGTGAAGCTCCTGAACGACGCGGACGACGACTTCGGCGCGTACCGGCTCGTCACGCTCCTCCTCGTCGCCGGCGCCACCTTCTACTTCGTCCCACAGACCTTCGCCATCGAGTCGACCTCGCAGGCGTACCTCGCCGGTATCGGCGCCTTCCTCGATTCGACGACTAACCAGGCCTGGGCCGGCCCCATCCTCGTCGTCTCGCTGCTCGGCTTCGCCGCCACGGCCGGCGCGATCTTCTACCGCGTCGTGATCGCTTCCGGCCGCGCGAACGACGCCGGCGCGCGCCGGCTCGGGCAGGCGTCAACGCCCGGACAGGCCCCCGCGACGCGCGCCTAGCGCGCGACTCGTCCCCCTCGACCCCTGGGCCTACCGGGGTCGAGGGGGACGTGGCGTCAACCCTCGATGTTGCCGAAGCGCTCCGGGTCCCAACGCAGGCCGAGGTCGTCGGGCGGGCCCATGTAGCCGAGGAGCGCGGAGGCCGCGACGACGGCGGGGCTCGCGAGGTAGCCGAGGCCGCCGACGCCCATGCGGTTCTGCCAGTTGCGATTGAACGAGGTGATCGCGATCTGGCCCTTCGCGAGGGCGTCGGGCCCCTGGCCGAAGCACGGCCCGCACCACGACTCGCGGATCTGTCCGCCGGCGGAGCGGAACACGCTCGCGATGGACTCGCCGCCGAGGCGCGGCTCGGGCTGCTCGATGCGCTCCTTCACCTGGCCCGATCCGGGGAACACGACGAAGTCCTTGGCCGCCTTCGTCGCGCCCTTCTTCCGCGCCTCGAAGACGACGAGCGCGGCCTCGAGGAGGTCGTCGTATCCGCCGTTCGTGCACGAGCCGATGTACGCCTTGTCGAAGACGATCCGCTCGCGCGCGATCTCGGCCGCGGGGAACGCGTTCCCCGGAGCGAACGGCTTGGCGATGAACGGGATGACGTCGTCCAGCCGGATCTCCTCGTCGATCTCGTAGCGCGCGTCCGCGCCCGGGGCGATGCGCGGGTAGGGGAGATCGCTCATCCCGCGCCGCCGGTACCACTCGTACGTGACGTCGTCGGCGGCGAAGATGCCGTTCTGCGCCTCGGCCTCGGCCATCATGTTCGCGATCGTGTTGCGGTAGGGGATGGGGAGCTGCTTGTCCGCGTCGACGAGCTCGACGCTCATCCCGCGCGACTGCTCCTTCCCCCAGCGCCGCAGGAGCGCGAGGATGACGTCCTTCCCGCTCACCCAGGGCTGCAGCTCGCCGCGGAACGTGACGCGCCGCGCCTTCGCCAGCGTGAGGTACGCGTAGCCCGTCGCCCAGCCGAACCCGAGCGCGGTCGAACCCACGCCGACGCCGACCGCGCCGTACGCGCCGTACGCGCGGCTGTGCGAGTCGGCGCCGGGGATGAGCGCGCCGGGCAGGACGAGGCCCTGCTCGGGGAAGTAGAAGTGGAAGATGCCGTCGCCCGGCGTCGCGTAGTACGGCCGCCGGATCCCGTAGTGCTCCGCGAACTGGCGGCCGATCGACGTCTGCTTGTCGTCCATCTCACGGTGAGTGAAGACGAAGTGGTCGTTCGCGATCGCGGCCTGCCGCGGGTAAAGGCGGTCGCCGCCGGTGATGGTGTTGAAGGTGTGGATGGCGAAGGGCGCCGTGCCGTCCGACGCCGGAAGCAGGTCGGCGTACACGCGCAGCGTCGCGCCGGGCCGCACGTCGGCGTCGCGGTCGACGCGGTGCGCCCAGAAGATCTGCTCCGTCGTCGTGAGCCGCCGCGCCGTCGCCTCGTCGGCCCACGCGAGCCGCGGCGCGCGCGCGGCGGAGGCGCGCACTTCGCGCCGTCCGATGGCCACGATCCCGCCGCTCGCGCGGATCTCGTCCTCCTTCGGCGTGAGCGGCAGCGGCGTGTACGTCCTGCCCCGGGTCACGTTGCGCAGCTCGCGCGAGTCGACGTCGAGCTCGAGCACGTCGCCGTCGCGCGCGTCCTCCACCGCCTCGGGTGACTGCACGACGATGAGCCCGAGGTTGAGCGCGTTGCGCCGGAAGATGTCGCCCATGTTGCTGCCGCACACGATCACGAGCTCGCCGCCCGCCTCTTCGCCGACGGCCTTGAGCCCGGCGGGGCTCATCTCGCGCGACGAGCCGATGGCGAACCGGTCGCCGGCGACGAGGAACGTCTCCCCGGCGTGCACGCGCTCGCGGAAATCCGGCATCAGGTGCCGGAAGGCGCCCGCCTTCCAGCGCTCGTCGAGCGTCGCGAGGCTCTCCGAGACGCAGTCGTCCGCCGGCGTGATCTGGTCGGTGTCGATGGCCTCGCGCTTCTTACCCGGCCGCTCGGGGTCCCAGAAGATGAGCGCGCGGCCGCGAAGCGTACGGGTGCCCGTCGGCCCCCTCGTACGGGTGCCTTCCGGGGGAAGATCGTCGATCCCGACGCCGGGCCGGAGGCGCGCGGACTCGATCCGGTGCACCTCCCCGATGATGGCACCTCCGCCCGACCAGCCAGCCTGCCTGGCCGAGCCGTGCGGCCCTGGGTCACGTGCCGGT
>JAGWSB010000105.1 GCA_028876375.1 Chloroflexota bacterium | reverse complement strand
GTCGCGGTCGCCGCGCCACGCCTGCGGACCGGCCTCGCCGGTCCCGCCTTCGCCGCCGCCCTGCTCTGCCGCCGGCTGCGGCGCGGCGGGCGGGACGTTGTCCCTGGGTCCTCGTTCGATCTCGTCCATCAGCTATTCCTTTTCGTGCGCGCGGGAACGCGTTCCCAGCGCTGGCCTTCTTTGGTGTCCTTCACGAGGTATCCGCGCTCGCGAAGCTCGTCGCGCAGCTTGTCCGAGCGCGCGTAGTCGCCCGCCGCGCGCGCCGCCTGCCGTTCCGCGAGGAGCGCGCGCGCCGCGTCGTCGACGGCCGTCGCGCCCTCGCACCACGACTCGAGGCCGAGCCCGAGGACGCGGTCGATGTCGAAGAGCAGCCCCAGGCCGCGCGAGCGATCCGCCCGCTCGGGCGAGCTGAGCAGCGCGACGGCATCCTCCGCGACGGCGAGAGCGCGCGGCGTGTTGAAGTCGTCGCCGATCGCCGCGACGAACGCCTGCCGCACGGCGTCGTCGCCCGCCGGCGCCGTCGCCTTCGCCGCGAGCGCCGCGCCCGCGATCGCGCTCCGCCAGCGGTCGAGGCGCCGCTGCTCATCCTCGAGACCGCGCCACGTGAAGTTGAGCGGCTTCCGGTAGCCGGAGTTCAGCCCCAGCAGGCGGAACGCGAGCGGATCGAAGCCCTTCGCCTCGAGGTCCGACACGAGATACGTGTTCCCGATCGACTTGTGCATCCCGCGGCCGTCCACCTGCAGGAATCGCACGTGCATCCAGTAACGGACGAAGGGCCGTCCGGTCGCGCCTTCCGACTGCGCTATCTCGCATTCGTGGTGAGGGAAGAGGTGGTCCTCGCCTCCGGAGTGGATGTCGAAGGTCTCGCCGAGGTAGGCCATGGACATGGCCGAGCACTCGATGTGCCATCCCGGGTTGCCGCGCCCCCACGGCGAGTCCCACTGCTGGAGGTCCCCCGGCTTCGCCGCGCGCCACAGCGCGAAGTCGTAGGCGTGCCGCTTGTTCGGGTTCACCTCGATGCGCGCGCCGGCCTGGCGCTCCTCGGGGAGCTCGGCGTTGAGGCGCGTCCCGTACCCGGGGAACGTCGTCACGTCGTAATAGACGCCGTCCGCGGCGGCGTAGGCGTGGCCCTTGGCGAGGAGCGCCTCGATGAGCGCGATCATCTGCGGGATGTGCTCGGTCGCCTTCGAGACGACGTGCGGGGCCTGGATGTTGAGCTTGCGGCGATCCTCGAAGAACCGCTCCGTGTACATCGTGGCGAGCTGCTGGGGGTCCTTGCGCTCGCGCCGCGCGGCCAGCTCCATCTTGTCCTGGCCCTCGTCCACGTCGCCGACGATGTGCCCGACGTCCGTGATGTTCATCACCTGACGGACCTCGTACCCCGCGTACTCGAAGGTCCGCCGCGCGACGTCCGCGACGACGTACGCGTACAGGTTCCCGATGTGCTGCCAGTCGTAGACGGTCGGTCCGCAGTTGTACATGCCGACGTGACCCGCGCGGAGCGGCTCGAACGGCACGACCTCCCGGCGGGCGCTGTCGTACATGCGGATGGGGAGCTGCGACGCGACGATGTCCGCCTCCTTGTGCGCCGGCGCTGCCGGCGCGGATCAGCGCTCTACGAGCGCCGTCGCCATGGCCGCGATCGCCTGCCCGGCGCCCACGTCGCCGAGGCCGTCGTTCGTCGTCGCCTTGACGCTGACGCGTGCCGGGTCGACGCCCATCGCCTCCGCGATCGCGCCCCGCATCGCCGCGACGTGCGGCGCGAGGCGCGGCGCCTGGGCGATGACCGTCGCGTCCACCGACGCGACGACGAAGCCCGCGTCACGAAGGAGCGCTGCCACGCGGCGCAGCAGCCCCAGGCTGCTCGCTCCCGCGAACCCCGGATCGTCGCTCGGGAAGTGCGTCCCGAGATCTCCCAGCCCGGCGGCACCGAGGAGCGCGTCCATCACGGCGTGACAGAGGACGTCCCCGTCGGAATGACCCAGAAGGCCCGTCGGGTGCTCGATCGCGACACCGCCCAGTACCAGGCGGCGATCCGGCGCGAGCCGATGGATATCGTAGCCCAGCCCGGTACGGAAGGGCGTACGCGTGTCGCGCCCCGCCGAGGGCGCGCTCCGATGCGGCGCCGCGAGCGCGGTCGGCCCACGCGCGGGCGCGGACATGGCCACGATGCCCTTCGCGACGAGCTCGCGCGCGTATGCCAGGTCCTCCGACGTCGTGATCTTGAGGTTGCGCCGCTCGCCGGCGATCATGCGGATCCGCGCGCCGGACGCGACCACCGCCGCGCCGTCGTCCGTGAAGGTGCGTTCGGCGGCGGCGGCGCGCGCCCGCTCGAGCACCTCGCGCCGGAACGCCTGGGGCGTCTGCACTTGCCATAGTCCTTCGCGCTCGAGCTCCTCGAGCGACGCGCCGACCTCGTCCGCGCGTCGCACGGTGTCGGCGAGCGGCGATCCCGCGACCGCGGCGCCGTCGCGGCGCGCGACCTCGACCGAGCGCGCGAAGAGGCTGGGGGTCACGAAGGGACGGGCGGCGTCGTGGATGGCGAGGACGTCGCCGTTCGTCGCCGCGAGCGCCGTCCACGAGGACGCCGTGCGCGTCGCGCCGCCGGGCACGACGCGTATCCGCCCGAGATGGCGGCGGACGACGTCCTCGACGGCGGCGACGCTCTGCGGCGCCGCGACGACGACGATCTCGTCGAACACGCCCGCGGCCTCGGCGGCGGCGACGGACCACAGGATCACCGGGCGTCCACCGAGGTCCGCGACGGTCTTGTCCTCGCCGAGGCGCTGCGAGCTGCCCGCCGCGAGGATCGCGGCCGATGCGCGCTCGCTCACGTGGCCGCTAGCGCGCCACGATGCGCGGCCGGCGCGGCGCCTCCGCCTCGCCCTTCGGCTGCGCGAAGATCATGCGGCCGCCGACGGTCTGCAACACCCTCATGACCGTCACCGTCGTCTCGCTCCCGAGGTAGCGCGCGCCGTTCTCGATGACGATCATCGTCCCGTCCTCGAGGTAGGCGACGCCCTGGCCGGCCTCCTTGCCCTCCTGCGTCACGCGGATGGCGATGTCCTCGCCCGGCAGCACGACGGGTCGCACGGCCTTGGCGAGGTCGTTGACGTTGAGCACGCGCACGCCCTGGAGCTCGGCGACGCGATTGAGGCCGTAGTCGTTGGTCATGACCGGGACGTTCAGCGCGCGGCCGAGCGCGACGAGCTTCGCGTCCGCGCCGATCGCGCCGGGCGGATCGTCGTCGATGACCTCGACCCGCACGGCCGCTTCCCGCTGCATGCGCGAGAGCATCTCGAGGCCGCGCCGCCCGCGCTCGCGCCGCGACGGGTCGGACGAGTCGGCGAAGAGCTGGAGCTCGGCGAGGATGAATCGCGGCAGGAGCAGCGTCCCCGTCACGAAGCCCGCCTTCGCGACGTCGGCGACGCGCCCGTCGATGATCACCGAGGTGTCGAGGAGCACGCGCTGCTCGGCGGCGCGCACGCGTCGCGGACCCGCGCGGACGTCGCGGACGGCGTTGGCGAGGTCGGTGTGCTTCGAGATCCCGGCGCCCGCGCCGAGGAGGCCGAGCGCCACGGCGGCGATGAGCGGAGCGAATTCGCCGAGCTGGCCGGGCAGCAGCGAGAGAGGGAGCGTGAGCAGGACGCCGAGCACGAGGCCGACGGCCGCGCCGGCGGATCCGCCGACGAGGTCGCCGAACGCGGAGTCGCGGATGCGCGCGGCGATGGCCCGGCCGGGCTGCACCGTCACGTACGGCGCGCCGAGCCAGCCGATGATCGAGCAGGCGATGGCGAGGAGAAAGACGACGATGACCTTGTTGCTGGGGGGAGACACCTCGGTCACCTCGAGGAGCTGCGCTCCGAGGAAGAACCCGAAGAAGAAGCCGACGATGGCTCCGACCCAGCGGACGAACGACAGCAGCATGGTCCGAGCCTAGCTCGGCCGCCCGCCGTCCGACAGGCCCGCGCGCGCGAGCGCCTCGCGCAGGTCCTTGACCGCGACGACCTCGAGCGCGCTGCCGTCGAGGTCGCGCGCGCTCGCCGCCGGCACGATCGCGCGCTCGAAGCCGAGGCGCTCCGCCTCGCGCAGCCGTGACGCGAGCCGCTGGACGCGCCGCACCTCGCCGCCGAGGCCGAGCTCGCCGACGAAGACCGCGCGCGGGTCGGCGGGGCGATCGCGCAGGGCCGAGGCGACCGCGACGGCGACGGCGAGGTCGGTCGCGGGCTCGCGCACCCGCAGCCCGCCGACGAGGTTGACGTACACGTCGTGCTGCCCCAGCGAGAGGCCGGCGCGCTTGCCGAGCACGGCGAGGAGGAGGATCACGCGCTGCAGGTCGGCGCCGTTCGCCGTCCGCCGCGGCAGCCCGAAGCTCGTCGGCGTGACGAGCGCCTGTACCTCGACGAGCAGCGGGCGCGTCCCCTCCAGCGTCGGCACGACGACGCTGCCCGGGACGCCGCGGCCGCGCTCCTCGAGGAATACGCCCGAGGGATCGGCCACCTCCTGGAGCCCGCTCTCCGACATCTCGAACACGCCCACCTCGTCGGTCGACCCGAAGCGGTCCTTCGTCGCGCGCAGGACACGGAAGGAGTGGAAGCGCTCACCCTCGAGGTAGAGGACGGCGTCGACGATGTGCTCGAGGACGCGCGGTCCCGCGACGGCGCCTTCCTTCGTGACGTGGCCGATGAGGAAGATGGGCACCTCCTCCCCCTTCGCGACCTCGAGGAGGCGCGCCGTGCACTCGCGCAGCTGCGACACGCCGCCCGCGGCCGAGCCGATCGCGTCCGAGGTCATCGTCTGGATCGAGTCGATGACCACGAGGACCGGCTTCGTCGCGCGGATCGTCTCGATGATGGTCGACAGGTCGGTCTCCGGCAGCAGGAGGATGCCGTCGCCGTCGATCCCGAACCGCCGCGCGCGCATCTTCACCTGCGCCGCGGACTCCTCGCCGGACACGTAGAGGATGCGGCCGCGCCCGGAGAGGCGCGCCGACGCCTGCATCAGCAGGCTGCTCTTGCCGATGCCCGGATCGCCGCCGAGAAGCACGAGCGAGCCCGGCACGATCCCGCCGCCCAGGACGCGGTCGAACTCGCCGATGCCCGTCGGGATGCGCGCCTCGGCGGAGGACGGGACGTCGGCGAGCGGGATGGCGACGCGCGGCGCGCGCGCGCCGCCGTCGCGCCCCTTCGGCGGGGGCACGACGCGCTCCTCCACGAAGGAGTTCCAGCCGTCGCACTGCGGACAGCGCCCGATCCACTTGGGCGAGTCGAAGCCGCACTGCTGGCAGACGAACGCGACCTTCGGCTTGGCCGGCGGCATCACGACCAGTATCGGGGAGCGCCTGCGGGGCCCGGCACGCGCCGTGCGCGTGCGTCCCGCCGAGGCCAGAATGGGCCAAAGGGCCCACGACGCGGGGACCTCCACACGCTTCCCTACCGCGGCACAGGCGGAGATCGGACGCGAGGAGATGGCATAGATGGCAACTGCGACTCTGGCGCCCACCCAGAACGCGCACCTCATCTCCTGGGTGGACGAGATGGCGCGGATGTGCAAGCCGGACCACATCTACTGGTGCGACGGCTCCGAGGCGGAACGCCAGCGCCTGACCAAAGACGCCATCGACGCCGGAGTCCTCCTGAAGCTCGACGAGAAGAAGCGTCCGAACAGCTACTACCACCGCTCGGACCCGAACGACGTCGCCCGCAGCGAGGAGCTGACCTTCGTGTGCACGCCGACGGAGGAGGAGGCGGGCCCGACGAACAACTGGGTCGAGCCGAGCGAGATGTATCGCCGGATGGCGCGTCTCTTCGACGGCGCGATGCGGGGGCGGACGATGTACGTGGTCCCCTACATCATGGGTCAGGCCGACTCGCCCTTCGCCAAGGTCGGCATCGAGCTCACCGACTCGGTCTACGTCGCGCTGAACATCCGGATCATGGCGCGCATGGGCAAGGTCGCGCTCGATCGCCTCGGCGCGTCGAACGACTTCAACCGCGGCCTCCACTCCGTCGCCGACTGCGACCCGACGAAGCGGTTCATCGTCCACTTCCCGCAGGACAACACCATCTGGTCGGTCGGCTCGGGGTACGGCGGCAACGCGCTGCTCAACAAGAAGTGCCTCGCGCTGCGCATCTCGACGTACATGTCGCGGCAGGAGGGCTGGCTCGCCGAGCACATGATGCTGCTCGAGGCGACGAGCCCCGGCGGCGAGGTCCACTACCTCGCCGGCGGCTTCCCCAGCGCCTGCGGCAAGACCAACCTCGCGATGCTCATCCCGCCCGACGTTCTCAAGGGCTGGCGCATCCGGACCCTCGGCGACGACATCGTGTGGATGCGCATCGGCGAGGACGGGCGCCTCTACGCCGTCAACCCCGAGGCCGGCTTCTTCGGCGTCGTGCCGGGCACGAACACCCACACCAACCCGAACGCGATGCGGATGCTCGACCGCGACACGATCTTCACCAACGTCGCGCTCACACCGGACGGCGACGTGTGGTGGGAGGGCAAGGACGGCCCCGTCCCCGAGAAGCTCATCGACTGGAAGGGGCGCCCCTGGACGAAGGGGTCGGCGGAGGCGGCGGCGCATCCGAACAGCCGCTTCACCGTGCCGCTCACCAACAACCCCGCCCTCGCGCCCGCGGTCGACGATCCGCGCGGCGTCCCGATCTCGGCGCTCATCTTCGGCGGCCGCCGCGCGAGCACGATCCCGCTCGTGCTCGAGTCCTTCAACTGGGCGCACGGCGTGTATCTCGCGGGGACGATGGGCTCCGAGACGACGGCCGCGAAGACCGGCGCCGTCGGCGTGCTGCGCCGCGACCCGATGGCCAACATCCCGTTCGTCGGCTACGACATGGGCACGTACTTCCAGCACTGGCTCGAGATGGGCGCGCGGATGGCGCACCCGCCGCGCATCTTCCTCGTCAACTGGTTCCGCAAGGGCGACGACGGGAAGTTCCTGTGGCCCGGCTACGGCGAGAACATGCGCGTCCTCAAGTGGATCTTCGATCGCTGCGACGGACGGGCCGCCGCGAAGGAGACGCCGGTCGGGTGGACGCCGCGGGCGAGCGACCTCGACATGCGCGACCTGCCGACGAAGGCCGACGCGGTCGCGGCGTCACTACGCGTCGACCCGGCGGAGTGGCGTGAGGAGCTGCGGTCGCACGCCCAGTGGCTCGACCACCTCGGCGACACCGTCCCGCGCTCGCTGCGCGCGCAGCTCGAGCTGATGGACGCGGCGGTGGAGACGGCGTCGCACGCGGACGCCGGAGCGCGCG
>JAGWSB010000104.1 GCA_028876375.1 Chloroflexota bacterium | reverse complement strand
CGCACGTCTCGGTATCGAGCCGCGCCAGCGCCGCGCGGCGGCGCTGTCCCGCGGAGAGGCGCTCGACGGGGCGCCGCGCGTCCGCGCCCAGGCCCCACCGCGCGAGGGCCTCGTCCACGCGCGATCCCCTGCCGTCGGCGACGTCGGCGACTCGCGAGGTCGGCCCGCGGAAGCGGCTGAAGAACGCGAGGTTCTCGCGCGCCGTCAGCCCGTGCAGCAGCTGCGGGCGGTGCCCGAGGTAGAGGACGTCCGCCGGTACGTCGCGGTCGCCGCGCGCCAGCGGGAGGAGGCCGGCGAGCGCGCGCAGCGCCGTCGTCTTGCCCGAGCCATTGGGCCCGCGGAGCACGGTGATGCCCGGCCGCAGCTCCATGTCGATCGCGCGCAGCACCGGACGGTCGTCGAGGATGACCGTCGCGCCGACGAGGCGCGCGACCGGGACGATGGCCGCGCTCGGCGCGCCGCCGGCGATGTCCCTACTCTCCACGAGCGCGATGATGCGGCGGCTTCTTCTCGTCTGCGTCGCGATCCTCGCCGTCGGCGTGGCGTGCGAGGAGCCGCCCGCGAAGGAGCCGGTCGCGCGCGGCCGCCAGGTCTTCCGCAAGCTCGACTGCGCCCGCTGCCACTTCATCGACGGACAGGGCGGGCACATCGGCCCCGACCTCACTCACGTCGCGACGAACGCCGCGACGCGGCGCGAGGGGGTGTCGGCGGAGGACTACATCCGGCAGTCGATCCTCGATCCCGGCGCGTACGTCGTCCCCGGCTACAACGACGTCATGCCGCGCGGCCTCGCGCGCAACCTGCCGCCGTCGGATCTGGATGCGCTCGTCGCCTACCTCCTGGCTCACAAATGAGCGGCCGGCCGAGCGACCGAACGGAAAGCGGCCACAACGCCGGGACAGGTGCTACGTTCGGCGGGTCGTGAGGGGGGAGCAGCCTAACGCCCCGACCGGGGCGGCCGTTCAGACGGACGAGCGTGCGCGGGGCGACGAGGCGGCCCTGGCGAAGCGGGCGGTGGCCGGCGACGCCGAGGCCTTCGGAGCCCTCTACGACCGCTACGTCGACGCGGTGTACCGGTACGCCTACTACCGCGTCAGGAACGAGGCCGACGCGGAGGACGTGACGAGCGAGGTCTTCTTCAAGGCGCTGCGGGCGATGTCGCGGTACGAGCCGCGGCAGCCGTTCCTCGCGTGGCTGTACCGCATCGCGCGGAACACGATCATCGACCGCGCCCGCCGCCAGCGGCCGCAGCTCGCCTTCGAGGACGCCCTGGCGCACCCCGGCGCCGACCGGATCGTCGACCCCGACGCCGGCCTCGACCGGCTCTCCGACAGCCAGGCCCTCCGCGACGCCATCGCGCGTCTCACGCCGCTGCAACAGGACGTGATCATCCTCCGCTACCTCGAGGGCCTCGACACGAAGGCGATCGGACGGATCATCGGGCGGCGCGACGGGACGGTGCGCGGGATCGAGTTCCGCGCCCTCGGCACGCTCCGCCAGATGCTCCCGCGCGAGGCCGCGCTGTGAGCGGCGCACCCCTGCCGCCGCCGCGGCTGCGCGACGACTTCCGCAAGCGCCTCCGCGCGGAGCTCATGAACGAGGCGGTCGCGCTCGCCGAAGAGCGCCGCCTGAGCTCGCGCACCTTCGCACGGCGCCTTCGCTGGTGGATCGCCGGCCCGCGGCTCCGCGCGGCCGCCGTCGTCGCGACGCTCGTCGTGATGCTCGGCGCGGGTGCGGGCGCCGCGGCGGCCGGTAGCCTTCCGGGCGATCCGGGCTACGGGTTGAAGCGCGCCGCGGAGCAGGTGCAGCTCGCGCTCGCGCCGACGCCGGAGGCAAGGGTCCAGGTCCTCGCGACGCAGGCGCAGCGCCGCCTCGACGAGCTCACGCGGACCGCGGACGAGCCCGCGAAGGCACCGACGGCCTCCGCCGAGTACGAGGCCGCCGTACAGCGCTTCGCCGCCGCCGTGGAGGCGCTGCGCAGCGCGGAGCCGGGCGCGAAGCACGAGGCCGTCGACCAGGTCGTGAACGACGCGCGGGACAAGGACGTGCCGGTGCTCGAGGACCTGAAGGATCGCCTCCCCGCCGACGCGCAGCAGGGCATCGACCGAGCCATCGACGCTCAGGAGAAGCTCGCGCCGTCGAGCGACGACCGTCGGCCGAGCGCGCGTCCGACGCGGACGCCGGAGCGCGAGCGCGCGACGGAGGCGCCGCGCGAGACCGAGCGGCCGCGAGCGACGACGACCTCGCGGCCCCGCGAGAGCGAGGGCCCTCGCCCGACGGAGACCCCGCGCGGCGACCAGCCGAGCGAGAGCCCGGGCGACTGATCCGCTCGCCGGAGGCGCGGGCCGCTGGCGCGGTCCTTGCTTCGTACCCTCTATGTGTCAGCGGACGTCGCGTTCACCATCGCCATGGCGGCGGGTTGGATAGCCCTCGTCGTGGCCTTCGCCTGGCCGACGCCGCACTGCAAGTGCTGTCAGGTCGGCGAGGAAGAGAGGCGGCGGCGCGCGGAGCAGCGCCCGCAGCGCTAGCCGCGCCGCATCAGCCCGCGGTCTCGGTGACCTCGCGCGCGCGCACGAGCTGAGGCCACCGCCGCCGGACCGCGGCCGCGATCCCCTCGGCGTCGAGCCCGAAGCGGCGCCGCCACACTTTCTGCGCGCCGTGGTCGACCCACTCGTCGGGGACAGCGACGCCCTCGACGTCGGCGCGCGCGCCGCGCTCGGCCAGCAGCTCCATGACGGCCGCGCCGAAGCCCCCCGCGGCGGCGTGCTCCTCGACGGTGACGATGCGGGGCGTGCGCGCCGCGAGCGACAGGATGCGCTCCGCGTCGAGCGGCTTCGCGAAGCGCGCGTTCACGACCGTCGCCTCGACGCCGTCGCGCGCGAGCAGCTCCGCGGCGGCCTCGGCCGCCTGCACGACGGTCCCGTACGCGAGGAGGATCACGTCGCCGCCCTCGCGGAGCGTCTCGGACACGCCGATGGGCAGCTCGCGGAGCGGATCGTCCGTCGCGACGCCGATGCCCGTGCCGCGCGGGTAGCGCAGCGCGATGGGGCCGCGACGCTCGGCGGCGTGGCGTACGGCGGTCCAGACCATGTGGCGCAGCTCGGCCTCGTCCTTCGGCGCCATGAGGACCATCCCCGGGAGCGGCCGCAGGTAGGCGATGTCGAAGAGACCCTGGTGCGTGCGGCCGTCGTCGCCGACGATGCCCGCGCGGTCCATCGCGAACACGACGGAGAGCCCTTGGATGGCCACGTCGTGGACGATCTGGTCGAAGCCGCGCTGCAGGAACGTCGAGTAGATCGCGACGACGGGGACGATGCCCTGCGTGGCGAGGCCGGCGGCGAACGTGACCGCGTGCTGCTCGCAGATCCCGACGTCGAAGAGCCGCCCGGGCATCTCGTCGAACAACGGCGCGAGCCCGGTCCCGCTCGGCATCGCCGCGGTGATGGCGACGACGCGCTCGTCCTGGCGCATCGCCTCGCGCACCGCGTCCGCGAAGACCTTCGTGTAGGTCGGCGCCGCCGCCGGTGGGGTCCCCTTCGCGGAGACGCCGTGCCACTTCTCGTTGTCCTCCTCCGCGGGGGCGTACCCATGGCCCTTCTGCGTCCGGACGTGCACGAGCACCGGGCCGTCGCGGAGGTCGCGCGCGCGCTCGAGGATGTGCTCGACGGCGAACAGGTCGTGCCCGTCGACGGGCCCGAAGTACGTGAAGCCGAGCTCCTCGAAGAGGACGTTCGGGATGAGGATCGCCTTGAGGGCCGTCATGAGGCGCCGCGCGGTCTCTTCCGCGAGGTCGCCCGCGGGGACGTGATCGAGCACCGCCTCGACGGCGCGCCGGAAGTCGCGGTAGGGGCGCGCGGTCCGCAGCGCCTCGGTGAGGCGGGAGACGGCGGCGACCTGAGGGCGGTGCAGCTCGATCCGCGACTCGTCGAGCATCCGCGACATCGCGCCCACGTTCGGCGAGATGCTCATGCCGTTGTCGTTCAGCACGACGATCACGCGCGTGCGCAGGTGCCCGACGTTGTTGAGGCCCTCGAATGCGAGGCCCGCCGTGAGCGCCCCGTCGCCGATGACCGCGACCACGTGATGGTCCTCGCCGCGGAGATCGCGCGCGACGGCCATCCCGTGCGCCGCCGAGATCGACGTCCCGGCGTGCCCCGCGCCGAAGGCGTCGTGCTCCGACTCGGTGCGGACGAGGAAGCCGGAGATCCCGCCCGCCTGGCGGAGCGAGTCGAAGCGCTCGCGACGGCCGGTGAGGATCTTGTGGACGTACGCCTGGTGACCGGTGTCCCACACGAGCTTGTCGCGCGGCGATCCGAACACGCGGTGGAGCGCCACCGTGAGCTCGGTCGCGCCGAGGCTGGAGGAGATGTGTCCCCCGGTGCGCTGCACCGCCTCGACGGTGAACTCGCGGATCTCGGCACAGAGCGCCAGCAGCTCGTCCCGGCTGAGGCCGCGCAGGTCCCGGGGCGAGCCGATACGTTCGAGGATCGGCATCTGGCTCGATACTAGGGCGCTGCGATGGGTGTCGAAGGGCGCTCCGCGGTGGTGAGCGGCGGCACGGGAGTGCTCGGTCGAGCGGTCGTCCGCGCATACCTCGAGGCGGGCGCCCACGTCGCCGCGCCGGTGCGCGACCGCGCCAAGGGCGACGCGCTGCGCGCCGAGCTCGGCGACCTCGCCGGGACGGACGACGATCCGCGTCTCCTCGTCGTCGAGGCCGATCCGGCCGATCGTGCCGCGATGGACGCCGCCGTCGAGGAGGTCATACGCCGGTGGGGACGCCTCGACGCGCTCGCGAACCTCGCGGGCGGCTACGACCGCGGCGCGCCGTGGGACCTCGAGGCGATGGAGCGGCAGTGGTCGGCGAACGTGCGCACCGCGGTGACCGCGACGACCGCGTGCCTGCGGCCGATGCGCGCCCGCGGGTACGGACGGATCGTGAGCGTCGGATCGTTCGGCGCGGCGCGCGGCGGCGCGGACACGACGGGCTACGCGATGTCGAAGACGGCCGTCGTCCGCTGGACCGAGTCGCTCGCCGCGGCGCTCAAGGACGAGGGCATCACCGCGAACGTCATCCTTCCCTCGATCATCGACCATCCGGTGAACCGCGAGCGGATGCCGAAGGCCGACGCCGCGAAGTGGGTGCGGCCGGAGGAGATCGCGGCGGTGATCCTGTTCCTGACGTCGCCGGAGGCGAGCGGCGTGACCGGCGCGGCCATCCCCGTCCTCGGCCGCGTCTGACGCGCACGGAAGAATGGAGCTCCGCGGGCTGTTGTAGGGTCAGCAGGACCTTCTGCTGAAGGAAAGGGCGCACATGTCGGACTTCGACCTCATCATCATCGGCGGCGGACCCGCGGGTCTCACCGCCGGCCTCTACGCCGCTCGCGCGAACATGAACGCGATCCTGTTCGAGCAGAAGGGCGTCGGCGGCGAGATCCTCAACACCGACCTCATCGAGGACTGGCCCGGCGAGGAGTCCATCACCGGCGCCGCGCTCGCCGAGAAGATGGCCAAGCACGCCGAGAAGTTCGGCCTGCGCGTCGAGATCAAGGGCGTCAAGCAGGTGTGGAGCAACGGCGACCTCAAGATCGTCGAGATGGAGGACGGAACGCGCCACACCGCGATCGCCGTCATCGTCGCGGTGGGCGGCGAGCCGACGAAGCTCGGCGTCCCCGGCGAGCAGGAGTACCACGGCCGCGGCGTCTCGTACTGCGCCGTCTGCGACGGCGCCTTCTTCAAGAACACCGACCTCGCCGTCGTCGGCGGCGGCGACTCCGCGTTCCAGGAGGGCCTCTTCCTCACGCGCTTCGCCAAGAAGCTCTACGTCGTCCACCGCCGCGAGGAGTTCCGCGCGCAGGCGATCCTCCAGGACCGGCTGCTCTCGATGGACAAGGTCGAGGCGGTGACGCCCGCGGTGGTGAAGACGATCGGCGGGAACGGCGACGTGAAGTGGATCGACGTCGAGAAGAACGGCAAGACCGAGCGCATCGACGTCGAGGGCGTCTTCATCTTCATCGGCTTCAAGCCCGTCGGCCGCTACCTGTTCCAGAAGGAGCACGTCGAGCACGACGCGAACGGCTACATCGTCACCGACCAGTACATGCGCACGAACATCGCGGGCGTCTACGCCGTCGGCGACACGCGCGCGCAGCTCGCGAAGCAGATCACCACGGCCGTCGGCGACGCCACGACGGCCGTGCTCCACGCCGAGCGGTACGTCGAGGAGCTGAAGCACCGCCGCCTCGCTGCGGCGCGGTAGACCTCAGCCCCCCGCGGCGGCCTTCCCCCCCGACGACCTTCCGCCGCGCCGCCCGCGCCCACCGCGCGAGCCGCGCCGCGAGCGCTTGCGCGGCGCCGCCGGCTCGGCGCCCTCCTCGGGCGCGGCCTCGGCCGGCGTTCCGGCCGCAGGCACCGCCGCGACCGGCGCGACGTACGGGACGACGCTCACCTCGCCGTTCAGGCGCTCGAACTCACCGAGGATCGCTCGCGCCTCGGGGTGCTGCGGCTCGAAGACGTAGCCGGCGCGCTTGCGCCGCTCCTCGGGTCGCATGAGCCCGCGCTCGACCGCGCCGGCGATCGTCGCTTCGAAGTGGTCGCCCTCGACGCGCGCCAGCAGCTCGGCGAACAGCGCGGCGTTCACCCAGCGCTCCTCGTCGCCCGCGCTGCGGGTCGCGTGGACGAAGTTGAAGAGCTGGACGATCGAAGCCGCGGGTCGCCGCGCGTAGTCGACGAGCGGATGGCTTTCGGCGAGCCAGCACATCGCGATCTCGCGCTCGTCGCGGGCCACCTGCTCGGTCATGATCGCGCCGCGCTCCTCCGCGATGCTGAACAGCGTCTCCAGGAGGACCCGCCGCTCGGAGCGCCCGCGCGCGATCCCTCCCGGCTGGTCGGCGCGCGCGAGCGGATCGAGGACCGCCTCGACCGCCGGGACGCGTCGAGCGTCGCCGGTGACGTTGTCGATGCGGCGCAGCACGCGGACGAGATGGAAGACGGTCTCGGACACGAGCGCCGACTCCAAGCTCGGACGGATGAGCATGTTCGCCTTGGCCCGGCTGCGGCCCACGGACTTCGCGATGACGTGGCCCTGCGCGATGCCCGCGTCGATGCGCTGCTCGAGCACGCGCGACGCCTCCTTCTCCGAGAGCGGAACGATGGAGGCGACGAAGTCGCTCCTCTTCATCGACGGCGCGCGAAGCGCGACGAGCTGATCGAGGAGGAGGACGGCGAGGCGCCGCTGCTCCTTCTCCGATTCGGGCTCCGCCGTCGGCACGACCGCGGGGACCGTCGGCTCGGGCCGTGGGACGGCGGCGGTCCCGCGAGCGCGCCCGCCCCGCCCGCGTC
>JAGWSB010000103.1 GCA_028876375.1 Chloroflexota bacterium | reverse complement strand
ATGGCGCAGGGGTTCGGGAGGCGCCTCCTGGGCGACGAGACGGCGAGCGAGGACGACCGGAGGAGCTAGCTCAGGCCCATAGGTCGCGCAGCCCGAGGTCGAGGTCGCTCAGCGCCGCGCTCTCCTCGTCGTCGATGGTCAGCGCGGCCCAGCGCTCCTGCGTGACCGTCGCCAGGAACGGCTCGCCGTCGCCGTGCACGAGGGCGATGTCCTGCGGGAGGTCCGGCGGGCACCAGCCGTAGAGGTGGTCCGTCGCCTCGGCGACGACGTCGAGGACGTCGGGGACGACGCGGTAGCGGTACACGTGCCCCGTCGCGTCGCCCTCGAGCTGCGTCCCCGGCCAGTCGCGCTCGTCGCTCTCCCGCGTGCAGTACGGCGCGAGCTCGTCGAGCAGCCGGCGGCCGCCGGCGAGGAGCGGATCGCCGCCGCCCGGCAGCGACACGACGACGAGGAGGAGCTCCGCCGTCCACGGCAGCGCGCGGTACAGGAGGTCGTGGTAGGTGCGGCCGCTCGGCTCGACCCCGATCTCGAAGGTCTTTCTCACCCCAGGGGAAGGCGCTCGCGGATCCGCTCCGGCAGCTCGGCGATGGGGACGCGCACCTGCGCCATCGAGTCGCGCTCGCGGATCGTCACTTGCTTGTCCTCGAGCGAGTCGAAGTCGATGGTGACGCACAGGGGCGTGCCGATCTCGTCCTGCCGGCGATAGCGGCGGCCGATGGCCTGCGTCTCGTCGTACACGCTCATGACGTGCGAACGGACCGCGGCCCACACCTCGCGCGCGAGCGGCGTGAGCTTCTCGTTCTTCGACAGCGGCAGCACCGCGACCTTGTACGGCGCGAGCGCCGGGTGGAGACGCAGCACGACGCGCGTCCCCTCCTTGTCCGGCTCTTCGTCGTACGCGGCGAGGAGGAACGCGAACGTCCCGCGGTCGGCGCCCCCCGAGGTCTCGACGACGTGCGCGATGTACCGCTCCTTCGTGAGGTCGTCGTAGTAGGACAGGTCCTTGCCCGCGTACTCGCTGTGGCGGCGCAGGTCCCAGTCGCCGCGGTTGTGGATCCCCTCGAGCTCCTTGAAGCCGCCGAAGGGGTAGTCGAACTCGACGTCGACCGCACGCCGCGCGTAATGCGCGAGCTCGTTCGGCGCGTGCTCGCGGAAGCGCAGCTTCCTCTCGGGGATGCCGTACGACGTGTACCAGCGCATCCGCTCCGCGCGCCACTCCTCGAACTTCGTCGCGGCCTGGTCGGGGTGGACGAAGTACTGCATCTCCATCTGTTCGAACTCGAGCGAGCGGTACAGGAAGTTGCCCGGCGTGATCTCGTTGCGGAAGGCCTTGCCGATCTGCGCGATGCCGAACGGGATGCGCCGCCGCGTCGCCTGCCGCACGCTCTCGAAGTCGACGTAGATGCCCTGCGCCGTCTCCGGCCGCAGCCACGCCACCGACGCGGTGTCCTCCATCGGCCCGACGAAGGTCTTGAACATGAGGTTGAAGCGCCGCGGGACGGTGAGCTCCTTCCGGCCGCAGGTCGGGCACGGCAGCGACGACAAGTCGACGTTCCCCGCGCGCCAAGCGTCGATGAGCCGCTCGCCGTCGGGAAGGTCGTCGATGCGGAAGCGGTGTTTGCAGCTGCGGCAGTCGACGAGCGGGTCGATGAAGTTCTCGACGTGACCCGACGCCTCCCACACCCGCGGGTGCATGAGGATGGCGGCGTCGAGCCCGACGACGTCCTCGCGCAGCTGCACCATCGCGCGCCACCAGGCGCGCTTGACGTTGTTCTTGAGCTCGACGCCCAGCGGGCCGAAGTCCCAGGTCGATCCGGCGCCGCCGTAGATCTCGCTCGAGGGGAACACGAATCCGCGACGCTTGGCGAGCGAGACGATCTTGTCGCTCAGGTCGGCGGTCGTCATGAGAGGGAGGGGCTCGTCCGGCGCGGGAGGCGCGCGAGCTCGTCGATGAGGCGGGCCGACGCGATCTCGCGGTCGAGGACGTGGTGCAGGAACGCGCGCAGATGCCGCTCCAGCTCCTGCTCGAGCGCGGCGTCGATGCGCAGCCGCGCCGCCGCCGCGAAGTCGCTGGTGAGCAGGTAGCGCAGCGACTTCAGCGCGCGCACCGAGAGCGCCGGCAGCCCGGCCATCGAGCGGTCGATGCAGTCGACGCAGACGGCGCCGCCGTCGAGCGGGCTCCAGCCGTTCGTCGTCTCGCGCAGCGCTCCGCTGCAGCGGGCGCACACCAGGAGCTCCGGGCGGAAGCCGGTGCGGTCGAGGAGGTGTAGGTCGGACCAGCGGCAGATGAGGGACGGCACGTGCCCCACCTCGAGGTGGCGCAGCGCGGTCTCCACGAGGTCGAAGACGGGGGCGGCGGGAGCGTGCTCCGCGGTCGTCCGGTCGGCGATCTCGGCGATGTACCAGGCCGCCGCGATGCGGTCGAGGTCCTCGCGCAGGAGGCGGTACGTCGAGCGCGACTCCGCGCCGGTCAGGACGTCGAGCTCGCGGCCCCGGGCGAGCTGGAACGTGGCGTGCGAGAGCGGCTCGGCGTACCCGGCAAGGCGGCTCGTCGGGCGGCGGATGCCCTTGGCGATGGCCTTCACCTTGCCGAAATGGCGCGTAAGGAGCGTCAGGATACGGTCGGCCTCGCCGAGATCGAGCGTCTTGAGGACGATGGCCTCGGCGCGGTACGTGCGAGATGCCATGACGCGACGATGCTAGCGGGCCGCAGTCCGTATCATCGGTGAAGGTGGCGATGACCCGAGGGAGCTTCGCATCTCGTCTCGCCGCGATCGACGAAGAGATCCGGGCGGTCCTCACGCAGGCGGAGCCAGGGCTCCAACCGTTCTACGGCATGATGCTGTACCACCTCGGCCTCGACACCGAGCGGCCGGGTACGGGGAAGCGTCTGCGGCCCCTGCTCCTCACCCTGCTCTACGAGTCGCTCGCCGGCGACGCCGCGCCGTCGCTGCCCGCCGCCGCGGCGATCGAGCTCCTCCACAACTTCACGCTCATCCACGACGACATCGAGGATCAGGACCCGACGCGCCGGCACCGTCCCACGGTGTGGTCGGTGTGGGGCGTCCCGCAGGCGATCAACGCCGGCGACGGCATGTACGCCGCGTCGCGCCTGGCGGTGCACCGCCTGACGGCCCACGGCGTCCCCGCGGAGCGCGTCCTCGAGTTCGCCCGCCTGCTCGACGAGGCGTGCGTCCGCGTGTGCGAGGGACAGTTCCTCGACATCAGCTTCGAGACGCGCACCGACGTCACCGCCGAGCGCTACCGCGGCATGGTCGACAAGAAGACGGGCGCGCTCTTCGCCGCGGCGGCGCAGGGCGCGGCGGTCATCGGCAGCGACGACGAGGAGCTGCGCGCGACGCTCGCGCGCTTCGGCGCGGACTTCGGGCAGGCCTTCCAGGCGCACGACGACCTCCTCGGCATCTGGGGCACGACCGACCGCACGGGCAAGGTCGAGATGAACGACATCGCCAAGCGGAAGAAGACGCTCCCGGTCGTCCTCGCGTTCGAGCGCGCCGCGCCGCGCGTGCGCGCCTCGCTCGTCGAGCTGTACGGCCAGGCGGCGCCGCTGCCGCCGGAGAACGTCGAGCGCATCCGCGACATCCTCGACAGCCTCCGCGTGCGCGAGCTCCTCGAGCGCGAGATCGCCATCCACCGCGAGCGCGCGCTGCACGAGCTGCGCTCCGTGAAGCAGGTCGCGACGACGGCCGAGGAGCCGCTGCGGCTCCTCGAGGACCTCATCGCGTCGGCCACCGGCTCGGTGCCGGAGGCCGCGGCCTCCGGCTAGGACGCCGGCGGCAGGCTGGCCGGCCCGAACGCGTCCGGGAGCAGCTCCGCGAGCGTCGTGGCGCGACGCTTCCCCGTCGTCGTGGCCAGGATGACGCGCATCGCCGGCCCGAACTCGTAGAGCACCTGGCGGCACGCGCCGCACGGCGAGGGCAGCTCGTCGCCGGCGATGACGATCGCGATGGCGTCCAGCTCGCGGTCGCCGGCGTTCACCGCGGTGAAGACGGCGGCCCGCTCGGCGCAGACGGTGAGCCCGTAAGAGGTGTTCTCGACGTTCGCGCCGGAGTGGATCTTGTTGCGCTTGGTGCGGATCGCGGCGCCGACCTTGTACCGGGAGTACGGCGCGTAGGCGCGCTCGCGCTGGAGCGACGCGACGCGCACGAGCTCCTCGTCGCCGGGGCTGAGCCGCTCGTCGCTCACCTTTCCACCGCCTCCTCGTCGGGCTGGGGCGCCTCCTCGCGGCGCACGCGTACGCGCCGGATGCGGCGAGCCTCGACCGACTCGACGGTGAAGCGCACGCTGCCGACGCGGACGTCCTCGCCCGGACGCGGCAGCCGTCCGAGCTCGTGGACGATGTACCCGCCGAGCGTGTCGTAATCCTCCGACGGCGGAAGGTCGAGCTCGAACGCCTCGCGCACGTCGTCGAAGGGGACGCGGCCGTCCATGAGGGCTTCGTTCTCGGAGACGGGGATGACGAGCTCCTGCTCGGCCTCGTACTCGTCGCGGATCTCGCCGACGATCTCCTCGACGAGGTCCTCGATGGTGACGAGGCCCGCGGTCCCGCCGTACTCGTCGACGACGATGGCCATGTGCAGCTTGTCGCGCTGCATCTCGCCGAGGAGCTCGTCCACGCGCTTGGTCTCGGGGACGAAGTGCGCGGGCCGCAGGTACTGCCGCAGCGAGACGTCCTTCTCCCCCCGCGCGAGGCGGCGGAACATGTCCTTCACGTAGAGGATGCCGATGATCTCGTCGGGCGTCCCCTCGTACACCGGGATGCGCGAGTGCCCGACCGCGACGACCTGCTCGAGGACGCGCGCGCCGGGCGTGTCGATGTCGATGGCGCGGACGTCGGGGCGCGGGATCATCACGTCGTGGACGTGCTTGTCGCCGAGCTCGAAGATCCCCTGGATCATGTCGCGCTCCTGCTCGTGGAGGACGCCCTGCTCCTCCCCCGTTTCGACGAGCGCGCGGATCTCGTCCTCGCTGACGCCCTGCGTCTGCGCCGGCACGCCGAACGGGCGGGTGAGGACCTGCGTCGTCCACCACAGCCCGCCGACGATCGGCTTGGTGACCCAGCGCACGGCCTCGATCGGTCCGATGAGGGTGAGGAGCACTCCGCCGGGGTAGCGCGCGCCGATCGAGCGCGGCAGGAACAGGCCGAACAGGAGCGCGATGACGGTCAGCACGACGACGCTGACGACGACCGCGCCCACGCCGCCGACCGTCGCCGTCACGCCGACGAGGAGAAGGATCTGCTGGAGGCGCGGCGCGACGAACGCCGCCGCGATCGCGGAATACGCGAACACGTCGAGGAACTCCATGACCTCGAGGGCGGAGATGTACTCGATGGAGCGCTCGCGGATCCGCTCCGCCACGCGGCCGCGCCGGCCGCGCCCGGCGATCTCCTCGAGGATGTGCGGTCGCCGCGCGCCGCGGACGGCCGTCTCGCCCGCCGAGAAGATCGCGAGCAGGATCACGAGGGCGAGCTCGCCGGCGAGGAGCTGCGCCAGGTCGTTGCTCATGCGGAGGGCTTCTGCCCGCCGTCCTTCTTCGGGCGCACGAGCTTCTTGATCGCGCGCGCCGGCATCCCTACCGCGACCGTGTCCTCGGGCACGTCCTTCGTGACGACCGCGCCGGCGCCCGTCGTCGCGCCGCGCCCGACCTTGACCGGAGCGCGCAGCAGCGTGTCGGATCCGATGAACGCGTCGTCGCCGATCTCGGTGCGGTTCTTCCGTATGCCGTCGTAGTTCAGCGTGATCGTGCCGGCGCCGATGTTGACGCCGCGGCCGACGCTCGCGTCGCCGACGTACGAGAAGTGGTGCATCTTCGTCCCCGGACCGAGGCGGCTCGCCTTCACCTCGCCGAAGTTCCCCATCTCGACGCCGCGTTCCAGGTACGCGCCGGGACGCAGGTGCGAATACGGTCCGATGCGCACGTCGTCCTCGAGCGTCGCGCCCTCGAGAACGGATGCTTCGACGCGGCAGCGCTCGCCGACGACCGTGTCGCGGACGATCGCGTACGGCCCCACGCGCGTTCCGGTGCCGATCCGCGTGCGGCCCTCGAGGACGCTCCCCCGCTCCACGGTGACGTCGGGCGCGATCTCCACGGACGCGTCGACGAGCGACGAGTCCGGGTCGACGAACGTGACGCCGCGCTCCATGTGGCCCGCGCGGATCCGCCGACGCAGGATGCCGTCGGCGACGGCGAGGTCGGCGCGCGTGTTGATCCCCAGCCCTTCGCTCGGGTCCTCGACGCACAGCGCCGCGACGGTCCGGCCCTCGCGCTTGGCGACGGCGACCAGGTCGGTGAGGAACACCTCGCCTGTCTCGTTGGCCCGCAAGCGCGGCACGGCCGAGCGGAGCCAGTCGACGGCCGCCGCGTACGCGCCGAAGTTCGACTCGGGGATGGCCTTCTCCGCCGCGGTCGCGAGGCGCACCTCCACGATGCGGTCGACGTCCCCGCCGGGCCCGCGGACGATGCGGCCGTAGGCGTTGTCCGTACCGACGATGCCGGTGAGGATGGCCAGGACGGCCCGTCGCTCGTCGAGCAGGGCGGCCAGGCGGCGGAGCGTCTCGGGGCGAAGCAGGACGGTGTCGCCGTACACGACGTAGCACCGTCCGGCGGCGTGGGGCGCGGCGTCGAGCGCGACGCGCACGGCGTCCCCGGTGCCGAGCGGCGGCTCCTGCAGCGCGACGCGCGCGCCCTCGGGCACGACGGCGCGCGCCGCCTCGCTCTCGCGCGAGAGCACGACGACGGGATCTGCGCCCGCGGCCGCGACGGTCTCGAGGACGAGCGAGAGGAGCGGCTTGCCGGCCGCGGTGTGGAGGACCTTGCACGTCCGCGAGCGCATCCTCGTGCCGAGCCCGGCGGCGAGGACGAACGCGGTCGGTCTCGAGGGGTCTTCCGTCACGGGATGCACGTGATGTTAGGCGGCTGGGGCGCCAGGATTCGAACCTGGGGTCGGGGATCCAAAGTCCCCTGCCTTACCACTTGGCCACGCCCCACAGACGATGAAAGTCTAGGTGGGGCGTCTCGACCGTCAGGCGGCGGAGGTCTGCCCCCCGCCGTCGGGGCGCTTCCCGCGGCGGATCAGCTCCGCGACGCGTCGCCCGCCCTTGCGCCCGAGCGCGGCGTATCCCTCGCTCCCGAGCTGCGTCTTGCGCGCCTCGCCGCCGCGGCGGCCGAGCTCCGCGTAGCCGGTGCGGCCGAGCTGCGTCTTGCGCGCCTCGCCGCCTTTGCGCCCGAGCTTCGCGTAGCCCTCGGGACCGAGCTGACCTTTGCGCGCCTCGCCGCCGCGCCGGCCGATCTCGCGGTAGAAGTCGGCGCCGTGCTTGTGGGCGGTGTTCTTCCCGCC
>JAGWSB010000102.1 GCA_028876375.1 Chloroflexota bacterium | reverse complement strand
GCCCTCGCGCGGTGGGGCCTGGGCGCGGACGCGCGGCGCCCCGTCGAGCGCCTCTCCGCGGGACAGCGCCGCCGCGCGGCGCTGGCGCGGCTCGATACCGAGACGTGCGCGCTCGCGCTCCTCGACGAGCCGTTCGCGGAGCTCGACGACGAGGCGTCAGCGCTCCTGCGCTCGACCCTCGCGCAGCTGGCCGGGATGGGCGGCGCGATCGTCGTGGCCTCGCACGGGCACCACGAGATCGACGACGACGCCGCGCGCGTGTACACGCTCCGCGACGGATCGGCCGAGGCGAGCCCGAGGTGAACGGCGTGAAGCGGGCCTGGCTCGTCGCGGCGCGCGAGGCGCGCGCCGAGGTGCGCCAGCCCGACGGCGTGGTCGCCGCCGTGACGTTCATGGCCGTGCTCGTCCTCCTCGAGAGCCTCATCGTCGGTCCCGCGACCGCGCGGCAGAGCGCGGTCGCCCCCGCGCTCTACTGGATCGCGCTGCTCTTCGCGGCGATCGTCACGACGACGCGCTCGTTCGACCGCGAGCTCGAGGACGACGCGATCGACGCGGTCCTCGCGCTCCCCGGCGGCGCCGACGCGCTCTACGCCGGCAAGCTCGTCGCGCTCGCGGGCTCGCTCGTCGTGGTCGCCTTCGTCGGCGGCCTGCTCGAGGTGGTCTTCCTCGACCTCGCCGTCCCCCTGCCGCTGCACCTCGCGCTCGCGACGCTGCTCGGCGTCCTGGCGCTGCCGCCCATCGTCGTCCTCGACGTGGCGCTCACGCTGCGCCTGCGCGCGCGCGCGGCCCTCGTGCCCATCCTCGCGCTGCCCGTGCTCGTGCCGCAGCTCGTGGCGGGGACCAATGCGGTGTCCGCGGCGCTCTCGGGCGACCCCTCCGGCTCGCTCGCCTGGTCCGGGCTCCTGCTGGCGGCGGGCCTCGCCTACGCCGCGATCGGCATCATCCTGGTCCCGACGGCCATCGAGTGAGCCGTCGGAATATGTCACCGTCGCATGAGATGATCGTGGCGTGATCCGCACCGCCGCCGCGGTCCCGTACACGCCGCGCTGGGCGCCTCTCCTCGAGATCGCCACGGTCGCGTCGGTCGTCGTCGCCACGTGGATGGCGCTCGTGTGGGCCCCGCCGGACGCCGTCCAGGGGCAGGTCCAGCGCGTCATGTACGTCCACGTCCCCAGCGCGTGGACCGCTTACCTGGCGTTCATCGTGGTGTTCCTCGCGAGCGTCGGCTGGCTGTGGACGAAGCGGCCGGTGTTCGACGCCATCGCAGTGTCCTCTGCGGAGGTCGGCGTCCTGTTCACCGGGCTGTGCCTCATCGCGGGCTCGATCTGGGCCAAGCCGACGTGGGGCGTGTGGTGGACCTGGGAGCCGCGCCTCATCACCACGGCCGTCATGTTCGTCATGTACGTCGGCTACCTGCTGCTCCGCGGGCTCTCCACCGACCTCGAAGGGCGCGCGACGCGCGCCGCGGTCATCGGCATCGTGGCCGTGGTCAACGTGCCGATCGTCCACCTCTCGGTGCTGTGGATGAACTCCCTCCATCAGCTCCCGACCGTGCTCCGGCCGGGCGGCGACCCGACGCTCGACGACCGCATGCTCGCGGCGCTCATGACGGGGATGCTCGCGTTCACCCTCCTCTACGCGTGGATGATGGTCGGACGCGTCGCGATCGAGCGCGCGCGGCAGGAGCGGATCATCGACGCGAGGGGGAGATAGACGATGGACCCGAACGTGGGCTTCATCGCGGCCGCGTATCTGGTCGTGTGGGCTTCGCTCGCCGCTTACATCGTCTCGCTGCGTGTCCGTCGCTAGCGCCGTCCGCCGCTCGAGAGGCGCCAGCGAGCGCAGGCTCCTCGCGATCACCGTCCTCGCGATCGCCATCGGCATCGGGTACGTCGCCTTCCAGAACGTCGGCGCCTCGGCGGTCTACTACCTCACGCCGACCGAGGCGGCTGCCCGCCGCCTCCCGCCCGGCACGACGACGCGCCTGGGCGGACTCGTCGAGGAGGGCAGTCTGCGCTACGACGCCGCGTCGCAGGATCTGCGCTTCATCATCGGTGACGGCGTCACCCGCGTGATCGTCATCGGCAAGGGCGCGCCGCCGGCGCTCCTGCGCGAGGACGCGGGCGCCGTCGTGGAGGGCTACTTCGCCGCGGACGGCTCGTTCCGCGCGACGCAGGTCCTCGCGAAGCACGACGAGGTCTACACCGCGCCGAGCCCCAGCGCGACGCCGGCGCACCGCACTCCGCCGCCATGAGCTGGGGCGACGTCGGCTCCGGCGCGCTCCGCGCGGCGCTGCCGCTCGCCCTGTGGGGCCTCGTCTCGGCGGCGTTCGCGGCGCGCGAGCGCGACGGCCGCTTCCTCGGGAGCGCGCGCTGGAGCGCCGCCTGCGCGTTCGTGCTCGTCGCCGGCGCCTCGGCGTCGATGATCGCCGCGCTCCTGTCCCACGACTTCTCGCTCCGCTACGTGGCGCTCAACAACGCGCGCGAGACGCCGCCGTACTTCAGCGCGATCTCGCTGTGGGCCTCGCTGCAAGGGTCGATCCTGCTGTGGACGACCATCCTCGCGGGCGCCGTCACGTTCGTCGCCTGGCGCGGCACGCGCGACCTCCCCCGCCTCGCGACGACCGCCCTGGCGATCCTCTTCGCGATGCTCTCCTTCTTCCTCGTCCTCGTCGTCACGCCCGCGGCCGACCCGTTCGTCCGCATCGATCCCGTCCCCGCCGACGGCACCGGCCCGAACCCGCTGCTGCAGGACCACTGGCTCATGGGGCTGCACCCGCCGCTGCTCTATCTCGGCTACGTCCTCTTCTCGATCCCGTTCGCCTACGCGGTCGCGTCGCTGATCCTCGGCGAGTCCGGCGACCGCTGGATCACCGCGACGCGGCGCTCCGCTCTCGTCGCGTGGGCGCTCCTCGGCGTGGGGATCGTCGCGGGCGCGTGGTGGTCGTACGCCGTGCTCGGCTGGGGCGGGTACTGGGCCTGGGACCCCGTCGAGAACGCCGCGATCATGCCGTGGCTCGTGGCGACCGCGTACCTCCACTCGGTGATGGTCGAGGAGAAGCGCCGGATGCTCCGTACCTGGAACCTCTCCCTCGTCATCGGCGCGTTCGCGCTCACCATCCTCGGCACCTTCCTCACCCGCAGCGGCGTCATCAACTCCGTCCACTCGTTCTCCGAGTCGGCGATCGGTCCGCTCCTGCTCGGCTACCTCGCGGCGATCCTCGTCTTCTCCGTCGGCTTGCTGCTGTGGCGTTCCGTCCGCCTGGTGGACCCCGAGGGGATCGGCACCCCGCTCTCCCGCGAGGCCATCTTCCTCTTCCAGAACGTGCTGTTCGTCGCCGCGACGCTCACCGTGCTCCTGGGGACGCTGTACCCGCTCATCGTCGAGGCCGTGAGCGGCGATCAGGTCTCCATCGGCTCGCCGTACTTCGACACCGTCGAGGTCCCGCTCGCCCTCGCGCTGCTCTTCCTCATGGGCGTCGGGCCGCAGCTCCCCTGGCACGGCGCGTCGCGCGCCACGCTCGAGCGCCAGTTCAGCGTTCCCATCGTGGCCGCGGCCGCGGGCGGCATCGTCGCCCTCCTGGTCGGCCTGCGCGGCGCGGCGGGCGTCCTCGCGTTCGCGCTCGCCGCGTTCGTGGCCGCGACCGTCGCGCAGGAGTTCGTCCGCGGCGTCCGCGCGCGCCACACGCTGCACGGCGAGGCACCGCAGGTCGCCTTCGTGAACCTGTTCCGGCGCAACGGCCGCCGCTACGGCGGATACGTCGTCCACGTCGGCATCGCCGTCGTCGCGCTCGCGGTCGCGATGAGCCAGTCGCTGGCCGTGACGAAGGACGCGACCCTCGCGCCCGGAGGGTCGATGCAGGTCGGCTCGCGCACCATCGTCTTCGAGGGCCTCCGCGACGTGGCGCAGCCGCAGCGGCAGCAGGTCGTCGCCGACCTCCGCATCCTCGACGGCGGCTCCGGCGTCCCGCTGACGACGGCGCTCAGCTATTACCCGAACGGGACGAGCGCCGTCGGATCGCCCGGCATCCGCTCGACGGCCGGCGACGACGTGTACGCCATCCTGGCCGCCTACGACGCGCGCAGCCGCGCCTGGGCGACGATCTCGATCAAGGTGATCCCGCTCGTCTCATGGCTGTGGATCGGCGGGGCGATCGTCGGGCTCGGCGCGCTCCTCGCAGCGCTCCCCGAAGCACGCCGCGGACGACGCGCGAGCGCCGTCGTGCCGGTGCCGGCGAGCTCTCCGGCGGGCGCGGAATGAGCGCGCGCCTCGCGATCTTCGTCGGGCTCCTCGCGGTCGCCGTCGCCGTCGCCGTGGCCGTCGTCCCGCGCGCGGAGGCGCCCGCGGATCGCGTCGCGCGCCTGTCCTCGGAGCTGCGCTGCCCGGTCTGCCAGGGGCTGTCCGTCGAGGATTCGCCCTCGGATACCGCGCGCGAGATGCGGCAGCTCGTCGCGCAGCGCGTCGATCAGGGTTGGAGCGACGACCGGATCCGCGCGGAGTTCCGCGCGGCCTACGGCGACTGGATCTTCCTCTCGCCGCCGCTCGTGGATCCGCGCGGCGCCATCTGGCTCGTCCCGCTCGCCGTCGTCGCCCTCGGGACCGCGCTCGTCGCTTCACGGCTGCGCCGCGCGCCGCCGCGGGCGGCGCCGACGGACGCGCAGCTCGCGCTGCTGCGCGAGCGCGCGGCCGAGGAGGCGCGTGAATGATGAGCAACGTCGTCCTCTTCGCGGCGATGATCGCCGGCTTCCTCATCGTCCTGCGGCCGCTCCTGGGGCACATGCGCTGGCCCGCGGAGCGACCCGACCCGCGCGACGACGTCGCGCGAGCCGTGAGCTCGCTCCGCGACCTCGAGTTCGCCGTCGCCGCGGGGACGATCGACCCCGCCGACGAGGCGCGACTGCGAGCGCGCATCGAGGCCTCGGCGTTCGCGGCCGAGCCTCCGGCGACGCCCCTCGCGCCGGTGCGCACCTTCGTCGTCGCCGCGCTCCTCGCCGGCATCGTCGCCGTCGTCGTCATCGCCGTCCTCCCCGCCTCGGCGGGCGACCGCGCGCCGGGAGAGACGATCACCGGGAACACTCCCGCGGCGGCGCCGGGGATCGCCGAGCTCGAGGCACAGGCGCGCGCGCACCCCGACGACGTCCCGACGCGCCTCGCGCTCGCGCAGGCGTACGACCAGGACGGCCGGGCGAGCGACGCGGTGGATCAGTACAAGAACGTGCTCACGCTGGACCCGAGCAACGTCGCCGCCCTGAACGGGCTCGGCCTCATCCTCTTCCGTTCGGGCTCGCCCGACGGCGCGCTCGTCGCGGCGGACAAGGTGCTGGGCATCGACCCGCGGAACGCCGACGCGCTCTTCCTCAAGGGCCTCGTGCTCTACCAGCAGCAGAAGTACGCCGAGGCGGTCGACGTGTGGACGGTGTACCTCGACGTCGGGCAGTACCACCCGGCCGCGCCGATGGTGCGGCAGCTGTACGACGACGCGAAGGCGAAGATCGGGAAGTAGAAAGGGTCCCGTGAGAACGCCGCGTTGCGGGGAGGCCGAGCAGACTCGAACTGCTAAAGGCGGGTCCACAACCCGCAGTGTTGCCATTACACCACGGCCTCCGCGGGGGAAGGACCTCATTCTACGGCGTCGCCTCACTCGCGCATACCGATCCGTACTGAGTGCGCAACGCACGGGGAGTTGCTGAGATCGCACGACGGAAGGATCCGGCCGCCGTCGCGCTCGGTCGTCTTGGAGGCAAGAAGGGCGGTCGGGCACGGGCAAAGGCGCTCTCGCCCGAGCGGCGCGCGGAGATCGCCCGCAGCGCGGCGCGCGCCCGGTGGCGGCAGGGGGAGGCCGGCAAGTCCCGACCGCGATAGCCTCGCCATCCTTATGCTTGAGCGGTCATGCATATCAAGCTTTCGCCGAAGACACATACGACAGTGAGTGTCGAAACGGAGCGCTACTGGCTTGCGGGCCTGCTCGAAGGCGAGGGATCCTTCCTCAAGGGACCTCCCTCGAGTCCGTGCTCGCCGATCGTCCAGGTCGCGATGACGGACGAGGACGTTGTCGTGAGAGCTGCGCGGTTGTTCGCGCGCGCCGTGACTTGCTGGGACCCTCCGGATCCCGATCTCAAGCGCGTCTACATCACCCGGATCAAGGGGTCCGCCGCCAGGGCGCTGATGGCCGGGCTCCTCCCGGTGATGGGTGCACGTCGCAGAGAACAGATCGAGGTCGCTCTGGCGTCGCCAAGACCTGCGCGGGATCGTTCGCTCGTACGCGGCCAGACGTGTACCGTCAGCGGCTGCGAGGCACCGGTCAGAGCACGGGGACTCTGCCGCCGGCATCACAACAGCTGGTGGAAGCGCAAGGAGCGGGGACGACCATGCGATCACTCGCCCACGACGCTTATGCCGCCCGCGGTCGCTCCCGTGCCCCTGGCCATACCCTCGAACAGCGACGACGCGACCGCATGGCTCGCTGGGCTTCTCGAAGGGGAAGGCACGTTCTCGAACGAGCAAGGGTACCCGCGGATCTCGGCGGACATGTGCGACGACGACGTGCTCACGCGTGCCGCAGAGCTGCTCGGCGCGCGTATCCGGCCCAAGGATCGAACACGGACGGCGGAACACGGCTGGAACGACGTGTTCACGGTCGCCATCACGGGTGCACGAGGCGCGGATCAGATGCGCCGGCTACGTCCGCTCATGGGAGTGCGTCGATCACGAGCGATCGACCTCTCGCTGGCGGCGTATCACCCGATCCGGCTGACATCCGCACCTCCGACGTGCGTCATCGAGGGATGTGATCGAGCACATCGAGCGCGTGGGCTCTGCAACACGCACTACATGAAGTGGAGTCGCGACGCGAAAGCGGGCAAACCACAACGCATTGAGCCTCTGAGATGAGATCACGGCGACGGGAGACGCGCGAGCCGGCACGCGAGACAGCGTCGCTAGTTGTGTGAGCTCTTGCCTTTGTTGTTCGGCGCGAGATCCGGCACCTGCGGCAGCTCGAACTTCGGTGCCTCGAAGGCGGGCTCCACGTCGTGCTTGTGCACTGGATCGTTGCCCTTTTCGCCGTCGTTCCCGAACGGCAGCCTGGGCAGCTCGAGGTGGGGAACGAATCCGCCGCCGTCGTTCGGCTTAGAGCCGCCCTGCGACTGGCCGCCGCCCTGCTGTCCGCCTTGCGGCTGCCCGCCACCCTGTGACTGACCGCCGCCCTGCTGTCCGCCCTGCGGCTGTCCGCCTTGAGGCTGCCCACCGCCCTGCGGCTGTCCGCCCTGCGGCTGTCCGCCCTGCGGCTGTCCGCCCTGCGGCTGTCCGCCCTGCGGCTGTCCGCCCTGCGGCTGTCCGCCCTGCGGCTGTCCGCCCTGCGGCTGTCCGCCCTGCGGCTGTCCGC
>JAGWSB010000017.1 GCA_028876375.1 Chloroflexota bacterium | reverse complement strand
CGGGCCGACCGGCCGCGTCGCGAACGCCTCGGTGTGCGCGACCCGGACCGGCGGCGCCACGGCGTGCGGGACGACCGGCGGCGACGGCCGCGCGGTCATCGAGCTGCCGCGCGGCACCTACTCCATCCGAGCCACGCCGCCGAAAGGCGCGCGGCTGGCCGACGGGGTCGCGGTCGTGGACCTGGACGAGAGCACGAGCGCCGTCGTCACCCTCGAGGGCCGGGCGACGATCGCAGGGACGGTCAAGGACGAGGCCGGACACGGGCTCGTCGGCGCGCAGGTGTGCGCGCAGGCGCTGGAGACCGACGACGTGCCCTGCGCCGAGACGCGCGATGGCGGCGCGTACACGGTCGCGGTGAAGCCCGGGTTCCACAAGCTCGAGATCACCGGACCGCCGAACGGGTCCCGCTTCATCGCCCAGTGGGCGCGGGGGCGGGCGTCGTCCGACGAGGCGGACGTCATCGACACGCGCACGGCCGACGCCGGCGGCGTCGACGTCGTGCTGCGGCCGGGCGTCGTGCTCTCGGGGACCGTGCTGTCGGGGCTGGATGGGACGCCGCAGAAGGAGGCGCAGGTCTGCACCTACGCGTTCACGACGCCGCTCGGCTGGGACTGCGACCGCACGGACAAGAACGGCCGCTACGCGCTCGTACGCGAGCCGGACACGTACTGGGTGTGGGCCATCCCGCCCGGTGACCGCGGATCGCGCCTCATATACGAGCTCTACAGCGGCGCGCTGCAGGGGGTCGACGCCACGCCCTTCGACCTCCATCGCGACCGCGCGCTCGACATCGCGCTGCCGGCGGGCCCCGTCCTGCGCGGCCGCGTCACGACGACCGACGGAGCGCCGGTCGCGCTCGCCTTCGTGTGCGTCGACACGCCGTTCCCGACCGGCAAGATCTGCCGCACGACGGCCGACGACGGCAGCTACGAGGTCGCTACGCGCTCCGAGACGTACGTGGTGAACGTCGTGCCGCCGGCCGACAGCGACGTCATCGCGGGATACTGGCCGAACGCCGTACCGGACTGGACGAAGGCGCAGTCCATCCGCGTCGGTCCGGGCGACGCCCGTCTCGACATCACGCTGCCCCGCGGCGTCCGGGTGAGCGGGACGATCCGCGACGCGAGCGGGGCACCCGTCGAGGCGGCGACGGTCAACGTGAACGACGCGTCAGGGCCGCGCTACTTCGGAGCGACCGACATCCACGGGCACTACTCGATCGCCGTGCCGCCCGGGGAGTACGCCGTCGACGTGTTCCCGCCGCGGATCGACGCGGTGTCGGTGGTCGGCCAGCGTCTCAGCGTGAGCGGCGACGTGGGCTACGACGTCGTGCTGCCGCGGACCGGACTCCCCTGATCCCTACTGGACGGTGAGCTCGGCGCGCATTCCGAGCTGGTAGTGCGTCGGGATGTTGCACATGACGACGTAGTGCCCGGGCGCGAGGTCGAGCCGCAGGTTCGCGCTCTTCCCGGGGGCGACGCCGTCGATCCCGCCGACCTTGCCGTCCTCCTTCGCGATCTGCTTCTCGGTGTCCAGGGGGATCTTGTCGGGCGCGGCGTCCGTCTTGACGACCACGAAGTTGTGCGCCATCCCACCGACGTTGCGCACCAGGAACGTCACCTGCCCCGCCCGCACGGTGTTCGAGGTGAGCGCGACCTGGTACTCCTTCAGGTCGGCGCGGATCTCGCCCTTAGAGACGTCGACCGCGGGTGCGGCCGGCGCGCCGCACGCGGACAGGGCGACCGTCACGAGCGCGGCGGTGAGGAAGGTCCTCATCGGCCGGAGCATCCCACGACGGCCGGGCCTGCGCTGCGTCCATGCCGCTCGCGGCCGCATCGCTCGTACCATGGCCACGTGGCCCGGGTGGCGTGCGTGCGGTGCGGCGAGACGCGCGAAGCGGCCGGCCGCGTCCTGCCGGGCGCCCTGGGCGACGAGATCGAGCGCGGGATCTGCGCCGAATGCTGGAAGGAGTGGCTCCAAGCGCAGATCCGCGTGATCAATCACTATGGTCTGCGACCCGCGCTCCGCGAGGACCGCGAGAAGCTGTACGAGTTCACGCGCCAGTACCTCGGCCTTCCGGGGCAGCCCGCGGGGGACCGGACGTGAGCGAGGTGACGCGAAGGCCCAGGAGGACGACATGACGGCGCAGCAGCGGCGCGCGAAGAACGCACCCGTCCCCATCCGCGAGGGCGCGATCGCGCACGCGCACCTTCCCGCCGACGACGAGGAGCTGCGGTCGCCGCTGCTCGTCCGGAAGCGCGAGCTCCCGGAGGAGCAGTGGAAGCGCTTCGAGGGCTACATCGCCGAGATGTTCGGCGCGTTCGGCCTCGATCTCGACACGCCCGGCACGCGCGACACGCCGAAGCGCTTCGTCCGCGCCATCTTCGACGCGACCGACGGGTACGAGGGCGACCCGAAGCTGCTCACCGCCTTCCCGACCGAGTGCAAGGGCGGGCCTTCGTGCCACGTCGACCAGATCGTGGAAGGCCCCATCCACTTCTTCGCCCTCTGCGAGCATCACGCCCTGCCGTTCTACGGCCAGGCGTACGTGGGGTACATCGCGCACGACCAGATCATCGGGATCTCGAAGCTCACGCGGCTCGTCCGCGTGTTCTCGCGGCGCTTCACCGTGCAGGAGCGGCTCGGCGAGGAGGTCGCCGACGCGCTGAGCCGCCTCGTGAACGCGCACGGCGTAGCCGTGCACATGGAGGCGCACCACCTCTGCACGCAGATGCGCGGCGTGCGAGCGGTGAACCCGAAGACGCGCACGCTGACGTGGCGGGGCTTCTACGCGGAGGACGCCGAGCTGCGGAAGGAGTTCTTCCACCTGACGGGCTCGCGTTCGGACTGAGCGCGATGGCGCCGCTGCCCCAGCTCGAGACGCTGTTCGAGCGGCCGCACGGATCGCCCGTCCCGCTGCCCGGACCGCTGCGCGACTGCTACGGCGGCGACCTTTCCTTCCCCGAGGGCCGCCTCGTCTTCGCCAACTTCGTCTCGACGATCGACGGCCTCGTGTCCTTCGGGCTCCCCGGCCTGGCCGGGGCGGCGGTCATCAGCAAGGGCAACGCGGGGGACCGCGCCGTGATGGGCATCCTCCGCGCCGCCGCGGACGTGGTCGTGTCCGGCGCCGGCACGCTGCGGGCGGAGCCGAAGGTGACGTGGACGCCCCAGCAGGTCTATCCGCAGGCCGCGGAGCTCTTCCGCGAGATGCGGCGAGCGCGAGGGCTCCCCGAGCGGACGCGCGTCGCGATCGTCTCAGCGAGCGGCGAGATCGACCTCTCGCTCGCCGTCTTCCGCTCGCCGGACGTGGAGCCGCTCATCGTCACGTCGGTCGCGGGGGCCGAGCGCCTCGCCGGCCGCACCGGCGAGGTCCCGCTGCGGGCGGTGGGGGAGCGCGAGCCGTCGATGCGCGACGTGATCGACGCCGTCGTCCACGAGACCGGGGCGCGGCTGATCCTCTCGGAGGCCGGACCGACACTGTTCGGGCGGATGCTCGAGGAGCGCGTGGTGGACGAGCTGTTCCTCACCGTGTCGCCGCACGTCGCGGGCCGCTCCGAGGAGCGCCGCGGGACGAGCCTCGTCGAGCCGACGGCGTTCCATCCCGAGCGCGCGCCATGGGCGGATCTCCTCAGCGTGAAGCGCTCGGAGGACTACCTGCTGCTCCGCTACGCCTTCCGGCGATGACCGAGCCGCCGGCCGCGGTCCCCTACGACCCGCGGGTCGCGGCCGCGCTGGCGGGCTTGACGGCGGCGGAGGTCGAGCGCGTGCGCTGGCCGCGCGGCATCGACCTCGAGGTGACCAACTTCTACAGCGAGCGGCTGCCCCCGCTCGATCTCGTCACCCGCGTGCGCGCGATCCTCGTGAAGGCGGGGCGGATCCTCGTCTTCGACGGGACCGACGGGTGGTCGCACATCGTCCCGGGAGGAGGCATCGAGGCGGGCGAGACGATCCTCGAAGCGCTGCGCCGCGAGGTCTGGGAGGAGGTCCGCTGCGTCATGGACGGCGAGCCGCGTCTCCTCGGACTGTCGCTCTTCCACAACCTCGGCCCGCGCCTGCCCGACCTGCCGGCGCACTATCCGTATCCCGACTTCCTGCAGCTCATCTACGGCGCGACGACGTCGTCCGAAGCGGCGGCGGGGACGGATCCGGCGGTGCGCCGCCCGCGCTTCGCCGAGCCCGCGGAGGTGATGGCGATGCACGTGCCGCCGACGCAGCTCGCTTTCGTGGAGGTGGCGTTGAAGGCCGTAACCTAGATATTTACTGTCGGGGTGCCGGGATTCGAACCCGGGGCCTCGTGAACCCCATTCACGCACTCTGCCAAGCTGAGCTACACCCCGCGCGTACGACTAGAAAGTGTACCTGCGAGCGACGTTCGTGAACTTCCGAGGCTTGACCCCCTGGCGCGCCCGGCTGCTCCGCCCCAGGAGCCGTGCGCATGCCTTACAGCGACGCTTCGGCCCGCTCTTGCTCATGTAGACGTGGCTATAGCTATGTCCGCGGGCGCACTTCGTCGCGTCGCCACGAATGCGCTGTTGGGCCGCGAACCCATCGATCGCGCCGCGGGCCTGCAGCTGCTTCACCGTGCCGAGCCATGGACGTACGAGGGCGAGCACCCGCTCGACCCCGCGGAGCCCCTCCAAGACCCAGCGATGGTCGTCCGGCTCGCCGTGCCGCTCGATCTTTCCACCGAGGATCCGCACGAGCTTGCTGAGGACGACGGCCGGCTGTCCGGGTGAGCCGTTCTGCGTCGCCGAGACGCGGATGCGCCGCCAAGCCGGCAGATCGACACGGGAGCGGGAACGTGGCAGCCCGAAGTGGCCTTCACCATCGAGAAAGCCCGCGGCCCACGCGCGGTCGATCTCCTGCCGCGCGGCCTGAGACAAAGCCGCAGCCGCGTGCAGCTCATGCGGGCGGTGACGGAGCCGTGGGCGGCGAGCTCGCAACCGACCTTGCTCGTACTGCGAGCCGACAGTACGAAATGCGATACCCGCCTGCTGTCTCTTCACCGGCCCGAGCTCCTTCCACAGCAGGGCGATGGTGGCTTGCGCCTCGACGAAGGTGCGCGCTCTCCAGAAGTACATGCGCTCGGCCTCGGGTCCATCGATCGTTCCCATGCCAAGAACGACGGCTTGAAACCGAAGCAGCACCTCCGGTACGCCGTCGGGCCCCGATTGCCCGATGCTGAGCTCGAGCCTCCTGTAGCTGGGCCGCGAGCGGTGCACGAAAGTGCTGCCCTCGCCGTCGAAGAAGCCGGCCGCCCAGGCGAGCGCGACCGGATGGAGGCGAGCGACGACGCACCGGTCGTCGACCATCGATCTTCCCTTCCCGCGCTGCCGTCACGGAGACGATAGGAGGGTTGTCCGGCGCGGCGTAGGGTCCTTCGGAGCTGCGTGCGGCGCGGACGCGCAGGTGGTCGTCGTACACGCAGGGTCGTCGGTAGGCTCTTGCGCTGTGGCGACCCTCTTCATCACCTGCGGCGTCCCAGGGTCAGGCAAGACGACCGTTGCCAAGCGCATCGAGGTCGAGCACGGGGCGTTGCGGCTCACTGCGGATGAGTGGCTCCACGAGCTCTACGCCGACGAGGAGCTCGTCGGGCTCGACGAGAACGGAGCCCTTCGCGCTCCGCATCGTCCACAGGTGGAGCGGATCCAGTGGGCGCTCGCACTGCGAGCGCTAGAACTCGGAGTGAACGTCGTCCTCGACTGGGGCCTTTGGACCCGGGAAGAGCGCGACCGTTACCGCACCGAGGCGCAGGCGCTCGGCATCAGGGTCGTGCTGTGCGTGTCGATGGCCTCACGAGACGAGCTCCTCCGTCGGCTCGCTGCGCGTAACGCGGATCTGCCGACAGGGACGTTCCGCATCGACGAGGTTCAGCTCGACAGGGGACTGCAGTGGTCCGTGGCGGGCCTACGGCATCGGAGCGGGCGTTGTTCGACGACGTGATCGCTTACGAGTAGGCGAGACGGGCTAGTGGCCACCCGCGCCGCGTAGCTTCACCTCGACGCGTCCGTCGGCCGCGATGCGCGTCTCGAACGTCGGCTCGTCCATCGTCGCCGGACCGTGCAGCGCGGTGCCGCTCCGGAACGAGAAGACGGACCCGTGCCACGGACACTTGACGTCGCACTTGTCGTCGCCGACGAGCTCGCCCTCGTCGAGCGGGCCGCTCGCGTGCGTGCACACGGCGCCGATGGCGTAGAGGGCGCCGTCGAGCTTGGCGACGGCGAGCGCGAAGCCGTTGCTCATCTGCGCGCGGACGACCTTGCGCTCCTCGAGCGCGTCCGCGCGCAGGGCCAGCGTCTCCCAGTCGCCGGGGACCTCGGCCCAGGCCTGGCGATCGACGCCCGTCCCGAAGCCGAAAGCCATCTCGCCGCCGAGGTGCGCCGTGGCGGCGAGGAGCACCCAGCAGATGAGGCCGAGCGCGATGGCGGCGTCGCGCGAGCCGCCGCCGACGCGGAGCCACAGCGAGACGAGGTAGCCGACGCTGATGAGCGACATGAGCAGGCCGTGCAGGACCCCGAGCCTGCGCTCGTTGCCGAACGTCTCGTTCCAGTCGGTGTAGCCGCTGGCGAGGGCTCCGACGGCGGCGATGAGCGAGACGACGAGCGCGATGTCCGTCGCGCGCAGGAGCGAGGGGTCGCGCTGGAACAGGTAGATGACGTCGAGCACCGCGACGACGGTGAGCCCTCCGACGACGGCATCGGTGAGGGCGGGATGGAGCGGGTGGCGCAGCGCCCACGTCCCATGGAGGACGTCTTTGAGCGGGCGCGTGCCGGGGATGCGGTAGAAGCCACCGACGACGGCGCCGACCGCGTTCCCCAGACCGTCGAGGAAGCTCCCCTTGTCGCCGCGCACGAGCCGGTCACCGATGGTCTCGGGCATCTCGAAGAGTGTGTGCCTGCAGGCAGCCTGCCGCCGGAGCCCTGCTTGACACGTGCTGGCAGACTGTACGTACGCAGGTGAAGCAGTCAGCGCTGGGAGACGCAGCGAACGCAGCCAGCGCAGTCGGAGGCGCGGACGACGAGTACTTCACGACCGAGGAGGTCGCGCGCCGCCTGCGTGTCCACCCCACGACCATCCTGCGCCGACTGGGCGCGATGGACGACGCGGACCCCGCCCGCATCCCCGCGGTCAGGGTCGGTCGGATCTGGCGGATCCCTCGACGAGAGTTCGAGGAATGGCTGGCGCGATCCGGAGCTGCCTCGTCGGCCTCCGGACGGCAGCGCCGTCTGTTCTAGAGGGGTCCCTCAGGTCAGCTTGTAAGGAGGGAGGTGATCTGGGATGCCCGCAAAGAAGAAGGCGGCCAAGAAGTCAGCGAAGAAGAGCTCGAAGAAGAAGTAACTTCGCTCTGATGCGATGGGGCGCCGCGGGCGGGCGGCGCCGGCATCGCCGGTCCGGCACCTAGCGGAAGATCACCTCGAAGAGCTGCTTGTCGTTCGGGCAGCGCACCGTCGCCGCATACGGCGGGTTCGGCGGAACGTCCAGATGCTCGCGCGTGACGAAGCGGGGTCCCACGAGCGTTCCGTCGAACGGGCACGCGACCTGGTAGGCGAAGAAGCGCGCGCGGTCGGCCTCGATGCGGGCGGGCTTCACCTCGGTCGGCACGCCGGTACTCTAGCGGCGATGGCCGCACCCGTCGGACGCACCAAGCTCGCCGGAGAGACGCCGACGCTGAAGGTCGGGGATCCGGCTCCGGCGTTCACCATGCGCTCCCACGATGGTCGCGAGATCGTGCTCGGAGCGCTCCTCGGGAAGAAGGTCGTCCTGGCGTTCTTCGCCTTCGCGTTCACCAACACCTGAAACAGCGAGCTTCCCGCGCTGAGCGAGCTGCAGAAGAAGCTCGGCGCGGAGGATGCCCAGGTCGTGGGCATCTCGTGCGACACGGTGTACGCGCTGAAGGCGTGGGCGGACGATCTCAAGGGGATCGACATCCCGCTGTGCTCCGACTTCTGGCCACACGGGGCGTTCGCGCGCGCCTACGGCGTCTTCGACGAGGCCGCCGGACGGCCGGAGCGCGCGATCTTCGTGATCGATCGGCAGGGGGTCGTCCGCTACATCGACGTCCACACGCTGCGCGAGGTACCCGATCCCGCCGAGATCGAGGAGGAGCTGAAGAAGCTCGACTAGCGCGTCGGGATGATGTAGGCCTTGCCCTCCTCGGCGACGCTGAAGCGCACCGGGTCGCCGGCCGCGAAGCCCGGCAGCGTGTCCCCGCGCACGAGCACGTCCGCGCCGCACTGCACGACGCTGATCTCTCCCACCGAGGCGATCGTCCCGTCGACCGTCGCGCCGGGCTGGACGACCTCGCCGCTGACGCGCCCCGCGCCGCTGCCGCGGACGGCGTCCTTCGCCGCGTACTCCACGGCGATGAAGACGCGGTCGCCGATGGTGAGGCGCGACTTGCGGATCGCGCCCGTCGCGTCGCGGCCCCGGAGGTCGAGCCGCTCGCCGAGCTCGCCCACGCGTACGGTGATCAGGATGTCGCCGTGGCGCCCGTCGAGAGCGACGACGATCCCGCGCGACGCGCGCTGCCGCCACTTCTCGATGAAGGCGAGCTGCTCGAAGTCCATCATCGCGGCGATCCGTACGATAGCCAGGTGACGCTGCGCGCGGCTTTCTTCGACGTCGGGGACACGCTGGTCGAGCACTGGGCGTCCCGCGACGTGCTGCGCGGGAAGATGCGGGAGCAGGTGTGCGCCGGTTTCGGCGAGCCGGAGTGGCTCGACGACCTCATGGACGCGCACCTCGAGCCCACCTGGAACGTGTCGCTCGCGCGCGCGCTGGCGGCGCGCGACGGCGGCGAAGGCCGCTTCGCGCCGGATGGCGCGCGCCAGGACACGCTGGAGTGGATCCGCGCCTGGTTCGCCGGGCGGGGCGTCGACGTCGGCGGCCTCGACCTCGATCGGCTGCGCGCGCTCATGTGCGTCCCGCTGCGCGAGGTGTCGACGCCGGTGCGCGGCGCCCTCGAGGCGCTGCGATGGTGCAGCGACCGAGGACTTCGCGTGGTGCTCGTCACGAACACGGTCTCGCGCGGGGACGCGGAGGTGCTCGAGGACTGGCGGCAGTTCGGCCTCGACGCCGCGGTGCACGGCGTGGTGAGCTCACACAGCGCTCGCTGGCGGAAGCCGCACCCGGCGATATTCGAGCGCGCGCTGGAGATCGCGGGCGCCCGGCCGGAGGAGGCCTTCCACGTCGGCGACAGCCTGATCGCCGACGTCTGGGGGGCGCAGCGGGTCGGCCTGCGCGCCGTCTGGCGCCGCTCCGACTACGCCGAGGCGCTCGCCGGCGACGGCGAGGTGCCGTCGAGCCCCTGGGTCGAGCGCCGCCGCCGCGATCCCGCGAGCTGCGAGCACCCCGCCGAAGACCTCTGGCTCCGGGAGGGGACGGTCATGTGCGGCGCGTGCGGGGCGCCCGCGGGCATCGACGTCCGGCCGGACGCGATCGTTCGCGACCTCAGCGAGATCCCGTCGCTGGTCGAGCGCGGCCTGTGAGCGGGGTCCTCTTCCACGGCGGGCGCGTCCACGTCCGGGCGGGCGTGAGCGCGGAGGCGCTGCTCGCTCGCGACGGACGCGTGGCGGCCGTCGGACGCGGCGCGGACCTCGCGCGGGACGCCGCGGACGCCGAACGTATCGACCTGCGCGGCGGCCTCATGGTCCCGGGATGGGGCGACGCGCACTGCCACTTCGTGTGGTGGGCGCAGCAGATGCGCCGCATCGACCTCAGCGACGCGGCGACCATCGACGAGGCGCTGTCGCGGATCGACGCCTACGCGAGCGGGCTTGCGCAGGGCCGCTGGATCCTCGGCGGGCGCTTCGACAAGAACGCGTGGGGACGCTGGCCGACGGCGAAGGAGCTGGACCGCGTCTCGCACGGGCACCCCGCGGCGCTGCGCAGCCGCGACGGCCACTCGCGGTGGACCAACACGCGAGCGCTCCAGGTCGCGGAGATCGGCGTCGGCACTCCCGCGCCGCCCGGCGGCGTCATCGCGCGCGACGAGAGCGGCGTCCCCACCGGGATCCTCCAGGAGAACGCGATCGGCCTCGTCGACCGCGTGCTCCCGCAGCCCGACGCACGGGAGCGCTACGAGCTCGCGCGGCTCGGCCAGAGCGAGGCGTGGCGTCGCGGGCTGACGCTCATCGGCGGCCTCGACAGCTTCGTCGGCGCGATCCCCCTCGACGCGTTCGACCGCATGCGCGCCCGCGGCGAGCTCGGGCTGCGCGTCCACCAAGGGCTGCCGTTCGCCCGGCTCGACGAAGCCATCGCGCTCGGGCTGCGTACGGGGTTCGGCGACGACCTCCTGCGGATCGGCCCGCTCAAGATCTTCACCGACGGCGCGCTCGGGTCGCAGACCGCCGCGCTCGAGGAGCCGTACGCGGGGACGAGCGACCGCGGCGTGCTCACCATCGAGCCCGACGAGCTCGCGGAGCGCGTCGCGACGGCAGCGGCGGCGGACATCTCCGTCGCCATCCACGCCATCGGCGACCGGGCCGTGGGCGTCGCGCTCGACGCGATCGAGCCGACGCGCCGCACGGCGCCGCATCTGCGACAGCGGGTGGAGCACGTCCAGCTCGTGCGCGCCGACGACCTCGGGCGCTTCGGCGCGCTCGGCGTCGTCGCGTCGATGCAGCCGATACACGCCACGAGCGACCGCGACCTCGCGGACCGCTACTGGGGCGGGTCGCGGACCGTGCGCGCGTACCCCTGGCGCACGCTCCGCGACCGCGGCGCGGTGCTCGCGTTCGGCTCCGACGCGCCGGTCGAGCCGATCGACCCGCTCCTCGGGATCCACGCCGCGGTGACGCGCATGCGCCCGAGCGACGCGGCGCCCTGGCACCCCGAGCAGGCCCTCACGCTCGACGAGGCGCTGGCCGGCTACAGCTCCGGCGTCGCCTACGCCCTCGGACGCGACGCGGAGCTGGGCACGCTCGAGGTGGGGAAGCGCTGCGACGCCACGGTCGTGTCCGCGGACCTGGCGCGCGTCGCGCCCAAGGAGTGGCCGGAGCTGCGGGTCACCGGGACGATCGTCGACGGCCGGATCCGCTTCGCGGAGGGGATCGGCTAGAGGCGGACGGGCTAGTGGAGCGTCGGGCCCTCGCCGCGCGCGCGCATCCGCACGAGCATCTCCGTGAGCAGCGCGCACTCGCGCGAGAGGATCTCGCGCTCGCGGACGAGGCGCTCGCGCGTCGTCGCCGTCTCGAGGAGCATCTGGCGCTCGTCGTCCTCCACGGCGAGCCCCGCGGCGACGCGATAGGACACGTCGCAGGGCGAGCCGCCCTGGATCTCGTCGACGACGGGCACCTCGCGTCGCACCCCCGCGGTCGCGGCCACCACGCCGACCACGTAATCGGCGTACGCCTCGGCGACGGTGTCGGCGAGGCGGCGCGCCGTCTCCTCGGGAGCGTCATCGAGGTAGCGCACGTGCCCGACGAGGTACGGCTCGACGTCGGTCACGACGGAGTCGATCTCGAAGCGGCGGCTGCCGCGGACGGTGATGAGCGAACGTCCGTCGGCGAGCGGAGCGTGCGCGACGATCTCCGCGAGGGTGCCGATGCGGTGGGGGATCGCCGCCGGGCCGACCTCCTCGCCCTCCTGGATGAGGACGATGCCGAAGGGCGTTCCGGCGTCGAGGCAGCGCTGCACGAGCAGCCGGTAGCGCGGCTCGAAGACGTGCAGCGGCAGCAGCATGTCGGGAAAGAGCACGCTGTTGAGCGGGAACAGCGGCAGGGCGGTGGGCGTGCTCGCGAGGTCGGTCACGCCGCCACGCTACCGCAGGGCTAAAGTCCGCCCAAGTGGTCCGCCTGATCCTGCACGGCGCGCTGCGCCAGTTCGCCCCCGGCAAGATCCTCGAGGTCCACGGCGACGGCCTCACGGTCGCGGAGGTGCTGTCGGCCGTCGGGGTGCCGAGCGACGCGACGGCGGCTTTCGTCCTGAACGGCGAGCAGTGCGAAGCGTCGACGAGGCTGCACGCGGGCGACACGCTCGAGGTGGTGCCCGCGATCAGCGGCGGCGCGGGCGGGGCGCTCGACGGGATCCGCGTCGTGGACCTCACGCGCGCGCTCGCGGGGCCGTACTGCACGCTCATGCTCGGCGACCACGGCGCGGACGTGGTCAAAGTGGAGATGCCGGGTACGGGCGACGAGACGCGCGAGTGGGCGCCGCCCGACATCAAGGGCGTCTCCGCCTACTACCTGTCGATCAACCGCAACAAGCGGAGTGTCACGATCGACCTCAAGAACGCCGAGGGGAAGAAGATCCTCGAGCGCCTCATCGAAGGCGCGGACGTCGTGGTGGAGAACTTCAGCCCCGGCACGCTCGAGCGCCTCGGGTTCGCGCCCGAGCGGATCCGCGCCATCGCGCCGCGCGCGATCCTGTGCCGCATCTCCGGGTTCGGACAGGACGGGCCCGGCCGCGCCTGGGCGGCTTACGACCTCATCGTTCAAGGCATGGGCGGGGTCATGAGCCTCACCGGCCAGCCGGGCGGCATGCCGACGATGGTCGGAGTCCCGCAGGGCGACATCGTCGCCGGCATGTTCGCGGCGTTCGCCATCGTCGCCGCGCTGCACGCGCGCGAGCGCACCGGCACGGGACAGGTCATCGACGCGACCATGATCGGCGGGCAGGTCGCGCTGCTGTCGCGACAAGCGGCCCGCTACTTCGCCGACGGCACCGTCCCCGCGCGCGAGGGCAACCTTCACGCCTCGATCGCGCCGTACCAGACCTTCAAGGCGGCCGACGGCTACGTGAACGTGTGCTGCGGCAACAACGCGCTGTTCTCACGCGCCTGCCGCGCGCTCGACCTCGAGGACCTCCCGGGCGACGCCCGCTTCGCCGACAACCGTGCCCGGCTCCGCAACCGCGAGGCGCTGGTCGCGGCGATGTCGGCGCGCATCGGCGAGCTCCCGAAGGCCGAGGTCGTGCGTCGCCTGCGCGAAGCCAACGTGCCGGTCGGTCCGATCAACGACCTGCGCGACGTCTTCAGCGATCCCGTGGTCAAGCACCTGGGGCTCATCGCGGAGACCGATCACCCCGTCGCGGGCCGCGTCCGCGCGCCGGGCATCCCCGTGCGCATGGACGTGACGCCGCCGTCCGTGCGGCGCCACCCGCCGCTCCTCGGCGAGCACACCGACGAGGTGCTCGGCGAGCTGGGGTACAGCGCCGGAGAGATCGAAGCGCTGCGGCGCGAAGGCGCGATCTAGCCCGTAGCATCCTCGGTCGCGTGCCTGAGATCCTCGTCGTCGGCTCCGTGGCGTACGACGACGTCCAGACGCCGTTCGATCGGCGCCGCGACGTCCTCGGCGGCGCCGCGTCGTACTTCGCGCTCGCCGCGAGCCGCTACGCGCCCGTTCACGTCGTGGCCGTCGTCGGCGAGGACTTCCGCGACACGGACATCGCGCGGCTGCGCGGGGAGGGGATCGACGTCGCCGGGATCGAGCGGCGCGCGGGGCGGTCGTTCCGCTGGCACGGCCGCTACGACTACGACATGAGCGCCGCCGAGACCCTCCACACCGATCTCGGCGTCTTCGCGGAGTGGCATCCGATCGTGCCGGACGACAAGCGCGAGGTGCCCTACGTGTTCCTCGCGAACATCGACCCGGACATCCAGCTCGACCTCCTCGACCAGGTGCGGGCGCCGAAGCTGGTCGTCATGGACTCGATGAACTACTGGCTGGAGTACAAGCGCGACGCGGTCGCGAAGGTGATGTCCCGCGCCGACGTCGTGTGCGTCAACGAAGGCGAGGCCCGCCAGTTCGCGCAGACGTTCAGCATCATCCGCGCGGCGCGCGAGATCCTCGCGCTCGGTCCGACCGCGCTCGTCGTGAAGCGCGGCGAGCACGGCGCGATGCTCTTCCTCCGCGACGGAGGCGTGTTCTGGTCCCCCGCGTATCCGCTCGAGAAGGTGCAGGACCCGACAGGGGCAGGCGACTCATTCGCCGGTGGGTTCGTCGGCCACCTGGCGTCGGTCGGACGGACCGACGCGGCCGAGCTTCGTCGCGCCGTCGTGCATGGGACGGTGAGCGCATCCTTCGCCGTCGAGACCTTCAGCGTCGACGGCGTGGCCGCCGCGACGCCGGGGGCCGTCGACGAGCGCTACCGGCTGCTGCGATCGCTCGTCGACATCGGCGCCGGCGCGGCGGAGGACACGGCGCCGGGCGTGGAGTAGCGTCCCCGCGTGGCGCGGGTGACGGTGCGGCTCCATGGCGCTTTCAGCGATATGGCCGGCGGCGCGCGCCGGGTGACGCTGGACGCGGGGACCGTCGGGGAAGCGCTCGACCTGCTCCCGGGTGAGCTGCCTGGCTTGCGAGAGCGGATCCGTGACGAGCAAGGTCGCATCCGTCAGCATCTGAACGTCTTTCGGAACGAGGACGAGATCCACCGGCTGCAGGGGGAAGGCACGCCGCTCCGCGAGGGCGACGTTCTCACCCTGGTGCCGGCGATGTCGGGAGGGAACTGATGGCGGCTAAGAAGGTCGCGGTGCTCGTCGGCACCAGGAAAGGCGCGTACATCTTCCGGTCGGGTGCCGGACGCAAGAGGTGGACGGCGGAAGGCCCGCTCTTCCCGGGTGAGCCCGTGCACCACCTCGCGTTCGATCATCGCGACGGCGACTCGATCTTCGCGGCCTGCAACCTCACGTGGGGCGGTCCGAAGATCCGCGTCAGCCGCGACCAGGGCAAGACGTGGAAGGTCGTCTCGAACCCGGCCTTCGCGAAGGGCAGGGTCGCGACGTACCACACCTGGGTCGAGGGCGAGCAGGCGCCGAAGCAGGTGACGCGCGAGCTCGTCTTCGAGCGCACCTGGCACATCGAGCCCGGCCATGCCTCGCAGCCGAAGGTGATGTGGGCGGGGATCGAGCCGGCGGCGCTCTTCCGCAGCGACGACCGCGGCGAGACGTGGAGCGAGGTCGCGTCGCTCACGGACCACCCGACGCACCACCAGTGGAACCCGGGGGCGGGCGGCCTGATCCTCCACTCGATCGCCATCGATGCCGCGGATGCCAAGAAGATGCAGATAGGCATCAGCGCCGTGGGCGTCTTCGAGTCGGCGGACGGCGGGAAGACCTGGAGCACGCGCAACAAGGGCCTCGTCAACCCGATGGATCCGCAGAAGGAGCCCGAGGTCGGGTTCTGCGTACACCACCTGGTGGCCCACCCCACCGCTCCGGGCGTCCGCTTCCAGCAGAACCACTTCGGGGTGTACTGGCTCGACGGCGGTGACGGGCGGTGGCGCGAGACGAGCGCGGGGCTTCCCGAGGCGAGCCTGCAGTTCGACAAGTACTCGTTCGGCTTCGCGTCCGCGATCCACCCGCACGATCCGAAGACGGCGTACGTGATCCCGCTCGAGGGGCAGACGCGCATCGCGCCCGACCCCGGCATCGCCGTCTACGCGACGACCGACGCGGGGCGGTCGTGGAAGCGGCAGGCGCGCGGGCTGCCGAAAGGCGCGCGCTCGGAGGTGCTGCGCGAGGGGATGGCCGTCGACCGGCTCGATCCCGTCGGCATCTACTTCGGCACCGAGGGCGGCGAGGTCTGGGCAAGCCCCGACGAAGGGCGGACCTGGGCCATGGTCGCCGACTTCCTCCCGCCGGTGATGTCGGTGTCCACGGCGACGCTCTGACCGGCGGTCAAGGGTCCGCGCGGCTGTCGGGGTGGCGAGATTTGAACTCGCGACTTCTGCGTCCCGAACGCAGCGCGCTACCAGGCTGCGCTACACCCCGTTCGAGCTCGCAGTGTAAAGCCGCGGACCCTCCGCGCGTGGATGGCGGCGGAGGGGCTGGTGGGAGTCGAACCCACGACCAAGTCCTTAGGACGGACCTGCTCTGTCCTCTGAGCTACAGCCCCTAGGAGCTGCGAGCGGCTGCTGCGGACGCATCGTAGCCACGACGGGGCCGTGAGCGGAGCGATACGGCCCCGGCGGCAGGTTGCAGCCGTGCCCGACACTTCCATTCAGATGCGTTCCGTCGCGCTGCAGAAGGGCCTCGCGATCGCCGTTCCGGCCCTCGTCTTCGGCTTCCTGGTGGCGGCTCAGTGGGCGACGCTCGCGGCACCCGGCTCGCGCGACGTCGGCATCCGCTACATCGACCCGCTCACCGCGAGCCTCGGCCGGCTGCAGGACGAGCAGACGTCGCTCAAGGCGCAGCTCGCGGACGTCCGCGCGAAGCTCGATCAGCTCCAGCGGGCGGGCGCCGCCCAGAACGGGACGGTCCGCGACCTATCCGCCCAGCTCGACGACCTCAAGCGGCGCGCCGGTCTCACCGACGCATCGGGGGAGGGCGTCGTCGTCACCCTCGACGCGACGCGCGCCGCCGCCGATCTCACGCAGGACCGTCTCCCGTGCTTCGCTCCGGATCTCACGGATATCGTCAACGCCGCCTGGCGAGGCGGGGCGCGCGCGGTCGCGATCGACGGCGAGCGGATCGTGGCGTCGTCGAGCGTGTACTGCGTCGGCGGCACCATCGTCGTCAACGGGAGCATCGTCTCCGCGCCTTTCACCGTGACGGCCGTCGGGCCGACGTCGTCGATCCTCGCCGTCGTCGACGACCCCTCGCAGCTGAGCGACCTCAAGCGCCGACGCGATCAGCAGGTGGTCGACCTCCGCATCGCGAGCGTCCCCGCGGTGACGCTCCCGGCGTATGGGGGTCCCGTCGTCGTCCGATCGGCGACGCCGCAGTGAGATCCCGCGTCGGGGGCGCCGCCGTCGCCGCTGTCGCCCTTCTTCTCGGCGTGCTCGTCGTATCGCAGTTCCGCTCGCGCGACGTGTACTCACGGAGCCTGGAGCAAGAGACGCCGGAGTCGCTCACCACGCTCATCGCCGATCTCAACGATCGCAACCGCCAGCTGCGCGAGGAGATCTTCGACCTCCAGCTGCGCGTCGACCGCGCGCAGAGCCAGGTGTCGGGCGGGCAAGGAACGCTCGAGGAGTCGCAGCGTCAGCTGGAGCAGCTCGAGGTCTTCTCCGCACAGAGCCGCGTCACCGGGCCGGGGATCTCGATCCGCGTCGACGGACCGTTCGACGACCACGCGCTCTCCGATCTGGTGAACGAGCTGCGCAACGCGGGCGCGGAAGCGATCGCGGTGAACGACGCGCGCGTCGGACCACGCAGCTGGTTCGCCGCGGGCGCGAACGGGGATCTCGTCGTCGACGGGACGGGCGTGCGCGGACCGTGGACGGTCCGGTCGATCGGCGCGTCCGACGTGCTGTACGTCGCGATGACGCGCACCGGAGGGATCGTCGGGCAGTTCCAGCTGATCTACCAGCGCACGCGCTTCACGGTGACGCGCGAGAACGCGCTCGATCTGCCTCCGCTCGCGGCCCAATAGACTCGGCCGCGCATGCCTCGGCCGCCCATACCGCTGTACATGGATGACGTCGTCATGCTCCGGAAGCGACATCCGTGCGGCGGGGACACCTGGCGCATCGTCCGCCTCGGGGCGGACATCGGGTTGCGGTGCCTGACCTGCGGGCACCGCGTCCTCGTGGGCCGGAGCGCCGTGGAGAGGGACATCAAGCGGTTCGTGGAGAGACCGCTGGCACCCTCGGACTGAACGTGGAGCTCGGAGAAGCGGCACAGCACGGCCTGCTGCGCAACCGCGCGTTCCTCGCCGTCTGGTCGGCGCAGATCCTGTCCATGACGGCGGCGAACGCGTTGACGTCCGCGCTCATCGCCCTCGTCGCGGAGCTGACGAAGTCGAACACGTCCTCGTCGCTCCTCATCTTGTTCGCCGTCGTACCCCCGGTCCTGTTCGGGATCCTCGCGGGCGTCTTCGTCGACCGCAGCGACAAGAGGCTCGTCCTCGTCGTCACGAACGCGCTGCGGGCGCTGGCCGTCACCGTGACGCTCTTGTTCGGCCGCGACCTCGTCACCGCCTACGCCGTGAACTTCCTCGTCGCTTCGGTCACGGTCTTCTTCGTTCCCGCCGAGGCGGCGACGCTGCCGGCGATCGTACGCAAGCGCGATCTCCTGACCGCGAACTCGCTGTTCACGTTCACCTTCAACGGCGCCTTCCTCCTCGGGTTCATCATCGTCGCGCCTCTGGTCGTCGCCTTCGCCGGCTACCCGACGCTCTTCGCGATCATCGTGGCGATGTTCGCCGCGTCGGCGATCCTCTGCGCGACCCTGCCCCCGGGGGCGCCGGTCGCCGAGCGGCTGGGTGTCGACGTCGCCGGGCAGGCCATCGACCGCGGGCGCCGCGACGTCGGCGAGGCGCTGGCGTTCCTCACGAAGCAGCCGGCCATCACCTGGTCGCTCGTCTACATCGCCGTGACGTACACCCTCGTGGCGATGGCGGGAGCGCTCGCTCCCGGCTACGTCCGCGAGGTGCTGCTCCTGCCGGAGCGCTCCTTCGCGCTCCTCGTCGCGCCGGCCGGGATCGGCGTGATCGCGGGCCTCGGCACGTTGAACGCGGTGAGCCCGCGGATCGGCCACAGCCGCGCCGTCGGGCTCGGGCTCGGCACCGCGGCCGTCGCCCTCGTCGTGCTCGCCGCGGCCCGCCCCGTCGCGCTCGTCGCCGGGCGTGCCGCGCAGGGCGGCGGGCTGGAGGGTCTCCCGTACTTCATCGGGGTCGTGACGCTCACCGCGTTCGTGTTCGGGATCTCCTACGCGTTCATCACCGTGCCGTCGATGACGTACATCCAGGAGGAGCTCCCGGAGGTGATCCGCGGCCGCGTATTCGGCGTGCTCAACATGCTCGTTTCGGTCTTCAGCCTCCTGCCGCTCCTCGTCATCGGACCCGTCGCCGACATCTGGGGCATCGCCCCCGTCTTCGTCGGAGCGGCCATCCTCGTGATCGGCGTGTGGATGGGTGGTCGTCGAGTGCGACGGATCGCGATGGTCGGGCGAGGGCTGGCGAATGTATCGCGTGACACAGGAGCGCCCCGATAGACTGATCCGCGAGTGGCCTCACGCTCCAGATCGACCTTCCTCCGCTACCTCCGCCGCCATCGGTCGAAGCTCATCGCAGGGACGATCACCGTCGTCGCCTCCTCGTTCTTCGCGGTGATCCCGCCGCGCTTCATCGGCGGGATCGTCGACGACGTGAACGGCGGGGCGCCCTTCTCGGCGATCGTCGTCCTCGCGCTCGCGATGATCGGCGTCGCGGCGATGGAGGCGCTCGTCCGCGGCTTCGGGCGGTATCAGATCATCGACTCATCGCGCCTCGTCGAGTACGAGATGCGCAACGACCTCCTCTCGCACCTCGAGGAGATGGAGCTCGGCTACTTCCAGCACCAGCGGATCGGCGACCTCATGGCGCGGCTCACGAACGACCTCACCGCCGTGCGCCAGATGTACGGCTTCGGGATCCTGATGCTCGTCTCGACGACGTCGATCCTCGTGCTCTCGATCGCGTCGATGCTGCAGGTCAACGTGAAGCTGACCGTTCTCAGCCTGGTCCTCATGCCCGTCGCGTCGGTGAGCTTCTGGGCCATCGGACGGCGCGTGAATGAGAGGTTCCAGCAGCTCCAGGCGCAGTTCGGCGACCTCTCGACCAAGGCGCAGGAGAACTTCTCGGGCATCCGCGTGGTGAAGGCCTACTCGCAGGAGGAGCCGGAGATCCGCTCGTTCGCCGACGTCAACATGGAGTACGTCCGGCGCGCCATCGACCTCGCGCGCCTCAACGGCCTGGTGTGGCCGGCGATGAACTTCATCATGGGCTGCGCGGTCCTCGCCGCGCTGTACGTCGGCGGCACCGACGCCATCGGCCGCAAGATGACCGTCGGCGAGCTGATCCAGTTCGTGGCCTACCTCTACCTGCTGCAGTGGCCGATGATCTCGTTCGGAGAGATCACGAACATCTTCCAGCAGGGTTGGGCGTCGCTCGTGCGGCTGCAAGAGCTGTTCGACGCCCGCGCGGCGATCGCCGAGCCGATCGACCCCGTCGCCTCGCCGATCCGCGGGGAGGTCGAGCTGCGCGGCGTCACCTTCGCGTACGGCAACACGATCGTCTTGCGGGACGTGACCTTCACGGTGCCCGCCGGCGGGTCGCTGGCGATCGTCGGTCCGACCGGATCGGGGAAGTCGACCCTCGTCAACCTCATCCCGCGACTCTTCGACGTCCAACAGGGCGAGGTGCTCGTCGACGGCGTGAACGTCCGGCGCTACCCGCTGCCCGTGCTGCGGCGCGCGATCGGCTACGTGCCGCAGGAGACGTACCTGTTCTCCCTGCCGCTGCGCGAGAACGTCGGGTTCGGCAGCGAGCAGGAGCTGCCCGAAGAGCGCCTCGAGTGGGCCGCCGACGTGGCCCAGCTGGACAAGGACGTCGAGGACTTCCCCGCGCGCTACGACACGATGATCGGCGAGCGGGGCGTAACGCTCTCCGGCGGCCAGAAGCAGCGCGCCGCGATCGCGCGGGCCGTGGCGAAGGACCCGCGCGTGCTCATCCTCGACGACGCGCTGTCGGCGGTCGACACGTACACCGAGTCGGAGATCCTCCGCCGGCTCCGCGGCGTCATGCGCGAGCGGACGAGCATCGTCGTCGCGCACCGCATCTCGACCGTGAAGGACGCGGACGAGATCCTCGTCCTCGACGACGGACGGATCGTCGAGCGAGGAACGCACGCGCAGCTCCTCGCGACCGGCGGGCTGTACGCCCAGATGTATCGCCGGCAGCTCCTCGAAGAGGAGCTCGAGGTCGACGTCGAACAGGCCGAGCACGAGCGTCGCGTGCGACCCGAGCCGGAGGACGGCTCGGTCGCGCGTGCGCCGCGGATCCCCGGTGAGGGCCTGGGGGAGGGGACGCCCTGATGGCGCACGGCCACGGCGGCACCGGTTTCTTCCACGAGGACGAGATCCTCGGGAAGGCCTACGACTCGCGCCTCATGCGGCGGCTGCTCCACTACGTGCGGCCGTACACGGCGATGGTCGCGGTCGCGATGGCCCTGCTCCTCCTGTACTCGGCGTCGCAGGTGGTCCCGCCGATCCTGGCGAAGGAGGTCGTCGACCGCTCCATCACGCCGGTGGTCGACGGTCAGGTCCCGGTCGACGTCGGGCTGTCGCGCCTCGCCCTCTACGGGCTCCTCTACTTCGGCGTGCTCGTGCTCTCGTCGGCGATCCGCTACGTGCAGGCGCTCCTGACGGCGATCGCCGGACAGCGGGCCATGTACGACCTCCGTCTCGAGCTGTTCCGCCACCTGCAGTACTTGCCGCTCTCCTTCTACGACCGCAACCCGGTCGGGCGACTGATGACCCGCATCACGAACGACATCGATGCCCTCATCGACCTCGTCAGCCGCGGCGTCGTCTCGATCTTCGGCGACGTCTTCATCATCGTCGGCGTGATGGTCGTGATGCTTCTCCTCGACCTTCGCCTTGCGCTCGTCACCTTCGTCGCCCTGCCGATCCTCGTCCTGATGACGGCGTACTTCCGCGGCATGATGCGCGAGTCCTTCCGGTCCATCCGCATCCGGCTCGCGCGCGTGAACGCGTACCTCAACGAGACGCTCTCGGGCATGTCGGTCATCCAGCTGTTCACGCGCGAGGGTGAGACGTTCCGTCGCTTCGACACGCTGAACACCGACCTCTACCGCGCGAACCAGGGCGCCGTGCGCGCCATGAGCACCTTCCAGCCGTCGGTCAACTTCACGCGCGCGACGACGAGCGCGGTGCTCCTGCTCGCCGGCAGCTACTGGATCCTCCAAGGACAGATGACCGTCGGAACGCTCCTCGCGTTCTGGCAGCTCATCTCGCAGTTCTTCCAGCCCGTCCTCGACCTGGCGGACAAATACAACATCCTCCAGGCGGCGATGGCCTCGTCGGAGCGCGTGTTCCGGCTCCTCGACACGCCGCAGGCGATCGCCGACCCGCCCGACGCCGCGCAGCTGCGCCACGTGCGCGGCGAAGTGCGCTTCGACCACGTCTGGTTCTCCTACCAGCTCGCCGCCGAAGCGGCGCTCCCGGAGGCGCGTCCGGACGGGCCGCGCGAGGAAGGGTCGGGCGCGGACTGGATCCTCAAGGACGTCGACTTCACCATCTCCGCGGGTGAGAGCGTCGCGATCGTCGGCGCGACCGGGGCGGGGAAGACCTCGATCATCAGCCTCGTCTCGCGCTTCTACGACGTGCAGCGCGGCCGCATCCTCCTCGACGGCGTCGACGTCCGATCCCTGAAGCAGCAGGACCTGCGGCGCCACATCGGCGTCGTCCTCCAGGATCCGTTCATCTTCGCCGGCACGATCGCGTCGAACATCCGGCTCAACGACGCGACGATCTCCGACGAGCGCGTGCGCGCGGCGGCGCGGTTCGTCAACGCGGACCGCTTCATCGACCGTCTGCCCGAGGGCTACGAGACGGTCGTCACCGAGCGCGGCTCGATGCTGAGCGTCGGGCAGAAGCAGCTGCTCGCGTTCGCGCGCGCGATCGCGTTCAACCCCGAGATCCTCCTCGTCCTCGACGAGGCGACGTCCTCGGTCGACACCGAGACCGAGCACCTCATCCAGGACGCGCTGGAGAAGCTCATGCGCGGCCGGACCTCGATCGTCATCGCGCACCGCTTGTCGACGATCCAGAACGTCGACCGGATCATCGTGCTTCACAAGGGCCGCGTCGTGGAGACGGGCACGCACCGCGAGCTGCTCGCCGAGCGCGGTGTCTACCATCGTCTCTACGAGCTCCAGTACAGGGCGCATCAGCCGGCTTAGCGCCCTCCTCGCCGTCGTCGCGCTCCTCGGAGCGTGCACGGCGTCCACCGGCCCCGTCGCCTCGCGCCCGCCGAGCGCCTCCGCGCTCGCCCCCTCGGCGGCCGCGGTCGCGGCGGCGGCGCCGCTCGCGGCGGACCGCATCCAGATCCTCCACACCAACGACATCCATGGGCACCTCGACGCGCAGACGATCACCACGTCGGGGAGGTCGTTCGAGCTGGGCGGCATGGCCATCCTCGGCGGGATGATCCAGCTGCAGCGCTCGCGCGCGCCCGCGCGGACGCTGACGCTCGACGCGGGCGACGCCCTCAGCGGCACGCTGATCTCGGCGATCGACCACGGCGCCGCGATGACGAAGGCGATGAGCCTCATCGGGTACGACGCGCAGGCCGTCGGGAATCACGACCTCGACTGGGGCCAGGACGAGCTCGCTAAGCGCGCGGCCGAGGCGAGCTTCCCGTTCCTCGCGGCGAACCTCGTGCAGGCCGCGACCGGCGCGCCGCCGCCCTACGTCAAGCCGTACATCGTCAAGGATCTGGGGATCGCGCGCGTCGGCGTCATCGGCCTCACCTATCCGAGCGCCTCGATCATCAAGGCGAGCAGCACGAAGGGCCTGGTGTTCCTTCCGGGGATCGAGAGCGTGCGGAAGTACCTCCCCGAGGTGCGGCGCCAGGCCGACGTGATCGTCGTGCTCAGCCACCTCGGCGTCGAGGGCGGCACCTCGCGCATCGCGGGCGGCGACACGTCGCTCGCCGAGGCGGTCCCGGGCATCGACGTGATCGTCGGCGGGCACGATCACCTCGTCTTCCGCACCGCGCGCGTCGCGGGGACGACGAAGATCTTCCAAGCGGGAACGGCCGCCGAGGATCTCGGGCGCATCGAGCTCACGATCGATCCCGCGACGCACAGGGTCTCCGCCGTGCAAAGCGCCGGCGTGATCCTGCCCGTCGCGTCGGGCGCGGCACCGCCGCTGGCCAGCGTCGCCGCGCTCGTGGCCGAGCGCCGCGCCGACGCCGACAAGTACGGCAAGCGAGTGGTGGGCAAGGCGACGGACGCGTTCCAGGCGGACCGCGAGATGAACGACCCGCTCGGCAACCTCGTCGCCGACGCGCTCCTGGACTACGGACGACGGCAGGGCTGGAAGAGCGACCTCGCGTTCTACAACGGCGCCGGCCTGCGGTCGTCCCTGCGCGCCGGCGACATCACGTACGAAGAGCTGGCCGAGGTCCTGCCCTTCCGGAACACGGTCGTGAGCCTCGACCTCACCGGTGCGCAGCTGACCGAGGTGTTCGAGGGGATGGCGGGGAGCGCCGGACGCCTCTTCATGGCCGGGGGAACGCTCGCGTACCGATCCTCCGCGGCGCCGGGGAGCCGCGTCACGCGCGCGACCGTCGGCGGACAGCCGCTCGACCCGGCGCGGACCTATCACGTCGCGACGATCGATTACCTGCAGGGCGGCGGCGACGGCCACGTCGAGTTCACCAAGGGCACCGACCTCATCTACGGCGACGTCGACGAGGACGTCGTCGCGACGTACCTCGAGGCGCACTCGCCGGTCTCGCCCATCAGCCCCGGCCGCGTGACGGCGCAGTGACGCGGATGCGCGCGGCGACGGAGGCCGCGCTCGCGACCGCGGAGAGCGCGGCGCTCGCGGCGGGCCGTCTCCTGCTGGAGCGGTGGGACGGACCGGTGAGCGGACGGAGCACGAAGTCGTCGCGCACCGACGAGGTGAGCGACGCCGACCGCGCGTCGGAGGCGCTCATCGTCGACGCGATCCGGCGCGCGCATCCGCACGACGCGATCGTGTCGGAGGAGGGCGGCGGCGCGACCGGGACGTCGAGCCGCCGCTGGCTGGTCGATCCGCTCGACGGCACGGTCAACTACCTGTACCGCATCCCGCACTGGTGCGTGACGATCGCGTGCGCCGACGCCGGCGGCCCCCTCGTCGGCGTGACGCACGACCCCGTGCGCGGCGAGCTCTTCTCCGCCGCGCGCGGCGAGGGGGCTTGGCTGCGGTCGTCGGCGAGCGCGTCGGAGCCGCGCCGGCTCGCGGTCAGCGGCGTGACCGATCTCGGCCTATCGCTGCTGGGTGACGGCTTCTCCTATGACGCCGAGGACCGACGCGAGCAGGCGCGGCGAGAAGCGCTGATCGTTCCCGTCGTCCGCGACGTGCGCCGCGCGGGGTCGGCGGCGCTCGATCTGGCCTGGGTCGCCGCGGCGCGGCTCGACGCCTACGCCGAATCCGGCGGGCGCGAGTGGGACTGGGCCGCGGGGCGTCTGCTCGTATCGGAGGCCGGAGGCATGCTCAGCGAGACGAAGGGCGTGCGACCGGACGCACCGACGCTCGTCGCGAGCGGGCGGGGCATCCACGAAGCACTCGTGGCGCTGTTGATCCACGTGCAAGATCCATAGGTATCCCTACACTCCATCCCAGATGGCTGTCGATCAGAAGCCGCCGGCGCGCCCGATCCACTTCGAGATCGCGGACGCGCTCAAGGAGCGGCCGACGACCACACAGACAGGCCTCGGCGCTCCCGACTACGTTCCCCCGACGCCCGGCGCGCTCGCCAACGAGGACAACGTCGTCTTCGCCACCATCAAGGACCTCATGAGCTGGGCGCGCTCGCGCAGCCCGTGGCCCTTGGGCTACGGCCTCGCGTGCTGCGCGATCGAGATGATGGCCGCCTCCGCGTCGCACCACGACCTCGCGCGCTTCGGCGCGGAGGTGTTCCGGTCGAGCCCGCGGCAGGCCGACGTGATGATCGTCGCGGGCACCGTCACCCACAAGATGGCGCCGCGCCTGCGGCGGCTGTACGAGCAGATGCCCGAGCCGAAGTGGGTCATCGCGATGGGCAACTGCGCCTCGTCCGGCGGCGAGTTCTGGGACAGCTACGCGACGCTCCAGGGCGTCGACACGGTCGTGCCCGTGGACGTGTACGTTCCCGGGTGCCCGCCGCGCCCCGAAGCGCTGACAGAGGGGATCCTGCGTCTCCGCGAGAAGATCTTCCGAGGAGGCTGATGGCCACCGAGACCGACATGCGGCGCGAGCAGCGTGGCGGCGTGCCCGCCGAGGCTCCACCGCCGGAGATAGAGACCATCGGCGAGGGGCTCGAGACCGAGGAGCTCATCCTCAACCTCGGACCGCAGCACCCCTCGACGCACGGCGTGCTCCGCCTCGTCATCAAGCTGAACGGCGAGATGATCGTCGAGTGCGTCCCGGTGATGGGCTACCTCCACCGCGGCCTGGAAAAGATCTTCGAGTGGCGCACGTACCAGCAGGGGCCGCGCTACGCGGACCAGGCGGACTACGTCTCGGCGATGCTCAACGAGCACGCTTACTGCGGGGCCGCCGAGGCCATCGCGGGCATCGACGTGCCGCGTCGCGCGGAGTTCCTGCGGGTCATCGTCGACGAGCTGTCGCGGTCTGCCTCGCACTGCATCTGGCTCGGGTCGTACGGCCTCGACGTCGGCGCGACGACGCCGTTCCTGTGGTGCATGCGCGACCGCGAGGAGATCCTCGACATCCTCGAGGAGATCTGCGGATCGCGGATGAACCACAACTACTTCCGCCCCGGCGGACTCCTGTACGACTTCCCGCCGGGGGTCCTGGGAAAGATCGAGCGGTTCCTCGACCGCTGGGAGAAGGCGATCGACCGGGACTACCGCGAGATCCTCGAGGGCAACGAGATCTTCCTCGAGCGGACCGTCGGCATCGGCGTCATCCCCAAGGAGGTCGCGCTGCAATACGGCCTCACCGGGCCGATGGCGCGCGGGTCGGGCGTCGACTGGGACCTGCGGCGCGACCGGCCCTACTCGATCTATCCCGAGCTGAAGACGCTGAGGCCGGTGATCTTCACCGAGGGCGACGCCTACGCGCGCTATCAGGTGCGCCTCAACGAGATGAAGCTGTCGATCGCCCTCATCCGCGAATGCATCGATAAGCTCCCGGCGGGACCGGTGCGCGCGCGCCAGGGGCACGTGTGGAAGTGCCCGCGCGGCGAGGCCTACTACACGGTCGAGGGCGCGAAGGGCGAGGTCGGGTTCTACATGATCAGCGCCGGCGGGTCGGCGCCGAACCCCTTCCGCGCGAAGATGCGCGGCCCGTCCTTCATGAACCTGCAGATCCTGCCGTGGCTGCTGAACGGCCGCCTCATCGCCGACCTCGTGGCCATCCTCGGATCCATCGACATCGTCCTCGGCGACGTCGATCGATGACGAGCCGCGCGCGATGATCAGCGGCATCTTCGTCGGGCTCCGGCGGACGCTGAGCCACGCGCTGCGGCATCAAGCGGTCACGCGCAAGTACCCGTACGAGAAGCGCGAGCTGCCCGAGCGCAGCCGCGGCCTCATCGCGCTGCTCCTCGAGCCGGAGACGAACATCTTCAAGTGCGAGTCGTGCCTCATGTGCGAGAAGGCCTGCCCGCCGCGGGCGATCTCCATCTCGTACAAGTTCCGCAACGGCTTCCGCAAGCGCCCGACGATCGCGCCGCGCAGCGCGTACTACCGCATCCGCATGGTCGCCGCCGCGCCGTACGGCGCGCGCCGGCCGATGTCGCAGGTGGTGACGACCGTCCCGGCCGAGGACGAGACGTCGCTCGACCTCGCGCCGATGCGCCGCATCCTCAGCCAGACGCCGCACACCGCCGACCGTCTGCACCGCGTCCTGTACGCGGCGCACGGGGCCTACGGCTACCTGCCGTGGACCGCGGCGCAGCTCGTCGCGGCGGAGTTCGACGTGGCGATGACGAGCGTCTACACCGCCGCGTCGCTGCTGCCGAACTTCCGAGGCGCGCCCCCGGGGGAGGGGACGGCGATCCCGCGCGGCGGCCGGCGCTACACCGGGAACGTCGGCATCGCGGCCAGCTGGCCGCCGGTATCGCCCGCCCCGGTCCACGACACGCTCCACGACCAGGACGTCGCGCAGCCGCTGGAGCCCGCGTATGCCGACTAGCGCGGCCTTCCGCCTCCTCGGCGCCGATGCGACCGGGAGCCGCGAGCGGGCGCTCGCGCTGTCGGCCGACGACACGATCGCGCTGATCGAGGGGTCCGAGCTGCGCGGACGCGGCGGCGCGGGCTTCCCCCTCGGCGCGAAGATGCGCGCGACGCGGACCGCCGCGGAGGTATCCGGCGACCCCGCCTACGTCGTGGCCAACGCGTACGACGCGGATCCGGCCAGCCCGCTCTCGCGAACGCTGCTCGAGCGGTCGCCGGAGCTCGTGCTCGGCGGCATCGTCATCGCCGCGCGCGCGGTCGGCGCCCGCGAGGCGTGGCTCTATCTCCATCCGGAGGCGACCGCCGCCCGGTCCGCGGCCGAGAAGGCGATCGCCGCCGTCGCGCGGCACGACGACGGCGTCAGCGTCGAGATCGCGCTCGGCCCGGGCGGGTTCATGGGCGGAGAGGAGAGCGCGCTCCTCGCGGTGCTCGAGAACAAGCGCGCGATGGCCCGGCAGCGTCCGCCGTGGCCCGCCGAGCAGGGCGTCCGACTGCGGCCGACGCTGGTGTCGTCCGCCGAGACGCTCGCGGCGCTGCCCCTCATCGTGCGCGACGGACCCGACTCCTTCTCCGGCAGCGGAGGCTCGCGCGGCACGAAGCTCGTGTCGGTGACCGGCGCGGTCGCGGAGCCGGGCGTGTACGAGGTGAGCCTGGGAACGACGCTGGGGGAGGTCGTCCAAACGGCGGGCGGCGTCACCCACGCGCTCAAGGCGATCCATGTCGGAGGCCCGACCTGCGGGATCCTGAATTCGACGCGGACGGGCGTCCGCTACGACTACGAGGACCTGAAGGCGGCGGGGACGTACATGGGGTCGGGGCAGGTGCGCGCGATCGCGGAAGGGACGTGCATCGTCGCGGAGGCGGCGCGGCTCTTCGAGTACCTCTCGAAGGAGACGTGCGCGATCTGCGTCCCGTGCCGCGTCGGGACCAAGCGCGTCCGCGGGATCCTCGAGTCGATCTCCTCCGGGCTCGGCCGCGAGGACGACCTGAAGTGGCTCGGCGAGCTCGCCGACCATCTGAGCGACTTCTCGCTGTGCGGCTTCGGCATCACCAGCGCGTCGATCGTGCGTACGACGATCGCCGAGTTCCCGGACGACTACCGCGCCCACATCGTCGAGCGCCGCTGCCCGGAAGGGACGTGCGCTCCCAGCCGCTCGCGCCGCTACGAAACGATGGCCCAGCCCTAGGAGAGAGTGACGACGTGAGCATCCTCGAGCGCTACGTCCAGTCGACCGAGTCGCAGATCCCCACCGTGTCGCACCACGGCGAGATCCCCTCGGGGATGCCGACCTGCAGCATCGAGATCGACGGCCAGGAGGTCACCGCCGCGATCGGCGAGTCGATCCTCCGCGCGGCGCAGCGCGCCGGCTTCGACGTCCCGACGCTGTGTGACGACGAGAAGCTCGCGCCGGCGGCGGCGTGTCGCATGTGCCTCGTCGAGATCGAAGGCTACGACCGTCCGATGCCGTCGTGCCATCTGCCGGTGACGCCGGGGATGAAGATCAAGGCCACGGGCGACGGCCTCTTCGCGAAGCGCCGTCAGAACCTCGAATACATCCTCAGCGACCACAACGCGTACTGCATGCCGCCGTGCCAGATCGGCTGCCCGACGCACATCGACATCCCGGGCTTCCTCGAGCTCGAGGCGAAGGGCCAGCACCTCGAGGCGGCGCGCCTCCTCAAGGAGACGCTGCCCTTCCCGTACGCGCTCGGCCTGGTCTGTCCGGCGCCGTGCCAGGAGGTGTGCCGCCGCGGGCTGGTCGAGGAGGAGATCGCCATCCGCCAGTGCCACGGGTACTTCGGCGAGCTCTCGCTCGAGATGGACAAAGCCCCGACGCCGTTCCCGCAGGCGGCGGCGACCGGCAAGCGCGTCGCGGTCATCGGCGCCGGGCCTTCGGGGATGACGTGCGCCTACTACTCGTCGCTCAAGGGGCACCAGGTGACGGTGTTCGACATGATGCCGAAGCAGGGCGGCATGCTCCGCTACGGCATCCCCGAGTACCGCCTGCCGAAGGTGAAGCTCGACAAGGAGCTCAACTGCGTGTGGCAGCTGGGCGCCGAGTTCAAGGGCGGCATGATGCTCGGCCGCGACTTCAGCATCGACGACCTCTTCGCGCAGGGCTACGACGCCGTCTTCCTCGGGATCGGGGCGTGGCGCAGCAACGAGCTGCGCATCCCCGGCGAGGACCTCCCGGGGGTCATCGAGGCCATCAACTACCTCAACCAGAACGCGCGCGGCGACCCGGTGCCGGTGGGGAAGGGCAGCAAGGTCGTCGTCATCGGCGGCGGGTTCACCACGTTCGACTGCTCGCGCACGTCGCGCCGCCTCGGCGCCGACGTCACCGTCGTCTACCGCCGGTCGCGCAAAGAGATGGGTGCGCACTACAGCGAGGTCGACGACGCGGAGCACGAGGGCATCCGGCTCGAGTTCTTCGCCGCGCCGGTGAAGATCGTCGAGAAGGACGGCCGCGTGGGCGGCGTCGAGTTCCAGCGCATGGCGCTCGGCGAGCCGGACGCCTCCGGCCGCCGCCGCCCGGTCCCCATCGAGGGCTCGAACTTCGTCATCGAGTGCGACACGGTCATCCCGGCCATCGGCCAGGTGCCGGACCTCGACTGGTACGGGGCTTCGCCGGGGCTGCGCAAGACGCGCCGCGAGACCATCGTGGCCAACGGCGCGCTCATGACCGATCGCCCCGGCGTGTTCGCCGGCGGCGACTGCCAGATGGGCGCCGTCACGGTCATCCAGTCCGTCGCGCAGGGGAAGCTGGCGGCGAAGGCCATCGACCGCTACCTGAGCGGCGCCGACATGGCCGAGGTCGCCGCGGAGATCACGGAGGAGGAGTCCGTCCCCGAGCTCATCGACATCGTGCCGTACAAGCCCGAAGAGCCGCAGGTGCGCATGCCGTTCCTGCCCTTCGACCAGCGCGTTCAGAGCTTCCAGCTCATCGAGAGCGGCTACGCCAAGCAGCAGGCGGAGAAGGAGGCCGGGCGCTGCCTCCAGTGCGTCTGCCCCGACGTCGGCCGCTGTCATCTCCAGCGGCTGTCGCTCGAGCACGGCCTCACCGAGAACCGCTTCCACCGCGCGGAGCCGGTCGACTACCACGACTACGAGTACGACTTCAGCCACGACTTCATCCTTCGCGACCTCAACAAGTGCATCAACTGCACGCAGTGCGTCCGCATCTGCCGCGACGTCATCGGCGCGAACTGCTACGGCCTCATGGGCGTGGGCTACGACTCGATCGTGACGACGCCGTGGAACGTGTCGCTGCAGTACACCGACTGCGTCTCGTGCGGCGCCTGCGCCGAGACCTGCCCGACGGGCGCGCTGATGATGCGCGAGCGGGATCTCGAGACCTGGGAGCTCGACATCACGCGCTGCATCTACTGCGGCGACTGCGTCGAGGTCTGCCCGCACGCCGCGCTGGGGGAGACGCCGAACTTCGAGCTCTCCGTCTACCAGCGCTTCGGCACGACCGTTCTCGCCAAGGAGGAGCTGGCCGTGGCCCGGACGTGGAAGCCGAGCGAGCACATCCCGCTCGACGGCGAGGACCGACGCGGAGTGCGGCCGCCGGAGGTCCGCCCGCCGGCGCCGCCTCGCTGGGGGGAATAGGCCCCGGGGAGGAGCGCGCCCGCTCGGATCCCCTCTAAGATCGTCCGCGGATGCGGAGGGGTGCGCGGCTCGCGGCCGTGTTCGTCGCGGCGCTCGCGTGGGCGACCGTCGTCATGCTCGTGGTCGAATGGTCGGGCGTGATCACGGCGCGCTCCGCCGTCGTCGCCGCGGGGCCGATCGACGACGACCTCTGCGCGCTGCGCCAGGGCCTGCCGGCCGGGCAGGACGCGCGCTGCGGCTTCCCGCTGCGGCAGGAGGGCGGCGCGCCGGTCTTCGTCGAGCTCCGTCAGACGTGGGTGAGCCTGAAGCCGACGGTCGTCCTGTCACAGCACCTCGTGGTGACGCCGGCCGGAGCGACGTCGCCCTCGCTGGACGCCGGCGTGCAGACGGCCGCGACGAAGCAGCCGCAGCGGATCATCCGCCTGGCGGTCATACCCGTCGCGGACGCCGAGCACCTGGTGTACGTCGTCGGCGAGTGCGGCGGCACCGCGTGCGGCCGCAACGAGCTCGTCATCGCGCGCTGGGTGAGCGGGCGGATGCAGGAGCTGCTCCGCCGTCCTCTCGGCGCGCTCGCCGAGATCGAGCTCGGGCCGTCGCGGGTCACGACCCTCGAGGGCACGGGCAAGCTCGTCGGGCAGCAGCTCGACCCGCGCATGCAGCGGACCTTCACCTGGGCCGGCGACCGCTACGTCGAGAGCGCGTTCCACGCTGTCCCGACCGCGACACCGACGCCCACCGTGACGCCGCTCTCGCGCTAGCCGCGGCGCGCGCCGCGGCGGAGCGACTAGGCTCGATGACGACGTGGGGCTCGCCGAGCGCCTGAGCGCGCGCATCCGATCGAGCGGGCCCATCACCTTCGCGAGCTTCATGGAGTCCGCGCTCTTCGATCCGGAGGACGGCTACTACACGACCCGCGCCGCGATCGGGTTCGAGGCGTCGGACTACTTCACCTCCGGCGAGCTCGGCCCGGCGTTCGGGCGCGCGCTGTCGCGCATCGCCATCGACGCGCACGTCGCGCTCGGCCGCCCGGCGACGTGGGACCTCGTCGAGGCGGGCGCCGGCCGCGGCGGCGTCATGCGCGACCTCCTGGCGGCCCTCGAGCGCGAGCGCCCCGATGCCGCGCGCGGCGTGCGCCCGGCCATCGTCGAGGTATCGCCCCGCTTCCGCGAGCTCCAGGCGGTCGCGCTCGCGGGGCGCGAGCTGCGGTGGGCGACGGCGCCGCGCGGGCTCGCGCCGATCCACGGGCTGATCTTCGCCAACGAGGTGCTCGACGCCTTCCCCGTCCACGTCCTGGTCCGGACCCAGGACGGCGTCCGCGAGGTGTACGTCGACGCGGACGGCCCGGTGCTGGTCGAGACCTTGCGGCCCGCGAGCCAGTCCGACCTGCGCTGGCGCGTTCCGGAGACGCTCCCGGTCGGCGGACGCTGGGAGGTCGGGATCGCCGCGGAGAGCTGGGTGGCTCAGATCGCGGCGGCGCTCACGCGCGGGTATCTGCTGCTCGTCGACTACGCGGACGACGAGGCCGGGCTCCTCGCGCGGCTCGGGGAGGGGACGCTCCGCGGATTCAGTCGGCACCACCTCATAGCCGATACGCTCCAGCGCCCGGGGCAGATGGACATCACCGCGACGGTGAACGTCACCGCCATCCGCCGCGCCGCGGAAGGCGCGGGGCTGCGGCTCGTCGGGAACGCCACGCAGCGCGACGTCCTCCTCGCCCTCGGCGTCCGCGAGGCCGCGGCGCGTCCGTCCACGCCGCTCGAGCAGCTGCGCGCGGCGAGCCGGCGCTCGGCCGTGGACACGCTCCTCGATCCGAACGGCCTCGGCGCGTTCCGCGTGCTGCTCTTCGCGAAGGACGCTCCCCTGGCGGGCTTCCGCGCGTTCGAAGGGGAGAAGCGATAGGTCGACCGCGGCCGAGCGCGGCGGTAAACTGAGGCCTCCACGGGCGGTTAGCTCAGCTGGTCAGAGCACTTGCTTGACATGCAAGAGGTCAGAGGTTCGAGCCCTCTACCGCCCACGGCCGATCGGATCCGCAGCAAGTCGGTGACCTCTCCGATGTCCCTCACCTTCTCGATGTTCGACGCACCTCGCGCAGCGCACAGTCCCGCGGCGACCCCGCGCTAGCATCCCCTCCAGCGATAAGGAGGGGGTCATGGCACACAGGCTCTCGCGCCGCGCGCTCCTGCGATCGTCCGCCGCCTTGGGCGGGCTGGTGGTGCTCTCGTCGTGCGCGCCGGCGGCCGCGCCATCGCCGGCCGCGACCGCCGCCGCATCCGCGGGCGCCGCGAGCGCGGCACCGAAGGCGACGAAGGCGACCGGCGCGTGGGTCGCGCTCACCTCCAACCAGATGCTGTGGCCCGTCGCGCTCGAGGCCGGCTACTTCAAGAAGTACGGGCAGGCGTTCGACCTCTCCTACGTGAGCGGCAGCAACAACGCCATGGCCGCGATGCTCGGCGGGAAGATCGACATGACCAGCGTCGCCGGGTCGGCGGTCGTGACCTCGGCCGCCGGCGGCGAGGACGTCGTCCTGATCGCCGGCTTCGTGAACAAGATGATCTTCCGCGTCATGGCCATGCCGGGCGTGACGTCGATCGACCAGCTCAAGGGCAAGACCATCGCGGTCACGCGCATCGGCACGGCCGACTACTTCGCCTGGGGCTCCATCGCCAAGCACCAGGGGTGGAAGCTCGAGGACTTCCAGTTCGTCGCGGCCAACGACCCGCCCGGGCAGATCGCGGTGCTCACGAGCGGGAAGTGCGCGGCGATCGCCGTCTCGCCGCCGAACAACATCCTCGCGCAGAAAGCGGGTGCCCACGAGATCCTCGACATGTCCACGTACAACGAGCCCGAGCAGAACGTGGGCATCGCGGTCACGCGCAAGTACCTGACCGACAACAAGGACGCGGTCACCGCCAACTTGAAGGCGACGATCGAGGCCATCGCGCGCTGGAAGCAGGACCCCGCGTTCGTGAAGACCGTGATCGGCAAGTACCTGAAGAACACCGACCCGCAGTTCTTGGACATCGGGTACTCGGCGTACAAGGACGTGTTCCCGCAGGTGCCCTATCCGTCCGAGGAGGCGTTCCAGCAGGTGATCAACGAGACCGCCACGCAGAAGGCGAAGGCGAAGGACCTCAAGCCCGCGCAGCTCATGGACACGAGCATCCTCAAGGAGATCGAGGCCAGCGGATTCGTCAAGAAGCTGTACGGACAGTAGGGCCGGAAGGTATTAGGGTGGCGGCGGCATGATCGCCGCCGCCCTCTCGTTCGTCATCAGCGCGGTGTTCGCCGCGGTCATGGCGCAGCGGTGGTCGCGGCGCGGGCGCGCGTACCAGGCGGCGTGGGCCATCGGCTTCGGGATGTTCGCCGTTGCCGCGGCGGCGGGGCTGGCGCGGCAGCTGAGCGGCGTCACCGACCTGAACTACCGCGTCTTCTACCTCTTCGGCGCGGTCCTCAACGTGGCCTGGCTGTCGCTGGGCACGATCCACCTCCTCACGCCGCCGCGGGTGGCGCGGTGGGCGACGTGGGTCGTCATCGTCTTCACCGTCCTCGGCGTCATCGCCGTGGCCGTCAGCCTGGTCGACCTCAGCAAGGCCGCCGACACCGGCCGCGGCTTCGACGCCGCGCCGTTCCCGCGGATCCTGGCCGGGATCGGGAGCGGCCTCGGCAGCCTCATCCTCATCGGCGGCGCGCTGTGGTCGGCGTGGGGCTTCGTGGCCAAGCGGCACGAGGGACGGCGCGCCCTGGCCAACGTGGTCATCGCCGTCGGCGTCCTCATCGCCGCCGTGGGCGGCACCGCGGCGTTCACCGGAGCGACGGGCGTGGTGGAGTGGACGAACTTCATCGGCGTGCTGGTGATCTTCATCGGCGTGCTCCTCACCTAGGAGGGGTATCCTCAGCACGCGCGACGACGCGGACATGCCCCCGACCGAGCACCGCGCAGCGAGCCGGGACGGTGAGAGCCGGCAGGCAGCGGGCGAGGGTCACCACCGCCGAGCGCCGAGGGTCGGCCCCATACAGCCGGAACGAAAGCGCCGCCGGTCCGCCGGCGGAAGCTGGGTGGAACCGCGAGCGACCGCCTCGTCCCAGTAGACGAGCGGTCGTTTGTTCTTCTAGGGGGACGACATGGCGAAGCAGCTCGGACGCAGGGCCGGACACGGCGAGGAGGATCCGCTCCAGCCTCTCCGGCATTCGACGGCGCACCTCATGGCCGGCGCGGTCCTCGACCTCTTCCCGGGTACGAAGCTCGGCATCGGACCGGCGATCAAGGACGGCTTCTACTACGACCTCGAGACCCCGCGGCCCATCGTGCCCGAGGACCTCTCGCGCATCGAGACGCGCATGCGCGAGGTCGCGAAGGCGGACGTGCCCTTCGAGCGCAGCGAGCTGCCGCGCGACGAGGCGCTGCGCTTGTTCCGCGCCAGCGGGCAGGACTTCAAGGTCGACCTCATCCAGAGCTTCGACCAGGCGGAGGGCGCGGAAGCCACTGCGGTGAGCATCTACCGCCACGACGACTTCGTCGATCTGTGCAAGGGGCCGCACGTCGACCGTACCGGCCGCATCAAGGCCTTCAAGCTCATGTCCATCGCCGGCGCGTACTGGCGGGGCGACGAGACGCGGCCGCAGCTGACGCGCATCTACGGGACGGTATGGCCGTCGCAGAAGGAGCTCGACGCCTACCTCGAGCGCCTCAAGGAGATCGAGCGGCGGGACCACCGCGTGCTCGGGCGCGAGCTCGAGCTCTTCCGCATCGACGAGGAGCTCGGGAGCGGTCTCGTGCTCTGGCTGCCGCGGCTATCGATCGTGCGGGAGGAGCTCGAGTCGTGGTGGCGCCGCGTCCACCACGCCCGGGGGTACACCCTCGTCTACACGCCGCACATGGCCCACGAGCGCACGTACCAGCGCTCCGGCCACCTCGAGAAGTACGGCGAGAACATGTACGGGCCGCTCCTGCTCGACGAGGGGACGCAGCGCTTCTGGATCAAGCCGATGAACTGCCCGGGGCACATCAAGGTGTTCCAGTCGCGCGTCCGTTCGTACCGCGAGCTGCCGCTGCGCATCGGCGAGCTCGGCACGGTCTACCGCTACGAGCGCGGCGGCACGCTCCACGGGATGCAGCGCGTGCGCGGGTTCACCCAGGACGACAGCCACATCTTCTGCACTCCCGCGCAGGCGCAGGAGGAGATCGGGAAGGTCTTCGACCTCGCGATGGAGTTCATGCGCCTCTTCGGCTACACGGATCCGGTCATCTACCTCTCGACGCGGCCGGAGCGCCGCCTCGGGACCGACGAGATGTGGGACACGGCGGAGAAGGCGCTGCGCGACGCCCTCGGGGTGCGCGAGGTCCCCTACAAGACCGACCAAGGCGGCGGTGTCTTCTACGCGCCGAAGATCGACATCAAGGTCAAGGACGCCATCGGTCGCGAGTGGCAGGGGCCGACGATCCAGATCGACCTCAACCTGCCGGAGCGCTTCGACGTCACCTTCGTGAACGAGAGGGGCGAGCGGGAGCGCGCGGTCATGATCCACCGCGTCCTCTTCGGCAGCCTCGAGCGCTTCGTCGGCGGCCTCATCGAGCACTACGCCGGCAACTTCCCGCTGTGGCTCAACTGGGAGCAGGTCGCGATCGTCCCCATCCGCGAGGACGCGATGGACTACGCGCGCTCGGTGGCGGGCCGCCTCGTCGAGCGCGGGATCCGCGTGCACCTGGACGAGCCGCCGCTGGCGGACATGCGCGAGCGGATCCGCGAGGCGCAGCACCGGCGCGCCGGCTACCTGGTCGTCGTCGGGGGCAAGGAGGCGGAGACCGGGACGGTCTCCGTGCGGCCCCGCGGGGCGGGGAAGGGACAGGAGGAGCGCGGCGTCCTGCTCGACGCCTTCGTCGAGCGCGTCGTGCGCGAGCGCGACACGCAGGCCCTGCCGGCGGACTTCGCGCCGGCCGAACCCAGCGTCGGCGACGCCATCGCGTGACCAGCCGGATCGCGCCGTCCCCGGTGCTGGTCGGCGAGCGCGTGCGGCTCCGGCCGGCGCGCGACGCCGACGCCACGCACTTCGTGCGCTGGGCGGCCGTGCCCGAGTTCGCGTGGATGCAGTGGGGGAGGTCGCCGGGGCGATTCCCCGACCCCGATGCCGCCGCCGCGTTCATGGCCCGCTTCGTCGAGCCGGACGGCCGGCTCTTCGTCATCGAGCACGAGGGAGGGCCGATCGGCTTCGCCAACTATCGCGACTGGCGTCCGAAGGCCCGCAGCGCCGAGGTCGGCGTCGGCATCGGCGAACCGGCGCTGTGGTCGCGCGGCCTCGGGCGCGACGCGCTCGCCACGCTGGTGCGTCACCTGACCGGCGACCTGGGCGCGCATCGCATCTCTCTCAGCGTGCTGTCGTTCAACGACCGCGCCATCGCCTCGTACAAGGCCTGCGGGTTCGAGGTCGAGGGCATCGAGCGCGACGGGGTGCTCACCGACCGCGGCGAGTTCGCCGACGACGTCCGCATGGCCTACGTCGTCGGGCGCGCGCGGCCGGCGTTCGACCCGCGGCCGCTCACTCTGCGCGGCGAGCACGTCCTCCTCGAGCCGCTCCACGCGGAGCACGCCGCCGCCCTGTTCGAAGCGGTCCGCGAGCCCGACATCTGGACGTGGCTGGGATCGCCTCCGCCGTCCTCCGTGGCCACCATCGAGCGCTACGTACGCGACGCGCTGGACCTGCAGATCCAGGGCGAGCACCTGCCGTGGCTCACGCGGCGCGCCGGCGACGGCGTCGTGATCGGCACGACGCGATACGGCGCGATCGACCGCGCGAACCGGTCGGTCGAGATCGGCTGGACGATGCTCGCCGCTTCGGCCCGGCGCACGGCCGCGAACACCGAGGCCAAGTACCTCCAGCTGCGCAACGCCTTCGAGCTCGGGGCGATCCGCGTCTGGCTGAAGACCAACGTGCGGAACGAGCGGTCGCGGCGCGCCATCGAACGGATCGGCGCGAAGCTGGACGGGGTCATCCGGAACGAGCGGGTGCTGCCGGACGGCACGGTCCGCGACGCCTGCTACTACTCGATCGTCGACCGGGAGTGGCCCGACGTCCGACGGCGCCTCGAG